>QCIQ01000013.1 GCA_003216595.1 Prochlorococcus sp. AG-402-M18
ATTGCGGCATCGACTATTGGGATACCGGTCAATCCATTCTCCCAAGCATCCAGCCAAGCAGGTCTATTTTGCCATGGAAAATCTAACCATTTTTTTCTATATGGACCTTTTTCAAGCTCTGGGAAATTAATGAGAGCGTTTTGATAAAATTCTCTCCATGCAAGTTCTTTTATCCATGTATAAATAGAATTAATTTGATATTCGTTAGTCGCCATGTTTTTTGATTTTTGAGCCCCGTTCCATACTGCCCTGCAACTTATTGTCCCTAAACTTAAAGCAGCACTTAGATTAGAAGTTGATTCTAAAGATGGAATATCTCTTGCTTGATTATATGAATTTATCACTCCTGAATTTATGAAAAAGTTTAATTGCTTTAGTGATTCAGATTCTCCTGGTTTGCAAGGACAAAGATTAGTATCCTTAAATCTATTTGAAGAAAGTAAATCACTAATATATTTACTTTCTTTTGTAATGCAATAGTTCAACTCTGAGTTTTGAATTGATAATAATGATTTTTTATTTAGACCTCGGAAATTTTCAGCTGTCCTTGAGATTTTTATTGAATTATTATTTCCTATGTTGCTCTTATTGATTATATCAATCCATTTACGATAAAAAGGTCCATATACTTTATAAGGTTCATAATTGTTTGTTTTGATATTAACTGGATTGACAAGTAATTGATCTAAAAATGTATATACTTTTCTTTTTTCTTTTAAAAGTAGTTCTGTAATTAGCTTGTCTCTATTGATTTCATAGGGCTCAATATTTTCGTTCCAGTAAATACAATCAGCTTTAATTAAGTCCGCTAATTTATAAATTAATTTAATAGGGTCTCCATTTAATATTAATAAACGACTGCCTCTTTTTTTCCAATTTTTTTGGAGTTCTAAAAGGCTTTCGCCCAAAAACCAATTTTTCGCCTCAGATGTAGTTCTATTGATATCTAAAAGATTGGGATCTAGAATATAAACTCCTATAAGGTCTTTTGAATTTTTAGATGCTTGAAATAGACCTATATTGTCTTCAATTCTTAGATCTCTTCTATGCCAAAATATTGATCGAAACTTTGTCATTTTTTATTCAAGATTTGACATGCTCTGAACCATGCAGTAATGGTTTTCCCATCAAGTGGTTCTTCTCCACTTGCAATAATTTCATTTAACTTTTCGGGAGTAATTTTTAATACTTCAATATCTTCATCTTCATCGCCCTCAGGCTTCTGATTAAGTTTAGTTAAATCTCTTGCAAGAAAAAGATGAATTTTTTCGTCTGAATATCCTGGACAAGGAAGCATTTCTCCAAGATTGTCCCATTTTTTTGCTGAGTAACCACTTTCTTCTTGAACTTCTCTTTTTATTGATTCTAGTGGGCTTTCTCCTGTTTCTAAGGTTCCTGCTGGAAACTCAAGAATTCTTCTCGAGCAAGCAAATCTGTATTGACGAAGAATAACGACTTCTCCGGAATCTGTTATTGGTACTGCTAAGGCAGCTCCTGGATGTCGAATGACCCCAAATTCACCCTCCATTGAATTGGGTAAAAGAAATTTATTAATTTCAAAACGAATTTTTTTTGCATCTAGACATGCTTTTGTCTCAATAATTTCTGAGGGTTCGGGTCCGGGAATAGACATACATTTTTTTCTATTCATATAGGATGACTGATTCTTTTAGAAAAGGCAGGTGATTTTTGTTACGAGTTTTATTCAGGCCAAATGTTTTGAGAATTGATACGTTTGGGTTCCCCTTGAGACTTTGATAAAACCTTTGCAAGGGGAATTAAAACAAAGTTTCTTTCACTTAATCTTGGATGAGGCAAAATAAGAGTTTCTGTATTTATGTGCAGTCCTCCCCAAGAAATGAAGTCAATATCTAAAGATCTTGGGCCCCAAACAATTTCTGCCTTTTCTCTTTTCCTCCCCGCAATTCTTTCTAATTCTAAAAATTTTTTCATTAAACAGATAGCTGCTTTTTTATTTGGGGTTACTGAGGCAAAATCCTCTCCCTCAACAACAAGTACGGTGTTAATAAAGTTTGGTTGATCAACTGCCCCCCCTAAAGGAGCAGTCTCAAATAGAGGTGCCCATTGAAAAGATAAAGACTTATCAATATTTTGAGAGTCGATTTTTGGGCAATTTAAAGCAATATTCCAATCAATTATGCTTTTTTCTATTTCCGGCCTCATGGCAGCTATTGTTCTTATGGGATCTCCATGAATGCCAGGGATATTTGCGCCTATTGAGATGACGAGTTTCAATTCTGTTTTTTGTTTTGCATAAGTCATGCGAATATTAAAAGACTTTTAAAAATTTGCTTGATTTATCCAACCCTATGGTTTCCAGTGGATTGAATAACAACAAGATGTCTTCGGCTTCAAAAGACACTGTTGTCATGGATAGAGCTAATCGTTCTTTTCCTTTGGCTGCAATTACAGGCCATGGAACTTTAAAGCTTGCTTTGATGCTCGCCGCAGTTGATCCAGCTTTGGGAGGAGTGATAATTGCTGGTGGTCGTGGTACTGGTAAATCTGTTTTAGCTAGAGGGTTACATGCGCTTCTCCCTCCTATTGAAATAATTGATTTAGAAAAATTAGCTAATAATGATCGTGATGATGATTCATTTATTTATCCAGCAGGTAGAAATTTAGATCCTTCTTTTTCAGGGGAGTGGGATGATTTGACTAAAAAGCTATTTACAAAAAATATAGGAAGCCTGGAAAATACTAATGACTTAGAAAATATCCCTAAAAAGGTTGTTCCGGCTCCTTTTATTCAGGTTCCCTTAGGAGTAACCGAGGATAGGCTTGTTGGAGCGGTGGATGTTGCCGCTTCATTATCAAGTGGAACTCCAGTATTTCAGCCAGGGTTATTGGCTGAAGCTCACAGAGGAGTTTTGTACATAGACGAATTGAATTTGTTAGATGATGGCATTGTTAATTTACTTTTAGCTTCAGTTGGGGCAGGTGAAAATAGAGTCGAACGAGAAGGATTGAGCCTAAGTCACCCTTGTCGACCTCTTTTGATTGCCACTTACAACCCTGAAGAGGGGGCATTGAGGGACCATCTTTTGGATAGATTTGCAATAGTGCTGTCTGCAGATCAATTAATTACAAATGAACAAAGAGTTGAAATAACTCAGTCTGCCATTGCACATGGTCAATCTAGTGAAGCTTTTTCTAAGAAATGGTCTGAAGATACAGAATCTCTATCAACGCAATTACTGTTGGCAAGGCAATGGCTCCCAGATGTTCAAATCAGTGAGGTTCAAATTGAATACTTAGTTACAGAAGCTATTCGTGGAGGGGTAGAGGGACACAGGTCAGAGCTCTATGCAGTAAGAGTTGCAAAGGCTCATGCTGCTTTATGCGGTAGAGATTTAGTCGACGCAGAAGATTTAAAGGCTGCAGTAAGACTTGTAATTGCTCCAAGAGCTATGCAAATGCCCTCAGAAGAGGAAATGGAGCCTCCAGCACCAGAAGATCAGCAGCCACCCCCTCCGCCTCCTGAAGAATCTGATGACAATAATGAACAAGAAGAAGATCAGGAAGAAGAACAGGAAGAGGACCAAGACCAAGAGTCATCACCTCCAATCCCTGAGGAGTTCATGCTTGATCCAGAAGCATGTGCTGTTGATCCTGATTTGTTATTGTTTTCATCCACCAAATCAAAAAGTGGAAATAGTGGAAGTCGTTCAGCTGTGTTAAGTGATAACAGAGGTAGATATGTAAAACCAATTCTGCCAAGAGGTCCTGTTAGAAGAATTGCAGTTGATGCAACCTTAAGAGCTGCAGCGCCTTATCAGAAAGCCAGAAGGGAAAGAGAACCAAATAGGAAAGTTATTGTTGAAGAAGGGGATTTGCGCGCAAAATTACTTCAGCGTAAAGCAGGTGCTCTAGTGATTTTCCTAGTTGATGCAAGTGGTTCAATGGCTCTCAATAGAATGCAAAGTGCCAAGGGAGCTGTCATTCGTTTGCTAACTGAAGCATATGAAAACAGAGATGAAGTCTCTTTAATACCTTTCAGAGGAGATCAAGCAGAAGTTCTTCTTCCGCCAACGAGATCAATTACTGCTGCGAAAAGGCGACTTGAGGCTATGCCATGTGGTGGTGGATCTCCACTTGCTCATGGATTAACTCAAGCTGCAAGAGTAGGAGCAAATGCTTTGGCGACAGGAGATCTTGGCCAGGTAGTCGTAGTGGCAATTACAGATGGTAGAGGAAACGTTCCCTTAAGTACCTCATTAGGTCAACCAGTCCTTGAGGGAGAGACACCTCCTGATTTGAAGCAAGAAGTTCTTGATGTCGCTTCGCGCTATCGAGCGCTTGGTATCAAATTGCTTGTAATTGATACAGAAAGAAAGTTTATTGCAAGTGGAATGGGTAAAGACTTGGCTGAGGCGTCTGGAGGTAAATATGTTCAATTACCTAAGGCAAGTGATAAAGCTATTGCCTCAATCGCAATGGATGCAATTAATAGTGTGACCTGAAACTGTTTCTTTTTTTAAGGATATATGTCATCAAATAATTTACTCAAACCTATTGTCACCTTTTTTAAAGCGTCTAAAAGTTCTTTGTCTTCCATTATATTCCCCATGTCTGAGCTCATTTGATCAATTTTCTTTGTCAGTGAACTAGAGGTTGAGGCAAGTTCCTTAATATCTTTCAGAGTCTTAGGATTATCGAGGCTTTCAAGAATATTATTTAAATGAATAGAAGCTTTCGTTAGTTCAGAAATTATAGGTTTTGCCCTTATAAGTTCTGATTTAGATAATAAAACAAGTTCATCCAGATTTGCTTGAGTTCTATCAAATTGTTGAATAGATTCAGATACTTTATTTACTATTGCCTGTCTATCTGCTTCATCAATAATTCCGTTTATACCCTCTGTTAGGCTAGATATACTAACCATTTCTAAACCTTTAATTTTATCTCCACTACATAAAATTCTTTTATTGGGACAATCTTTTTTGATTGTAATTAGTTCATTTCTATTTAATGAATTACCTAATGAGACTAGCGATAATTGAGCATCTCCTCCAAGCATTGAGCTTGTAACTATTTTAGCAATTACAGGTTTTGGTAAAATTAGATTATCATTATTTAATTTTATTTTAGTTTCAACAGTGTTTGGGGTGAAATTTATCTTTTGAACAGAGCCAACAATGATGCCTCTATAAGTAACTGGCGACATCTTGGCAAGACCACTTGCATCTTTAAAGCTTGCAGATATCTCCCAGGTTTTAGATCCTAAACGAAAATCTCTTAACCAAAGCATTGCTCCTGAAAAGATAATTAATCCACCTAATAGTGAAAATCCAACAAACGCATCTCGTATACTTCTACGCATAAATTTATAAGTCCTCAGGTTGCATGGGTCCTTGAAGATTGCCTGTGCGAAATTGTTTTACATAGGAATTTTCACTTTGTTTAAATTGATCTATAGATCCATCCCATTTAAACTTTCCATCGTAAAGCAAAATAACTCTATTAGCTGTTCTTTCAATTGTACTTGAAACGTGACTTACTACAATTGAACAGCCTTCCGCAGCATCAGTTGTTTTAATAATTAGATCTTCAATTCGAGTGCAAGCTATTGGATCTAAACCAGCAGTTGGTTCGTCATATAGAAGAAGAGGAATAGAGTCTTTCACTTTTTTGGAGTCACTAATTAAAGCACGAGCAAAACTTACTCTTTTTTGCATCCCTCCACTAAGTTGATTTGGAAATTTTTCTGCGACATCATATAAGCCTACTTTCTGTAAACAATTTATGACTTTTTTATTGATAATTTCTTCGGAAAAAACTTTCTGTTTTTCAAGCAAAAAACCTACATTTTCCCTAACGGTTAATGATGCTAATAAGGCTGGGTTTTGAAAAACTAATCTCACATCGGGAGGATCGTTTTGATCAAGCCTTAAATAATTTTGCTCAATACCTGATATTTGAAGACTTCCTTTAGAAGGTAATATTAATCCAGCTAGTAAGCGAAGTATTGTTGACTTACCTGCGCCAGATGGACCAACAATTGCCAGCCTCTCTCCCGCACGCATAGCAAGATTGACTTCATTGAGAACTTTATTTGATCCCAGTTCCACACTGAGATCTTTCATCAACATTACTTGAGTGTTTTTTGGCACACTCTCTCCTAAGGTCTGTTTACCTATCTCATTTTGTATGAGATAGGTGAATTTGGAAGTTTAATTAGAGTGTATATGAATTAATTATTTAGGTCTCTTTGTTGAAATCTTCTCTAACTTGAATCCATTGAACAAAAGAAGGAAAAGAAAATTAAGAAGATCTACTTTGCGTAAAAGCTTTTTCGCTAGTTTGTCTTTTCATTTTTACTCTCGCTTTAAAAGAGCTATTAGATGGCTTTTGCCAGGGTTAGTAGTCAAAAGGTGGTTGATGACATCAGGATTGGGCTTATTAATTGCCTTGATTGGAGCCTCGATTTGGGCTGATCTACGACCAATTTATTGGGTTGTTGAAATACTTTTTTGGTTTTTAGGATCCATAACTACTTTTATACCTAGAAATATTTCTGGACCAATAGTCTTTTTGATAGGGATATCTCTTTTGGTTTGGGGTCAAGGAAGAAGTTTTGAGTCTATTAGGCAGGCCTTAGGTTCAAAAAAAGATACTTTTTTAGTTGATGCATTAAGAGCTAAACAAAAATTAAATAGAGGTCCAAATATTGTTGCTATTGGAGGTGGTACAGGATTATCGTCATTATTAAAAGGCTTAAAAAGATATAGCAGTCGCATAACTGCAATAGTTACTGTTGCAGACGATGGAGGAAGTAGTGGAGTGCTGAGAAGAGAACTGGGAGTACAGCCTCCAGGAGACATCAGAAATTGTTTAGCAGCTTTAGCAACAGAAGAGCCACTAATAAAAGGCCTTTTTCAGTATCGCTTCCCTTCAGGAAGTGGACTTGAGGGACATAGCTTTGGGAACCTTTTTCTATCCGCTTTAACAGCTATAACTGGAAGCTTAGAGACAGCAATCACAGCTTCTAGCAGGGTTCTAGCGGTTCAGGGACAAGTTGTACCAGCAACTAATGTAGATGTCCAGCTATGGGCCGAACTTGAAAATGGTGATCGAATAGATGGAGAATCAGCTATTGGAAAGGCTCGCCTCCCCATAATCAGAATAGGTTGTTACCCTCCTCGACCTCCAGCTTTGCCAAGAGCGCTTGAAGCAATTAGAAATGCTGAAATTATTTTGATAGGGCCAGGAAGCCTATACACTTCAATTCTTCCAAATCTACTTGTTCCTGAAATAGTCGAAGCTATTGAGAGGAGCAAAGCTCCAAAGCTATATATATGTAATTTGATGACTCAACCAGGAGAAACTGATGGACTTGATGTTACTGGTCATGTCAGGGCTATCGAAGCGCAATTGGCATCAAGAGGAATTACTAGGAAAATATTTAGTTCAATACTTGCTCAAGATGTATTGGAACCCTCTCCATTGGTTGATTACTACAAATCAAGAGGTGCGGAACCAGTCAAATGTAATAAGATTGATCTTTTATCTAGAGGCTATAAGGTTTATTTAGCTTCTCTTCAGGGTTCAAAGGCTACTCCAACTTTGAGGCATGATCCTAGGAGTCTCGCTTTAGCAATAATGAGATTTTATAGAAAATACAAAAAAGGTAAATAAATCAGTATGCATCTTGCATTTCATAAAAATCTGGCTGAACATAGTCCTTCCTAAGTGGCCAACCTTTCCAATCTTCAGGCATTAAAAGTCTTTTAGGATGAGGGTGCCCTGTGAAGTTAACGCCATACATATCAAATGTTTCTCTTTCTTGCCAATCTGCTCCTCTGAAAAGACTGTATAAGCTAGGAACAGTTAAGTCCCCATCGCGAGCTAGGAATACTTTTAATCTTACTTCGCGAGGAGAAAAATCTTTTTTGAATTCACTCATTTCTATTAAATTATAAAAACAAACAATATTTAAACCGGGACCTTCATCGTATCCACCTTGGCATTGAAGATAATTGAATCCATCATTTTTTAACGCCTCAACTATTAGTAAAAGATTACTTGGCTTAATTTTTATTGTTTCAATTCCTAAGTGGTCATCTTGGAGAGGAATGTTTTCAAATCCATTTTTAGAAAGCCATTCGCTTATTGGACCTGAGGTTTTTTCTTCAACTACAATTTCTGATTCATTTGTCATTTTTTTAATAAGAGATACTTAATTACTTGAGAGTTCTTCAGATATTTTTTGAACCTCTTTTAAAGATTGATCGAATTCTTCGGATAGGGAAGGATTTAATGCAATTAATTGAGATTTTGCATTTAAATATTGTCCAGTAACTTTTGAATCGACTCGTTTCATTTTATGAGGGATAGTTAAATACCGATGAGTTTGAGTAATTTTTGATCTCTCAGAGATTGATTCGTTTGCAACTTTTTTTCTTAATTTGATTACAGCATCAAATATTGCTTCTGGCCGTGGAGGGCACCCCGGAAGATAGAGGTCAACTGGTATTAATTTGTCAACACCTCGAACGGCTGTGGTCGAATCTGCGCTGAACATGCCACCAGTAATAGTGCAAGCTCCCATGGCTATTACGTATTTTGGATCAGGCATTTGCTCATAGAGCCTTACAAGAGCAGGTGCCATTTTCATTGTGACAGTACCTGCGACTATAAGTAGATCAGCTTGCCTAGGAGAACTTCTGGGTACTAATCCAAATCTATCAAAATCAAATCGAGATCCAATTAAAGCTGCAAATTCAATAAAACAACAAGCAGTTCCATAAAGAAGAGGCCATAGACTGCTTAATCTTGCCCAGTTGTGAAGATCTTCAAGGCTAGTGAGGATTATGTTTTCGCTTAAATCGTTTGTTATTGATGGCGTGCCCACTGGGCCACAGGAAGCTTCTCTAAGGTCTCTTACGGCTTCAGAAGAGGGAGATTTTTTCAAGGGATTTAACTCCATTCAAGGGCACCTTTTCTCCATGCATATGCTAATGCCACAACCAATATTGTGATAAAAACAAGTGCTTCTATAAATGCTAATAACCCAAGTTTGTGAAATGCAACTGCCCATGGGTAAAGGAACACTGTCTCGACATCAAATATAACGAAAACGAGCGCAAACATGTAGTAACGAATATTAAATTGGATCCATGCTCCGCCAATGGGCTCCATACCAGATTCATATGTAAGCTGCCTTTCTCCTGCTTTGCTTTTAGGAGAAACTAGCTTATTTGTTGTGAGAGCAAGTATGGGAACTGCTCCAGAAATAAGAAGAAATCCTAAAAAATACTCATAACCCTGAAGGGAAAACATGAATCAAATACTGATTTCAATATCAGTCTGACAGTCATTTTCTAGATTAGTGCCATAGAGTTGTTATATGTGAAAGTGAAAACTGTGAGCGAAGACACTAAAACAAAAACAAATCCTTTTGGAAATTCGGCTTCTGATGAAAAACAAAATCAAGTTATTTCATTGGAAACAAACAACTCAACCGAGGAATTTGATCCAAAAGGCAATCGCTTCGAGTGTATGAGTTGTGGTTTTATTTATGATCCTGATGAGGGTATCAAAAAGCTAAATATTGAACCAGGAACGGCATTCTTAGACATAGATAGAGAGAAGTTTAGATGTCCAGTCTGTCGAGTAGGATTTGGTGGATATAAGGATATTGGACCTAAATCAAAGCCCAGTGGATTTGAAGAAAACCTTACTTATGGCTTTGGATTTAATAAACTTCCTTCAGGCCAGAAAAATGTTCTTATTTTTGGAAGCCTTGCTTTAGCTGCTGCCTGTTTTCTCTCTCTTTATTCTTTGAAATGAAACGCCTGTTTTCAAACGTCATTAATTTGACTCTTGTCTTAATAGTTGGAGTAGCTCTTAGTGGTTGTACTGTTAGTAATGCTTCCATTGGCTCCTCAAGCCCTTGGTCACTAATCGACCTTAATACTGAGGCAAATCCATTAGATGTTGACTTCGTCGATGATAAAAATGGGTTTTTAGTTGGCACGAATAGATTGATACTTGAGACAAATGATGGAGGAATAATCTGGAAAGAAAGAAATTTAGATATGCCAATCGAAGGTAACTTTCGTTTGATAAGCGTTGATTTTAAAGGCCAAGAAGGTTGGATTGCAGGTCAACCTGGATTGATTCTTCACACAAGTGATGGAGGAAAAAATTGGACTCGTCTTGATTTGGGAAATAAATTGCCTGGAGATCCATATTTGATAACTACTCTTGATACTGATTCTGCTGAGCTGGCAACTACTGCTGGAGCAATTTATAAAACAACTGATGCTGGTACAAATTGGGAAGCAATAGTTGTTGATACTTCAGGCTCTGGAGGCATAAGAGAATTAAGACGCACAAATAATGGTGGCTATCTAAGTGTTAGTAGCCTTGGTAATTTCTTCTCAGTTCTAAGACCAGGAGAGGAGACATGGAGCCCTCATCAAAGAGCAAGTAGCAAAAGAGTACAAAGTGTTGGCGAACAGCCAAATGGCGATTTATGGATGCTTTCTAGAGGAGCTGAAATCAGATTTAATGCAGATTCTAATGATGTCGACTCCTGGTCAAAGCCAATAATCCCAATCGTCAATGGATATAACTATCAAGATCTTGCTTGGGATCAATCTAAGTCGATTTGGGCAGCGGGAGGAAATGGAACATTATTAGTAAGCAATGATGATGGAAAAACTTGGGAAAAAGACCCCGTTGGTGAATCTGTTCCAACAAACTTCATCAGAATTCTATTTGTGGACGATTCTAATACTGACAGTCCTAAGGGATTTGTATTTGGAGAAAGGGGGAATTTATTGCGATGGCAGGGTTGAAATCAAAAATTTATGATGATTTCCATGACTCTGTGTAACCACCTTGCAACAGAGATCGTTTCTTTTGATTTCGCTTGATAAGATCACTGAGCTGATTAAGTGAGGCTATGGCTGCCGGCTCTACCGGGGAACGCCCGTTTTTTGAGATCATTACTAGTGTCCGCTATTGGATCATCCATGCGGTTGCACTTCCTGCGATCTTCGTGGCAGGATTCCTATTTGTGTCTTCTGGGCTTGCCTACGACGCTTTTGGAACTCCTAGACCAGATACGTATTTTCAGGCTGGAGAAAGCAAAGCTCCTGTTGTTGTTCAGCGCTTTGATTCCAAGGCTGAACTTGACACGCGTCTGAAATAACCAAATTTCATCTGATTGCTTTTTTATCCATGCAAGTCAATCCAAATCCAAATAAAGTTCCGGTTGAATTAAACCGAACAAGTCTTTATCTTGGACTCTTACTTGTTTTTGTAATGGGAATTCTTTTTTCCAGTTACTTCTTTAACTAAATCTCTTTATCATGAGCAAATTAAAAGGACCTGATGGACGAGCAGGAGATCGTCTGCCAAATGGTATGCCTGCAGTCTCCTGGCAAAGACGGTGGACAGAGGGAGCACTTCCTCTATGGTTAGTGGCTACTGCAGGTGGAACAGCTGTTATTTTTGTTCTTGGTATTTTCTTTTACGGTTCATACACTGGTATTGGTAACGCTGGTTAGTTTTAACTAGAAAAATACTATTTATTTGAAATAACTTAAAAGCCAACTGACATTTAATGTCAGTTGGCTTTTTTAAAGCCAATATTTATTTGTAAATAATTTGATCTTGCCTTTAGTTTTATTTGGTACATGCTCTTTTGAAGTAACTAGCGCATTTTTTAATGCATTATGAAAAGCACTTGAAGGCCTTAATGATGAAATTCTTTTAGCGGCAGCGGAGATTATTGATTTCGCAAAATTTGCATTTTCCTGAAGATTCTCAATGACCATCTCGACAGATACATTTTCGCAATTTTGATTCCAGCAATCATAATCAGTAACCATTGATAGGCTTGAATAAGCGATTTCGGCTTCTTTTGCTAATCGGGCTTCCGTATGGTTTGTCATGCCTATGATTGAACATCCCCAATCTCTGTATAAGTTTGATTCTGCTTTTGTAGAAAATGCTGGCCCTTCCATAGCAAGATATATTCCTCCAATGTGCATTTTTTTATCTTTGGTTATAAGTTTTTCTATTTCTTGTGACAGTATTTGAGAAAGAACTTCGCAAAAAGGATTTGCCATGCTTATGTGAGCTACAACTCCATTGTTGAAAAAAGTCAATGGCCTTTGACTAGTTCGATCAATAAATTGATCAGGGATAACAATGTCGCAAGGTTTGATATTTTCTTTTAATGAACCTACTGCTGATGCCGATATTAACCATCTAACATTTAGAAAGCGCATAGCCCAGATATTTGCTTTATATGGAATTTCGCTTGGATTTAAAGTATGGTTCTCTCCATGGCGAGCTAGAAAAACAATCTCTATTCCAAATAGATTGCCTATTAGTAACTTATTAGAAGGTTTTCCATAGGGAGTGTCTAAGCTTAGTTCGACTATGTTTTTAAGATTTTCTATTCTATATAGTCCGCTTCCTCCAATAATTCCTAATCTGGCTTTTTTTAAATCATAGGCATCTGATTGTGTTCCAGAAATATTCAAAAAATCATGTTCAGTGATCATCTCGTTCTTGCTGGTGGTGGTCATACTCATGCCCTTGTGTTGCTTCGATGGGCAATGAATCCAAAATTGAAGCCTGCTGGAATGATTACTTTAGTCAATAAATCAAGTACTACTATTTATTCTGGGATGTTTCCAGGTGTCGTAGCAGGTAAATACAAGATTGATGAAATACTAATTGATTTGAGAAACCTTGCTTCAAAAGCAGGTGTTTCATTTGTGATGGCAGAAATTGAGGGAATTGATCTTAAGAAAAAAAAATTACTGCTCGCAGGACGCCCAGAAATTCAATATTCTTTGCTGTCCCTAAATATAGGAACAAAAACTAACTTAAATTCTAAATCTTTAATCGAAGGGGATAAAGATTTAGCTATTCCAATTAAACCTTTTTCTGAATCTTATAAATTTATTGTCGATCAAGATATCCACAAGGATAATTCTTTTGCGAAACCATTTGTAATTATTGGTGGCGGGTTCGCTGGGATAGAAATAGCTTTTTCTTTAAGAAAAAGATGGCCAAGAAGATCTATTATATTAAAAGTCAAATCTCGAAAAAAACTTAGTAAAAATATATTAAAAAAATTAAACGATTTACAGATTAAGATCCTACACATAGATTCATCTGCTTTATATCCAACATTAATATGTACTGGTAATAAGTCATTTGATTGGATAAAAAATAGTGGTTTTCCTATAGATAAAAATGGGAGGATATTAACAAAAAAAACTCTTCAAGTACTTAATTATCCAGAGTTATTTGCTGTAGGAGATTGTGGAGTTATTAAAGATCATCCCCGTCCTTCTTCTGGTGTATGGGCTGTTCGATCAGCAAAACCACTGGCAAGAAACTTAGAAAGAATAAGTAAAGGTTTAAAACTTAAGGAATGGAAACCACAAAGTAAGGCAATACAACTTTTAGATATCAATTATATAAACAAGCAATCCAAAGCTTATATGTCTTGGAGTGGAGTAATGATTGGCCCTTTTCATTTTCTTTCAAGATTAAAAGAATCAATTGATAAAAAGTTTATCTCTAGATTTGATCTAATTAAAAATATAGATTCAGATATGTCTTCTGAAGAAGAGATCATTAAATGTAGAGGATGTGCAGCAAAGGTAGCTTTTACTCCATTAAGTTTAGCATTGAAAAAATTAGATTTAATAGAATCTTCAATGGATGATTCTATTGCTATAGGAATACTGAATTCTAGTAAGACTTTGATACAAAGTGTCGATGGATTTCCATCTTTAGTTAGTGATCCATGGCTAAATGGGAGGCTTTTAGCTTTTCATTCTTGTTCTGATATTTGGGCGTGCGGAGGATCTGTGATCTCTGCACAATCTGTTGTGAATTTACCATCATTGTCTAATGATTTACAGCAAGAATTGTTATTTCAAGTCTTGGAAGGTATTAATTCTGCTTTAGTTATTCAAGGTGCAAAACTTATTGGTGGTCATACATTAGAATCAATTAAAAGATCTGAAGAACCATTCTCACTTTCAATTGAAGGCTCATTAACTGTAAATGGAATTATTGATGATAAAAAAGATTTTTGGTCTAAGCGAGGAATGAAAAAAGGAGATCAAATTCTAATTAGTCGTTCTTTAGGAACTGGAATTATTTTTTCTGCTTTTATGAATGGTCAAGTAAAACCTTATATACTTGATTCTGTTTTAAAAGAAATGAATAAAAGTCAGCATAATGTTGTGAATTATATTAATCAATTAACTAATACAAATCCATACTCAAAAGTTATAAATGCATGTACTGATATAACTGGCTTCGGTTTGCTAGGCCATTTATCTGAAATGTTGGATTATACAAATAGCGATCGATTGAAGATAAGTTTAGACCCTCTGAAAATCATTCTTGAGCTAGATAATATACCAGTTTATGATGGTGTTATAGAACTTTTAAATAAAGGCTTTGAGAGTACTTTAGCTCCTTCAAATGAAATTTTTTTAAAACATATTGATGGAGATAGAAATTTAAGATTTGAGCTAATATCTAATAATTTTATTTATAATGACTCGTTTTATAATACTATGTTGAAAGTTTTAATTGACCCACAAACTTGTGGCCCGTTGATCGTTAGTTGTTCACCCATTTATTCAGAAAACCTTATAGCACAAGGACCGTGGATTAAAATAGGATTTATTTCTTAATAAATTCTTTTTTTATCAATTAATTTCATTCTTTGTCGTTTTATTTCTTTTCCTATTTCTGGACCAGGTTCCCAACCTTTAGCGATTAAGTCATCTCCTTTTATTGGAGACTGAATATTCTTCCAGTTGAATAGCCATGATTTCAAATATTCTTTTAGAGGATTTTCTCTACATATTTCAAGTTTAAAACAAGATTCATTAACATTTATTTCCTCTAGAATTTCGGTCCATTTTGATGGAGCCCAATTTGGATATAAATGATCAGTTATTATGTTTTCTAGATATTTATTTAGTTGACAGGCTCCGTATATAATTTCTTTTTGTTGTTGAGTTATGTGTAATCTTTTGGCTAAGTTGATAGGGTTTTTAGATTCATAAATTAATGCTATTAGAGGGTCAACATTTGACTTCTTTGCTATGAATATTTTTTCGATGAGTCTCTGATCATTCTGTAATTTCGAATCTACTATTTTTAGACCTCCGCAGTTTTGAAGATTTTTTAATGCATTTTCCCAATATTTACTTTTTAACAGTAATTCGAGTTCCATTTTTAATCTTATTGATAATGCTGAAGGGGCTAATTCAGTATTATCTCCAACATGCCATTTCCATGGCCAAAGATTTACTGTCTTTTTTATTTGTCTTATGGCTTGATTTGATAGATCAAAATCTAACTTTGCAGAATAGCGAGAAGCCCTAATAATTCTAGTTGGATCATCTAGAACACTTGATTCATGTAAAAAGTCCATTTTCATATTGTCAATGGCATCTAATCCTGAAAATAAATCTATTAGCCTATTATCTTTAAGTTCAATTGCCATAGCATTTATATTAAAGTCTCTTCGAATTAGATCATTTTTGATTGTTGATGATTCGACTATTGGATTTTCCCCAGGGATAGGATAAGTTTCTTCACGAGCTTCTGCAATATCAACTTTTATACCATTAATTGTTATTTCTGAGGTTTTATAAGTTGTGTTATTGCGTATAATTTTCACTTTCTCTGGCCCAAGAATTTTTTGTAACTCTTTTATATAGTTTGTTGTCTCACCTTCAATGATTAAATCTAGATCATTCATGATAATTTCATAATCTTTATTTTTAGACTTTGTTATTAAGTCTCTAACAACTCCTCCAACTATCGCTACAGAATTTATATTAGCTGAGACTGCGGCCTCTAGTAGAATAGTTAGAATTCCTTTGGGTAATTCTCGTATCTCTTTTTCAATTTTAGATTTATCAAATAATTGCATGAGATATAAGATTTCTAAGTAACATTTTTTTAATTAAATTTTACTCATCTATTAATTTTAATGGAGCTAGTCTTGGGTCCAAAATTTTGGGTCCCATCCCTGAGAATTTTATAGCAAGTGATATTTTTTCTCCTGAACCAAAAACATGTGTTATTTTTCCTTCTCCAAACGAAGAATGCGAAACTCTATCGTTAACTGACCATTTTTTTCCTGGGGAGGGACCAGAATATGTTTTTCTTACTCCATTTTCAGCTTCAATAAGAAAAGACTTTTTATTACTTTGGCGATCAATTCTAGTCAGTCTGTCTAAATTCTTTTCTCTTCTAAGTGTAGCCCCACCAGATAATGGGATATCGCCTTTAACAAGCTCTTCTGGTATTTCGGAAAGAAATATAGATGCGATTGCAGGTTCTCTCATGCCACCCCACATTCTTCTTTCAGATGCATGAAAGAGAAACAGTTTTTCTTTCGCTCTAGTAAGTCCTACGTAACAAAGTCGCCTTTCTTCTTCAAGTGAAGATGGATTATCAAGTGATCTATAGCTTGGGAATAAGCCTTGCTCCATTCCCACAAGACAAACAACAGGAAATTCCAAACCTTTACTACTGTGAAGAGTCATTAATGTGACTCGATTTGAAGCAGTGTCTTTATTATCTGCATCGCTTGATAAAGCAGCAGTTGATAAAAAACCTTCTAAATTTGCATCTTCACTTTCTTCCTGATATTGCAAAACGGCATTAACTAATTCTTGAAGATTGCGCCTTCTTTCTTCTGCCTCATCTGTTCCTGTCGCAATTAATTCACTTAAATAACCACTTTTTTCTAAAACTAATTGAACTAACTCGGCCGGGCTTGAAGCAAGTAGATGACTTTGTAATTCATTGATAAGCTCACTAAAAATCATAAGACCTTTAGCTGATCTTCCGGCGAGAGATCTTACAGCTTCGGGGTCATTTACAACTTCCCAAAGAGGAATTTTTAATTGACTAGCAGCATCACTTAATCTTTGAACTGTTGTTTTACCAATCCCTCTTTTAGGTACGTTTAAAACTCTTAGAAGACTAATACTGTCAGAGGGATTAATTAAAAGTCTTAAATAAGCTAGAAGATCTTTGATTTCTCTTCGATCATAAAAACGCAATCCGCCAACCACTATGTATGGAATACTCCAGCGGACCAATGAGTCTTCAATCGCTCTTGATTGAGCATTAGTTCTATAGAGAATAGCCATATCCCCCCAATTTAATTCTGGATTCGAAGCATCTAAAATTCTTAGCCTATGAATAACTGCCTCTGCCTCTGCTATCTCATCGTCACACCTTGTTAATTTGATAGGTTCACCTTCTCCTCTCGTTGCTCGAAGAACTTTATCTATTCTTTCTTTGTTGTTGGATATGAGTGAATTGGCTGCTTCAAGGATGGTAGATGTAGACCGATAATTTTCTTCAAGTTTTACGAGAGTTGAATCATTTTTATTTTCTAGGCTTTTCTTTCCAAAGTCCTCTTGAAATCCCATTAGTATCCTAAAGTCCGCAGCTCTAAAGCTGTAAATACTTTGATCTGCATCGCCAACAACAAAAACTGATCGATTATTCCAATCTTTAAAAGAAGATGGATCTTTGCCATTGGTAACCAATTGTTTAATTAATTCGTATTGTGTCCAATTAGTATCTTGATATTCATCCACTAAAACATGTTTGAAACGATTGTGCCAATAAGTCCTAATGTTTTCATTTTGCTGTAGTAATTGAACAGGTATCAGTAGAAGATCATCAAAATCTAATGCATTATTAGCAGCTAAAGCTTTCCTATATAATCTATAGGTTTCAGCAACTAATTTTCCTCTCTGCCCCTCTTGAATATTTGATAAATCATCAGGAAGTAAGCATTGATTTTTAGCATTACTGATTGCCCAGCGTACTTTTTTGGGCTCAAATCTTTTTGGGTCTAATTGTAGGTCTTGTGTAACTATTTCTTTGATAAGACTTTGTGCATCTGTCTCATCGTATATTGAAAACTGTCTAGTCCAGGTTAACCCTTCGGGATCTTTGAACTTGTCAATATCAAATCGTAATAATCTTGCAAATAAAGCGTGAAAAGTACCTATCCACAATTCACGGCTGATTTCACGATATATCCTATTACGTATTTGTCTCTGCTCTGCTATTTGTAATGCAGCCCAAGGCTTGCCATGGCTAACATTTGCCAATCTTTTTGCTAAAAGTAATTCAAGTCTATCTTTCATTTCTCTTGCGGCTTTATTAGTAAAAGTGACTGCAAGAATAGAGCTTGGATCAACTTTATATTCAATAATTAAATGGGCAATACGATGAGTAAGTGCTCTAGTTTTTCCACTTCCTGCCCCTGCTATAACTAATAATGGACCATGAAAATGATCAACTGCTTGAGACTGAGATTGGTTTAATCCATTTAAAAATATATTGTTTGAGTTTTTCATTTTGCAGCCTGAAGATACATTAATTTTAATTTGTTTTTAGTAATATTAATAGAGATCATTTTATATTATTTAAGCAGATAAAATAATGTTATGGCATTAAACTAGAAGTCACATTTTCCTTTTGTTCATTTAGTTTGGAAAGTATTATTTTGATTTGATTAAGCTCTTTATGCGAGTTAATAATTGCGTTGATTTTTTTTTGAGGCATTTTTAGCTTATTTGAAATAGTTACTACCTCTTTCTCTAAACGATTTTTGTACTTGGTTAGTTCCTTAATTGATTCTTCTAACTCTTCTTCAGTAGGACTTAGCATTTTTTATCCTAACAATAGCTCAAATTAGTGATATCCCCTTTGCTTATAAGCTTTTTGAGATAACTCTATGGATGATTTTAGTAAAAATGCTTCTTACAGTTAAGAAGCATTGCGTTCTTAGGTCTCTTTCATTGAAATTTGACTGTAAGTCTTAAGTTAAATAGGTAATGATTTACTAATCATTACCTATTTAACTTTTTTATTTATAGAGCCTAGGTAGTTAAAAGATGCTTGATGCGTTTTCTAGAACAGTTGTAAGTGCTGACGCCAAAGGTGCAGCAATTGGAAGTGAGGATCTTGCAGATTTAAGAAAATACGTAGCAGATGCAAATAAAAGAATTGATGCAACACTTGCAATAACTCAGAATGTTTCTTGCATAGCTGCAGATGCAGTAGCAGGAATGGTTTGTGAAAATACTGGACTTACTCAGCCAGGTGGGCATTGTTATCCAACACGTCGGATGGCAGCTTGTTTAAGGGATGGAGAAATTATTTTGAGATATGTAAGTTACGCACTTCTTGCTGGGGATCCCTCTGTTCTTCAAGATAGATGTCTAAATGGTTTAAAAGAAACTTATTTAGCGCTCGGAGTCCCAACTTCTAATGCTATTCGAGCAATAGAAATAATGAAAATTGCCACAGTTGCAATTATGACTGAGACAAATACAGGAAGAAAAATGTTTAAGGGTATTAATTCTGGATCAGGAGCACAATGTCAAGATATCGCGGCGGAGGCGGCATCCTATTTTGACCTTGTAATAGAGGCTTTGAGTTGAATATTCAACTGTAACTTTAATTCCTCCTCTAATCACTTCAAACCAACTCTTATTAAGTCACTATGAAATCTGCAGTTACAACCGTTGTTAGCGCAGCTGATGCAGCCGGAAGATTTCCTAGCATGAGTGATTTTGAGTCTGTTAAAGGTTCTTTTGATAGGGCAAAAGCTCGTCTAGAAGCCGCAGAAAAACTTGCTTCTTGTCTTGATAAATTTACCAATCTTGCCGTTGATGCTGTATATCAAAATGGCTCATATGAGCAGGCTAATAAAGATAAGTGCGTGAGAGATATTCATCATTACTTGCGTCTTATTAATTATTGTTTAGTAACTGGTGGCACTGGTCCTTTAGATGAATGGGGTATATCAGGTATGAGAGAAATTATTCGTATCCAGTTACTACCAACAGCCGCATATATAGAAGCATTTATTTTTATTCGAGATGAAATTCAAATAAATGATGTTATGAGTCAACAAGCCGAAACGGAATTCAAAGGATTATTGGATTATTTAATAAACGCACTTGCATAAAAAATAAAATAATTTAATTCATATATTTTCTTAATGATTTTAAATTATAATGAATCACTCTTTAGATTTAAATAAATATATAGAACTTTATCAAGATTTTTTACATCCAAATCCAAATATTAATTCACAAGCATTTTTGATTTTAAGAAAAGAATTTGAAGTTAAATTTATGAATAACCTTTTAGCTAATCTTAAGGAAGAAGATTTATTTATAAGAAGAAAATCGATATTAGCTTTGGGAATGTTCGGAGAAAAAACTTTAAAGTCAATCGTCCCATTGTATATGGGTACTAACAATAGAACTGTTAAAGTTAGCTGCCTTAAAACAATGATAAAAGTTGTTGTTAATTTTAATTTAGAAGAATTAACTAAGGAGGAGATGTTAGTAGTGGATTTAGCACTTAAAGATGGAGCCCCCGAGATAATATTGACTGTTATCTCTCTTTTGAGACAATTAGGGAAAACAGGTAGAAATATTTTGATCAAAACTTGTAGAGATAAAGATTTATTAAGAGCCAAAGCTTCTATTAGCGCTCTTTTAGAAATGAAAGACCAGACTATTGATGATTTATTTGATGAATTATTAAAAGATAAATCTATTGATCTAATGATAAAAGAAGATATTCTAAGACATAAAGTTATTTGATATTTTTATTAATTTTTAAGTCTTTTAGTTTTCAATTTTTTTATAGCTAGTTTAATGATTGCTCTAACATTTTTATCCTGCTCAACCTTAAGAAGATCTTTGAGTGGATTTAGAGCATCGTTGATATTAAGTTGCATCAAAGACAATACGGAAGATTTTCGAATATCTGGATTTTTGTTTTTTAATTTTAATATTAAGCTAGGAATGAAAGATTCTATTCTATACAATTTACCAACT
Organism: Prochlorococcus sp. AG-402-M18; assembly: GCA_003216595.1. GTDB lineage: Bacteria > Cyanobacteriota > Cyanobacteriia > PCC-6307 > Cyanobiaceae > Prochlorococcus_B. The sequence continues at coordinate 20,922 of QCIQ01000013.1, forward strand.
AATTTAATAGCTTCTATTTGAACATTTTCAGCAGTATCATTAATAGCACTTTCTACTAATTGAATTGCTTCTTGATCCTGTGACTGTCTAATGTGTTCTTCAAGTGCTGAAATTGCTGCTGATTTCACATTGGTGTTTTTTGATTTAGCTGCTTTTTTTATTGCATTAGGGGCTTTTGCTCCAATAAATTCTAAACACCAGGCTGCAAGACCATATTGCATTTCTGTATGTTCTTGATTTTCTAAGACAATAATTAGATGTTTAACAGCAGCCTCTCCAAAAATCGCAATTGCACCAGCGGCGGAGAATTGCACTACAGAATCTGAATCATTGGTAAGTGCTTTTATTAAATGAGGTAAAGCTGTTGGATCTTCCACTAATTTTAAAGTCTTTGCTGCCGCTCTTCTCTGTATTACGTTTTTGCTATTTAAAAGAGCTTTAATTAACTCAGGTAAAGCCGCTGTCCCAACCTTGGCTAATGCTTCTGCATGATTTCTTCTTACTAAACCATTTTCATCACTAAGGCCTTTGATTAATAACTTGATTTCGTTGTGATTTGATTTTTTTTTACTCCTTATATTGTTTTTATCCCCCTTAGCTTTTTCTCTTTTTTCTTCAGTTTTTAATTCATTCCCCAAGGAATTATCCACTTTGTTGTTATCCACTTGAAAGCTTATTATATAATCTAGATTAAATTATTCACTATTATCATATTACATGTATTTTCATAAATAATATCCTTTCATATTCAGCATAAATTTTATGCTGAATATAAAGCTCTAAGCTTATCTACTAAATACAGATCTTTATATTCAAAGTGCAATCCAATCCATTTAATAATCTACCGGAAATCAATAAAATAGAAGCTATCAATATTCTTAGTAGACCAATTTCTGAGGTTAAGCCTTTAGCAGATTATTATAAAGCTGTATTTCACTTAGCAAAATTCCCTTGTGAAGAATCAGAAATGGCACTTCTTGAATTTATTAAATATGACTCTGAAAAACTGGAATATAAGATAGCAAAAAGAAAAGCTATAGAGGTTCTCGCTTTTTTCGATTGCAAGAAAGCAATACCAATTATTGCAGATTTTCTAGAAAATGATGATGATTATCTCGTTGAGATTGCTATCTGGTCATTAGGTAAACTTAAATGTAATGATATTAATATTATTAATATCATTTGTTCAATCTTATATAAGAAATGCAATAACAAAAGAGTAGCAATACAAACATTAACTAATTTAGGAGTTCGGAAAGAAATTGATAAGATTAGAACATTATTAACTGACAATCAATCCTCTAATGGAGTGAAAGGCGCCTCTCTTGCGGCATTAATAAAACTTTGTGGTGAAGAAGATAAGCTTAGTAACTTGAAGGATTTCTTGAGACTATCTAATCAGAACGATAGACATTGTGCAGTCCAGGATATTATAAATGCTGGTAATTTATCTGTTTTACCTGATTTAATTAAGGCTCCAATTTCTCCGTCATTTAAATTAAATGCAATAGACTCTCTTTGGATTAATGAAGTAGTATTTTGGAAAAACATAAATCTCTTTAATTGTATAGATTCAGTCATTATTGATGATCCAACCAAGATAGATACTTTAGAAGTTGATAATTATAATAATGACTTGATTTTCTTAATAGAACAACTTTTTCATACAGACTTTAATAGATGTTATCATTCAGTCAAACAATTGCTCAAATTTCCTTCAGATAAGGTTTTATATTATCTAAATAATAATTGGGATAGAGCTAAATCAGATTATGGAGCGATATACTTCTTTATTACTGTATATAAATTGCTATTAGATCAGAAACTATATGATGAATTTATCTTAGATAAAGTAGATTTTATATTATCTGACAATTGGCCTAATTATATGAAATTTAAATCTTCAGCAATAGAAATATTGGGTTATTTAAATGAAACTAAATTCTATAATAATATAAATCAGCTTTCAGATGAGAGGCATACACCTTATTGGAAAAATAGATATACAGCTTTGCTAGTATTACAAAAAAAGAAAATTCATATTAAAAAAGATTTTGCTAAATTATTTATGAATGATAGTCATAGATTTGTAAGATTAAAGGCGAAAGAAATTGTCTCTTAATTTTTTTATCTTTGCTAAATATAAATTGAAGCTCTATTCCCAATGCTCCTCAATAAAATAATCAAAATTATCAATTTTTTTAAATATTAATGGCCCAAAATCAGATCCCCAAAGTTTTTTATGAGTTTTAATTTCATATCCGGAATCTTCAGAAATAAGATTATTTTTATTAACTCTCACTTCACTTTTTACATAAGTCTTATGTTTCCCATATTGTATATAGCATTTACAACCTGATTCTATAGTACCTGAAAAGTTTCCAGGTTCAGCTTCTCTAAAATGCATTGAGCACCCAGACTTTTTATATAACTTATATTTAGATATGTTATCTAGAAGAGATATATCTAAAGCACCACCAGTGAATCTTTCTTTAGCTTGAATCTTATGATTACTTAAAATAAAAATCTCTTTTTCGTGGGATAATTTATTTATAGACTGTCTATATGGATTCCATATATCGTGTTGGTATCTCTGCTCTGAGTAAAATGCAAAACATTTATAAGTTTTAAAAAATAACGGACGAATATGTATTTGAATATGGGCAAATTTCTTTGGATTATCTAAAGCTTGTTCCTTATTACTAAATATCCCTGAAATTATCTTTGAAAATTCTACTACAGTTTTGGTTCTCATCTTTTAGATATAATTTATTATTTTATAGAACGAATTTCAGATGCATAAGAGGTTTGCAGGATAGCTAATGAATCTGTTGCTCTTGTAACAGAAGATCTACTCCTTAAATTATTTGAGACAAACCATATTCTCTCTTCAGTACAAATCTGACTATAGTCAGAATAAATAATTAGAGTCCCATCATCAAGAATTTTATATAGTGATACGACTTGTACTGCTTCAGTGTAACCAACGCTCCTAATTATCTTTCCTTCTGTTTTAGAAATCTCGATTGGAACGAGTATGCTTTCACCAGAAGAGTTTTCCTTTTGATTCTCCTCACCCCATTCACTTTTTGCTTCCCAATTAATTAGGAATGCTTTATTTACTGCATTGGTAGTTATTAAATTGTCTTTTAAAAATTTAATAACTCTAGAATCATTGCATTTAGAAGGAACTATTTTTATTTTACTTCTTATTTCTTCAAACTCTTGAAATGCTAGTGAATGTCCACTTCTCATTGAGTTCCATTCCCCAACGCTTTTTAAGAAAAATTCTTCAATATTCATCTAATTTATTTAGCTTGGATTGATTGATTGATTTCTAGACAATTAAATAATTTAACAAATGTCACTTGTAGCAAAAGCTTTTGTTATGGATGAAGTTTCTAGAAAACTTTTTGTTTTAAAACCAATTGGAGAATTCCATGATCTTATGAATGGCACTATATCTTCACCAAAAACATTATTATATTCATCAGAATCTATTAGAAAATCAACATGGGCTTCAAAACCTAGGTTATTGATAATATTAGAACTTTGAGTTACTTCGATTTGACTTTTTATGGGTCTACCAAGAATATGCTTGTATCTTAATCTGATAGATTTATATTGGCTAATACTATCAAAATAGAAATTTCTATATATAGTTGATTTACAAATGTTTCTTGTAAATTCTCTTATTGTGATATCACCATTCCTTAGTTTCCTTTCAATATCAATTGGGCGCTCCGATTGCATTAAAGATAAGTTGCCAAAGATGTTTTTATATAATGCATTGATTGCTACAAGTAATGCATCATCATCATTAGGTACAAATTCATTGATTTGAAGCATTTTTATTGAACAAATTTCTTTGTTTAGGCTTTTGTAGTTATAACCTTCAATCTTATCCCTTCTATAACTGCTCATAACTTTGTTATGAATTAAGTTTTCGAATTGTTTAGGTTTGGTTTTAGATGTAACTGTGAATTTTTCTTTTTCTCCTGGCATCGATGCTCCTCTTATATGTAATCCATATGTAGTTTTTCTACTTCCAGATATTCTGCTTTTGTTATACTTAACTGGATTTTTGTTAATAGATTCTGCTCCTAACATGAGCGCTTTAAATGGAATACTTGACATATCAATATTTAGTAATAATTGATTTTAACAATATAAAGAGAATAAACATAAAACTTTTCTTTTTAGTTATCTATATCATTTAATTTCTTAATACTTGTATCGAATTCATTGGCTTTTCTCTTGAGTTGCGGAGACTCTATTTTTGTTAAACCCAGCGATTGTTGCTAGTGCAAACATTCCAAGTAAAGCACCTCCAAGCATTAGTCCAGCGCCCTGACTTACGCCTGCTCCAACAGCAACAATAATTGAATCACTTATTAACAGACTGATTATTAGAGCGGGCGTGAAAAGCCTCCAACGTGTTCCCCCTATACCTAGTGCATAGCTTAAAAAATCAAAAAGTCCTGTCATTAGTAGTCCAGTCATTAGAAAGAAATTTCCTTCTAGTTGATTTTGATTAAAACCCTCAATTCTTTTCATGGCTTTTACTCCAACTAATCTCCGAACAGGAGCACGCCCATAATTTCTAGCTATAAAAAACGCTAACTGGCAAAAAATCAGGTCAGATATAAAAATAGTTAGATAGCCTGTTTTGAAACCAAGTAATGATCCAGCTAAAAGTGAATAAACTGAGCTAGGCAAAGCTGGAAGGATTACGCTTATTCCTCGAAGTATAAGAATTCCGACAGGTGCCCAAATGCCCATTTCTTTAACGGCACTTCTCAATGGTTCAATGCCATACGTCTGAATTAAGAAGACAAGTAAAATGAAGGCACATGTGAATAATGCAATAGTAATGAATTTTTTTAATTTTTCTTTTTTCAAATTGAACTCCTGGCTATAGAGGAAAAGCTTTTAAAAGATTTCTAATTTAATTATTCTATTTAAAATGTGTTTGATTTAGTTAATCCATAAAGATTTAAGTGATATACAATTAATCAATTTCATAATTTTTGGGACGATATTAAAATAAAATTTCAAACGTGAAATCTGATGCTCACGACTCCTGTAAAAAATTTGGTTACTGGAGGAGCTGGCTTTTTGGGTTCTCATTTAGTTGATCGCTTAATCAAATATGGAGAAGAAGTTATATGTTTGGATAATTTTTTTACTGGGAGTGAAGAAAATATTGAACATTGGATTGGACATCCATCTTTTGAGCTTATACATCATGATGTTACTGAGCCAATCCAACTTGATGTTGATAGGATTTGGCATTTAGCTTGTCCTGCCTCTCCAATTCATTATCAATTTAATCCTATTAAAACAGCTAAAACTAGTTTCCTTGGAACTTACAATATGCTTGGCTTGGCAAGAAGAGTTGGATCTCGAATATTATTCGCAAGTACTAGTGAAGTTTATGGAAATCCCGAAAAACATCCTCAACCTGAAGACTATAACGGCAATGTAAATCCTATAGGAATTCGTAGTTGCTATAATGAGGGCAAACGTGTTGCCGAATCATTATGTTATGACTATATGAGAATGCATGGAATAGATATAAGAATTGCCAGAATATTTAATACCTATGGTCCTAGAATGTTATTAAATGATGGAAGACTTATTAGTAATTTATTAGTTCAATCAATACATGGAAAGGACTTAACTATTTATGGCAATGGTAATCAAACCCGAAGCTTTTGTTTCGTTGATGATTTGATAGATGGTTTAATTTTATTCATGAATTCTCCAAATATAGGACCTATGAATCTAGGTAACCCTGAAGAATTATCCATTCTTCAGATAACTAATTTAATTAGAGATACATCAATTAAAAAAGTGAATTTGAAATTTTTAAAAGAACTAAAGGATGATCCTTTGAAAAGAAAACCTTCAATTTATCTTGCACAAAAAGAATTAAATTGGGAGCCTAAAATAATGTTTAAAGAAGGATTATCAATTACAAGAGATTATTTTACAAAGAAATTAAAATTTTAAAAAACTAAATAAGTAATGAACTATTTTTAATTTAAAAGTTAATCAATATGATGCTATAATAATAGTGAATTTATTTATTTTTTGTAAATTATAATAAAATCATGAATTCAAAGGCAAGTAATGAGACAATTATTGTAACAGGTGCTGCAGGTTTTATTGGTGCGGCTTTAGTAAAAGCTCTTCTTACTTTGGATTTTAAAGTTATAGGAATTGATAACTTAAATGACTATTATTCTACTTCCTTAAAGCGATCTAGGTTGACTGAAATTGAGAAAGTTTCAACCAAGAATGGAGAATGGTTTTTTTATGAGATTCCGATAGAAGATAATAAAGTATTGCAAGACATAATTAATAGATATAGTCCACAAGTTTTTGTTCATCTTGCCGCGCAAGCTGGTGTTCGTTATTCAATAACCAATCCTGCTGCATATATACAAAGTAATTTGGTAGGTTTTGCGAATGTACTCGAGGGATGTAGGCAGAATAAGATTCCACATTTGATTTATGCGTCTAGTAGTTCTGTTTATGGTGGCAATAAAAACCTTCCTTTCTATGAAGAACAAGCAGTAAATCATCCTGTTAGTTTGTATGCGGCGACTAAGAAATCTAATGAATTAATGGCGCATACCTATAGCCACTTATATGACTTGCCAACAACTGGGCTTCGATTCTTTACCGTTTATGGCCCATGGGGAAGACCTGACATGGCTCCAATGATTTTTGCGAAATCAATTTTAAATAATGAGCCAATCCAAGTATTTAATCACGGTAAAATGCAGAGGGACTTCACTTACATCGATGATGTGGTAGAAGGGATAATTCGTTGTTGCTTTAAGAAAGCAAGTATTGATGATGACTTTAATCCTCTCGCTCCTAACCCTTCAACCTCTCTTGCGCCTTATAGGATTTTTAATATAGGTAATTCACGTCCTACTAAACTCACATATTTTATAGAGTTATTAGAGAAGAATTTAGGAAAGAAAGCTATAAAGAATTTTCAACCTATGCAGCCAGGAGATGTAGTTTCAACTGCTGCAAGGATGGACTTGCTTAATTCATGGGTAAAATACAAGCCCTCAACATCAATAGAGAATGGTATTAAATTGTTTTCTGAATGGTACTTAGATTATTTCAAAAATACTTATTGAAGAATGGTTTTGATTTTTCTGATTATTTAAAACTTAGGCTAATCCTAATAATTTAATTCTGAAGAGAGCAACATTTTTGGATTGGATTGGATTTGAAATGAGAAAAGGATGATTTTTAATCTTCTCAAAGGCTATTTCTATCTTTTTATCTATTTTGTGATCTTTATTATTTACTAGATCACAATCCTTCCAGGCGGCATCAAATGCCATTGCAAAACTATCAGCATTATTATATAGATTTTCACTAGATCCTTCTAAATTCATCAGAATAGAATCAAATATTTAATTCATTCTAACTCTTTAATGGGATATTAAAAATGACCAAGTCATTGTAATATAGTTAATCATTATTTATTTTTCTCTATAAAGCCTATCTTAATATGGTTTTTGGTTTATAAGCTAACTAATGCATTTGGAGATAAATAATATGAAAACCAACATAAGTGACTATTATTGTTTAAAATATAATTGATTATCAGTTATTGATTTTGCCAGATATTAACGATCTTTTAGTTTTACTTGTTATTGTCTTTATTTTAATAGTGAATTTATTTCGAAGAAATCGAAATTAAGACTATCAAATCTAACCTTACTTAATGGTTTAAGAAAATTAATTAATTAGTCTTTATAATTATTAACTTTAGATGTTTAACTTTGTAGTGCTTAAGCGAACTAGGAGTCTCTAAGAGTTGTTCCAAGTCTCAAAGCTAAAACCCCTGCAAAAATAACCATTAAAAATGATATGCCCGCAAGATCAGGTGAATTTATACCTAGACCTGAGGAGAAATCTACTTTGGATAGATCAAACGTACTTTGAACGCAGAATAAAAGGCTCATCATCTCTAAACAACTAATTTCATTTATGCTAACTCAAGATTGAAATGATCTTTTATGTTTTGAGCTTCTAGTATCAACTCCTATACAGTTTTGTAATAATTAGTATGTGTTTACTTTTCAACTTATGGCTTAAATGCCTCTCAGCTCCAAGTTATAGGTGGGTAAACACATAGATAAAGTAAACCTAACACTGTCCTAGACATTAAAAAGCACCTTGTTGGAGGTCCTTTTTAATGTCTTACAAACTGGGGAAAGTTTGAAGAGCAACATCCCACGACCTTCGCAGGCATGTATCAGTTCTGGGTTCCAAAAAACCTATTTGGATAAAATGCATATCCAATCGGAATCGCCTCTATTGCCTCTGTTTTTCACGGAAGGTATATTCTATTTTTCTCTAGAACGCTCTTTTAGTAGGCGGTTACACTATAGTGAAGTGATAGTGAATATGCATTAAAAAAGCACCTTTCGGTGCTTATTAATGGTGCCAGGACCCAGATTTGAACTGGGGACACGGCGATTTTCAGTCGCCTGCTCTACCAACTGAGCTATCCCGGCTTTAATACGTAATAATCTACCAATTCGTAAGTACCTTATCGAAAAATAAATTGAAATCACCTTAATTTTCTTATGTCTAATTGCAAAAGCAATTGGAAAAAAATGAGAACGCTGGCTTCCTCATTAATTTGTCGGAAGCAAATTTTATAACGCAGGAATGGCTTTAATCATCTTAACCAATGTTTTATGAGCATCCGAACAGTCTTGAAGAGTATGATCAAATTTTATTTCTAATTTCTGGTCATCAATTTGAAGCTGAATAGATTCTGGAGATAGGCTTATCATTTTCGCTGAATTAAAAGTTTTAATTTTCCCATAATATTTTGCGTATGCATTGACTGCATCTCCATGATCTTTGTTCATATGATTGCATATCCTTGTACTTGAATCTTGGGTGATTGGCTCAGAATTCATAATTTTTTTAGGTAGTAAATTTAGAAAATAATTAATAAGTTAATTAGAGTTTAATAAACTGAGATTAAAATTATGATAGAGAATTTAATGCTTAAGTCATAATAATCCCTGCAAAGCAATACTTGCTACTCCTGCTGCCGGTGGTCTGTTGCAAACTTTTATTGGTATCCCAATTTCTCTCTCTCTTATCTTTTTCCAAGTAATATTTTTTGCACCTCCTCCAATAGTAATGATTTGCCTAGGTAAATCAGCTCCTATTTCATTAAGTTTTTGCCAGCCTTTTGCTTCTATCTTTGCCAACCCTTCAAATAATGCATGAAGATAAAGAGAATCACTAACTGGTCTTGGCTCTAATTTAGGTTGTAAATTGGGATCATCGATTGGAAATCTTTCTCCTTGATTTGATAGTGGAAGAAGATTTAGTTCTGTTGATTTCTTAGGATTTATTTGTTTGCTTAATTCTTCAATATATTCAACATTAAAAAAATCAAGCAGTATTGAAGCCCCTGCATTAGATGCACCACCAGATAGCCAATTTCCTAATAGTTTATGATTTGAGATGCCTTTCCCAGAAAGGGGCTTGTTTACAAACTTTTTAATCACTATTGTGCTGCCCAGGATTGTTACTCCATCATTTTTATTAGGAAAAGTTGCTAAAACTCCAGCATTAGAATCTGTAGTTCCTGCTATTACTTGGAGATTTTTTGGTAAATCTAATTCATTTGCTTTGTTACTACATATTTTTCCCATTATTTGACCTGAAGGAATTATTTTTGGAAGACATTTTAACCATTTTAAATTATGGAAATTTTCTGGCCATGATCTATTGGATATTTCCCAACCCATCCTAATATTGTTCCCTTCTTCACCATAATCCCAATTATTGATAAGCCATCCACTAATCCAATCGGCTTGGTGCCTTAAGATTATTTCATTACCGTATAAGGCTAATAGTCTTAGTGCTCTCCCAACACTTCCACTTATGCTTGAGCCTGCACATTCTTTTGTAAATAGCTTCTCAATCTCGTATCTATATTCTGAATAAGATAAGAAATAAGGTAGAGCTTGTCCGATAGGCTGACCATTTTTTTCGCATGCTAAAAGTGTTCCAGATGTACCAGCTACTGAACAAGCAACCAATTTTTCTTTTAGATTCTTAGGAATTTCTTGTATTAGAGCTTTGAGGCTATTTATCCAGTCTTCAGATATTTCAAGACCTTTAGAGTATGTTTTTGATGATGTTAATAGTATTTTCTTTTTAGTATTAATGATTGCAATTCTTACCCCTGATGTACCAAGATCTATACCAAGCACAAGAGAATTATTTAACATTTTTTTGATTAAATTCTTTTTATCTGAGCGAACTTAATTCTTTTGCTTTTTGATTTACATCCTCCCATGGGAGAAGAATATCCGTTCTACCAAAATGACCATAGGCAGCAGTATCTCTATAAAAACGTCCACCTCTAAAACTTGGTAGGTTTTGAAGATCGAATGCTTTAATAATTGCGCTTGGTCTTAGATCAAATTGATCTTGTACAAGTTGGGTTAATTTTGCGTCTGAGATCTTTCCTGTCCCAAATGAATCCACAAGTATCGATATAGGTTTTGCAACTCCTATTGCGTAGCTTAATTGAACTTCAACTTTTTTTGCAAGACTTGCTGCAACTAATGCCTTCGCAACAAATCTTGCTGCATATGCTGCAGATCTATCAACTTTAGTAGGGTCTTTCCCTGAGAAAGCACCTCCTCCATGTCGAGCATATCCACCATAGGTGTCAACAATTATTTTTCTTCCAGTTAGACCTGCGTCGCCTTGAGGACCTCCAATAACAAATTTTCCAGTAGGATTTACAAGGAATCGAGTTGATTCTTTAGCGGGTTTTAGAGGAAGGTCTTCAGTGGCAGGTTCAACAACAAATTTCCATAGGTCTTTAGCAATTCTTTTCTGGATTTCCTCTTCAAGGGTTATTCCAGCAACTTCTGATTTGTGCTGAGTAGAAATTAGTATTGTGTCTATGGAGCATGGTACTCCGTTCTCGTAGGAGACACTTACTTGGGTTTTGCCATCAGGTAAAAGATAATCGAGTAATTGTTGATGCCTAACTAATGCAAGCCTTCTCGCTAATCTATGAGCGAGACTAATTGGCAATGGCATAAGTTCAGGAGTCTCGTCACAAGCAAATCCAAACATAATCCCCTGATCACCAGCCCCAACTTGATCAAGCGGATCTGTTGAATGGTCTTCAGCTTCATTTACACCTTGAGCTATATCTGAAGACTGTTGGTCAAGTGCGACTAGAACTGCGCAACTATTAGCATCAAATCCCCCATCACTAGCACTTCTATAGCCAATGCTTTTGATGACTTCTCTAACAAGCTTGTTGAAATCCACCTCTGCTTTGGAAGTTATTTCTCCAGTTATTAAACATAAGCCAGTATTAACAACTGCTTCACATGCGACTCTGCTGGTTGGATCTGCACTTAAGCATGCATCTAAAACTGCGTCACTCACTTGATCACAGATTTTGTCTGGATGACCTTCAGTGACAGATTCAGATGTGAAAACGTATCTACTCATATGAAATCTTAATATTCAATATTTTAGTGGCTTGAATGAATTTTTAATTCATTTAATTTTTCTATAAGAAATCTTTTTTCAGTCAGGCTTGGGGGGTTTTTCCAGCCACCATTAAAGCCTATTATTATTGGTATTCCAGCTTCTTTGGACATTCTTAAATCAGTATCTGCATCTGAAATAAGAGCACAATCTGAAGGATTAAAGTTCATTTTTTTGCAAAGTTCTATAACTGCTTTTGGGTTAGGTTTTGAAGGTTTATTCTCACCACTCCAAATATAATCAAATATCCCTTCTAATTTATTACTGCTAATAAATTCTTCAATCCCTGCTTGTGTATCATTTGTCATTAATGCAATAGATACTCCTTCTTTTTGTAGAGAAGCCAATAGATCTAAAGCTCCTGAAATTAGAGTTCTTTGCTTTTGCTTTGTACCTTTTTGATTGGCAAGGTAGATATCTACTTCATTGAAGATTTCTTTCCCTATTGAAAGTGATTGAAACCAATTGAAACCAAATAACGTGAATATTGTCGCAGTAGATATAATATTTTGCTCTCTAGAAGCTATTGCTAGGCTTGCATTAGCTGAAAGACAATTTTTTTTTAATCCATAAATAGAAATAAGTAACTTTTTCAGTAACCAAATTTTAATATTGTTTAGTTTTAATTTTTTAAATTTTTCTTCAAAAAAATCTATCCTTGTTTTAGCCAGTTCTAATAAGCATTCTTCGCTATTCGATAGGGTTCCATCCTTATCAAATATTATTGCCTTAATAAAACCAACAGAGCTATTTCTTATTAATAGTTCTGCCATTTCAAAGAATGTAAATAATCAAATAGTCATTACTGCAATAGGATCTTCTCCCTCTTCTGCTTGCTCAAGAAGCATTTGTTTGTATCTTGCTGCCATCTCTTCAGCCTTATCAAAAACTTTTTGCGGATCTGTAAGCATGTCTCCAGGTTCTGGCTCAAGTGCTTTTGTGGAAAGGGAAATTCGGCCTCTTTCAGCGTCTAGATCTATTATCATTACTTTCATTTGGTCGTTAACGTTTAAGACAGAGTGAGGAGTTTCAATATGCTCGTGACTTATTTCAGAGATATGAAGAAGTCCACTTACGCCTCCAATATCTATAAATGCACCATAGGGTTTAATTCCTCTTACTGCTCCAACAACAACTTCTCCAACTTCAAGGCGATTCATTTTCCTTTCAACCAAAGCTCTGCGATGACTTAACACAAGCCTATTTCTTTCTTCATCAACCTCTAAGAATTTCAATGGTAGAAAATCAGCAACTAGCTCTTCTTTTGCCTTCCTAGTGCTTATATGTGATCCAGGAATAAAGCCTCTAAGGCCTTCAACTCGAACAAGTGCACCGCCTCTGTTTGTAGCAAAAACCTCTGAGTAAATAGTGGCATCTTCTTTTTGTAATTGTCTAACTCTTTCCCAAGCTCGTTGATATTCAATTCTTCTAATTGATAAAGATAATTGACCATCTTCATTTTCCTCAGTCATTATAAAAAACTCTCTAATTTCTGAAGGCTGCAAAACATCGCTAAGGCCCTCGACTCTATTTATTGATACTTCTTGCATAGGCATAAAAGCCGCAGTTTTGGCACCAATGTCAATCATTGCTCCTTTTGACTCAAGAGCAAACACAGTTCCATTGACTATGTCGCCAGGCTTAAAGTTGTAGTCATATTTGCTGAGTAAAGATGCAAATTCATCAAGGGTGAAACCTGCACTTTCGAGATCACTCTTATTGATTCTGCTTGAAGAGTCATCAGCAGTAGGAATGTCTTGAGGAATATCGTCTTGTTTTAAATTATTAATGGAAGTTTCTTCAGATTCTGCGCTTACGGAATTTGAGGTGTTTTCTTCAGATATTGATGTTTCTTCTTCAGGATTTTTTTCTTGAACTTTACCTGCTGGATTTTCAGACATGCTTGAATGGCGGTCTGCCTTTTTAGGACAGTGCGATAGAAATACAAAATGGCCCGCCGACCAAATTGAAATTAAATTCTACTTTATTGATAGGTCTTTCTCGTTAAAGAACTGATACTAATTCTTCTTTTTTTATTGGTTTTAGTGATTCAAGGGTTTTCATGAAATCATTTATTCCATCAAATTGTCTATAAACTGAGGCAAATCTGATATAGGCAACTTCATTAATATCTTTTAAATGTGTAAGAACCATTTCTCCAATCTCAATTGTTTTAACCTCTTTGCGAAGTCCTTGATGCAGTTCTAGTTCTATTTCGTCAACAATAAATTCAATTTTAGATGCAGGTATAAGTGTTTTTTCGCATGCTCTGTTTAAACCATTGATTATTTTACCTCGATTAAATAATTCTTTTGTCCCGCTTTTCTTTAAAACATAGATTGGTACTGTTTCTACTCTTTCATAAGTAGTAAATCGGAAGTCGCAATTTAAGCACTCCCTTCTTCTTCTTACACTTCTTCCAGAGTCAGCCGAACGAGATTCAAGAACTCGACTGTCAGTATTTTGGCAAGATGGGCACTGCATGCAGCCCTTTTAAATAATTTTACTAACTTTAAACATTTATTTGGCTTCTGAGAAGGGGCAGATCAAATAAAAATACTTTTTATTTGAAAAAAATGTATATTTTAAAGATTAAATCAATAAAATTTTTCATTTGTAATTTAGACAATAAAAAAAGCCCTGACATTATGTCAGGGCTTTTTTTATTGTGTTTTACTTGTCGTACTTTGGAGGATCGCGGAATGCGACAGCAAAGAACAAGGTTACAAGTGCCAAAGTGAGTATTAGCACGTAAGAGAAAGCTTCCATCTAAGTTCTCGGTATAAGGGGGGTAAAGAATCCTGACTTAGGCCCGACCAGGTACTCGGCGAGTTGATTCGTCTCCAAGTTTTTTGAAGAGACCAAACTCAACTTGATCGCCTAGCTCTGGATCGATACCTGAGAATCTGTCGCCGAAGAGAGTTCTTGCAGCGTGCCACCAGTGCCCAAATAGGAATAACAAGCCAAAGCACAAGTGTGCATAGGTGAACCATGCTCTAGGCGAGCTTCTGAATACACCGTCTGACTTGTAACGATCTCTGTCAAACTTGAAGGCTTCTCCAAGTTGAGCCTTTCTGGCTAGACGCTTAACTATTACTGGATCAGTAAATGTTTGTCCATTTAACTCACCACCATAAACAGTAGCTTTAACTCCTGTTTGCTCAATTGAATACTTAGCTTCAGCCCTACGGAAAGGAATGTCAGCTTTAACATTTCCATCCTTGTCTTCAAGAATGACAGGGAAGTTTTCAAAGAAATTTGGAATTCTTCTTACTTCTAAATCATTACCTTCGCTATCGGTAAATGAGATGTGCCCTTGCCATCCACTTGGAACTCCATCGCCATTAACCATTGCTCCAACTCTAAATAGACCGCCTTTGGCAGGGCTATTTCCGACATAGTCATAGAAAGCAAGTTGCTCAGGAATAGACTCGTAAGCTTCAGCTTTTGAAGCACCATCATTCATAGAATCTTGAACTCTACGGTTGATTTCTGTTTTGAAATAACCAGAGTCCCATTGATATCTAGTAGGACCAAATAATTCAACAGGAGTTGTAGCTGATCCATACCACATGGTTCCAGCAACTACGAAAGATACAAAAAGGACAGCTGCAAGAGCACTTGCAAGAACTCCTTCTAGACTTCCAAGCTTTAAAGCTCTATAAAGCCTTTCTCCAGGTCTGTTGGTGATATGGAATATTCCACCAATTATTCCTAAAAGTCCTGCCCCAATGTGATTAGCGACAATTCCTCCGGCATTGAATGGATTAAATCCTTCAGCGCCCCAAACAGGAGCAACTTTTTCTACATGCCCGGTTAATCCATATGGATCCGAAACCCATATGCCGACGGTTGAGCAATGAAATGCACCAAAACCAAAGCATGTTAAGCCAGCTAAGAAAAGATGAATTCCAAAAATTCTTGGAAGATCTAAAGCGGGTTCACCAGTGCGGGAATCTTCCCATAATTCAAGGTCCCAGTATGTCCAGTGCCATACGGCAGCAAGCATCAAAAGGCCACTGAAAACTATATGAGCTGCAGCAACCCCTTCGAAGCTCCAAAAGCCGGGGTCTACTCCGGTTGCACCGGTTATATCCCATCCATTCCAGCTGCCTGTAATTCCTAAGCGGGCCATAAAGGGCATGACATACATGCCTTGGCGCCACATTGGATTAAGTACTGGATCAGAAGGATCAAAAATGGCCAATTCATATAAGGCCATTGAGCCGGCCCAGCCGGCTAACAAAGCAGTATGCATGAGGTGCACGGCCAAGAGGCGGCCAGGGTCGTTAATAACGACTGTGTGCACCCGATACCAGGGCAATCCCATGGGTCAGGTTCGTATAACGAAGCTGCTTAATGCAGCAAGACTCGCATGATCGTAAATGGTATTGCTTGAGTTAATGCACAGGATGTAGAGACCTGAAATGACTTTTGACACTCTTGAATAAAATCTTGCTTGTTTTGAGTGACTCGAATTTGTAAATATCCAGTGAGAGACTAGAAAAAAATAAAAAAAAAAGAAAAAGAAGAAATTTTGAAATTTAAATTGATTTTGTAATTTTAAGCTGTTTTTGTATCAACCCAATTTAAAAAAACTGAAATTTATGGATCAAAAACGCATGAAAATAAATTTTTAGAAATTTTTTTCATGCGTTTTTAACCCAAATTCACTTATATGGAAGTTTTTGAAAACAAAATTTTTCGGCAAATTACAAAATCTCAGTCTCTTTGATTCAAATCTAGGATTTTTTGCTGAAGGGATATATAGTTTGTTTCAGTAAAAATTGTTCTGAGTAAAAACCTCGGTTATGGAAACCACTAGTTTTGGATTTGCCGCAAGTCTTTTATTTGTTGGCGTACCAACGATCTTTCTCATTGGTTTATTTGTTTCTACCAACGATGGTGAGAAATCAAGCTTTTATTCAGATAGCAGTAAAGGTAGATTGAGCCCTCAACCTAAAAAGTAATTTAGGAATTTATTTGATTACCAATGATCTCAGGTACTTACTTGAGATCTAAATAACTGCTGAGCTTGACTTTTAAGGTATTGCGACAGTAGTTTTTTAACTAAAATTATATGCTTAATATAATAAGGTTTCCTATTGAATGATTTCACTAATAAAAAAGAGTGGAATTTAACTAAAATAGTTCTACCTCAGCACACTGATCATGCAGGAGTAATGTGGCATGGCTCTTATCTTAATTTCTTAGAAGAGGGGAGAATTGATGCTTTAAATAAAGTTGGAATAACTTATTCAAAATTATCTAACAAAGGCTATGAAATACCTGTAATTTCAGCTCAAATTAAATATAAAATATCTTTTAAACATGGTGAAAAAATATTATTAAAAAGTAAATTTAAACTTGTAAATAAAATAAGACTTAATTGTAAAACTTTATTTTTAAAAGTAAATGGCGAAATTGGAGCAGAAGCCTTAATAGAATTAGTTTTGGTAAGAAAAAAAAATGATTCTATACAATTAGTAAGAGAAGTTTCTCCTGAAATTAAGAAGATTTTTTTACTTCTAGAAGAGGGGCCTTAAAATTAAATGGCGGATAATTGCATTTCTGGTAAAACTTTTCTTCATTGGAGAAAAGAAATGATGCTAAAAGGAGGTAGAAAAGTCGATTTTGATTGGCTTTTAGATATCGCTGCAGGAGTTTCTTGGAGTCAATTACAAAAAACAATTTTGAATCCTGAGAATTTTATTTCTTTAGAAATCTCAATTGAAGAATTAGAAGTTATTTGGAAATCTCATTTACGAGATCAAACCCCACTTCAATATTTGATTTCAAAGTGTCCCTGGAGAGATTTTGAGTTAGAGGTTTCAGAAGATGCCCTGATCCCGAGGCAAGAAACAGAATTTTTGATTGACTTTGCTTTAAAAAAAGTGACTGATGTTAATTGTGGAAGGTGGGCTGATCTAGGGACCGGTTCTGGACCTCTTGCGGTATCTTTAGCTAAGTCTTTTCCTAATTGGAATGGACATGCAGTTGATATAAGTAAAGATGCCCTAGATCTAGCAGAAAGAAATTTAAAATCTATAGTACCTACCGCGAATGTGAGATTTTCCTTGGGAGATTGGTGGGAACCTTTAAAAAATTGGTGGGGAAGCTTTGATTTGGTTTTAAGTAATCCTCCTTACATACCCTCTGACGTAATTAAAGAGTTAGAACCAGTTGTAAAAAATCATGAGCCACTTATAGCTTTGGATGGTGGAGTGGATGGCATGAATGCGTCTAAAAAAATTATTCTTGGAGCATCAAATGGTCTTGCTAAAGGAGGTTGGTTGATTATTGAACATCATTATGATCAAAGTGAAAAGATAATTGATTTTATGAAGAATATTGGAATGGAAGAAGTTTCTTTTGAAAAAGATTTTAGTGGTATCAAGCGATATGCCATTTGTCGTAAAAAATAAAATGAGCATCGATCAATTTGAAATTTCTGACTTGGCTTCGAAGTTGAAAAAGGGATCTTTAGCTTTATTTCCTACTGATACTTTGCCAGCAATTTGCGCGTACCCTGAATTCTCAAAGAAAATATGGACTATCAAGAAAAGGCCTTCAAATAAACCACTTATATTAATGGGAGGATGTTTGGAAGATTTGTTTGAGTTTGTTCAACCTTGCGCTATCGAAGACGGGTTGCAGTTGGCAAATAGTTATTGGCCTGGAGCATTAACAATTGTTCTGCCAACAATTGGAAATGTCTCTAAGTATTTGAATTCTAATTCTAATTCTCTAGGTTTCAGAGTTCCAGCTCTAAGACTTGCAAGAGATTTGCTGATGCAAACTGGCCCTCTAGCAACTACAAGCGCAAATATTTCTGGAAAAGCTCCAGTTAAAGATGCATTGGAAGCTTCAATTCGATTCCCAGGTATTCCAATACTTGCTCCTGTCCCTTGGCCAAATTCTTCTGGAATAGCAAGTACAGTTGTTGAATGGAAAGAAGGGAAATGGAATTTGTTGAGGCCTGGTTCAGTTGTTTTGAAAGAACAGTAAAGCATGCTTTATTTGTTGGTAACAATTTTATTTTTGCAGTCTTTTTTTTGGTGGTTTTTAAGGCTTCCAATAATGAGTTTAGATTGGATTATTGAATTAAAATTTTTCAACCTTTTTCTTGCCTCACTCTTTATTTGGATTGTCTCAGGTCAATCCAAATAGATCTCTTTCGCTAGAAGTTTAAAATGCCGGCTAACAGATTTGAACTGATGACCTTCGCTTTACAAAAGCGCTGCTCTACCGCTGAGCTAAGCCGGCAATTTTTTTATCTTACCTAAGAAAGTAATCTAAAAGTCAATCCTTATAGGAAATTTGTTGAAAAAACTTTTTTAAATATTTTTTGATCTAATCAAACAAATGTATGCCATCTTTTAATTGATTAATAATTTTGATCTTTCCCTTCAGTTTCTTGAGAATTTTCTTCTGACTGATCCTTGTGCTCTTTAAGTTTGATTTGACCAGTCATAGTTCTTTTTATTGGAAGGTTTGCTACTAATGCAGTCATGCGATCTTCTGTCTCAAGACTTACTGCGCCTTCATCCACATCTATCTCTACATACTTGGCTACCACCTCTAGTATTTCTCTTCTCATTTGATCTAAAAGTTCTGTACTCAGATCTGATCGATCATGAGCTAAAACAAGTTGCAACCTTTCTCTCGCAGTGCTAGCGCTAGCAGGCTGTCTGCGTAGTAATTTGTTGATAATGTCTCTAAGTGTCATTGCCATTGATTTAGAAAATTTTTGTTTGCATTAGTCTTCTAAATTTTGCCCCAAGTCCAGAACTCTCCTCTGCTGGATCAATCAGTGGAATATTTTCTCCTTGCAATCTTTTGGCAATATTTAGATAGCATTTAGCTGCTGGGGAATTAACGCTATTTAAAGTTAGAGGCTCACCTCGGTTTGTACTGACAATTACCTGTTCATCCTCTAGCACAAGGCCAAGTAAAGGTAAGGCTAAAATATCAGTCACATCATCGATAGAAAGCATTTCTTGGTTGGCCATCATCTTTGGCCTAACTCTATTAAGAACTAACTGGACAGGTTTAATAGCATTTGTATTAAGCAAACCAATTACTCTGTCTGCATCTCTTACTGCGGATACCTCAGGATTGGTAACTACAATTGCTTCTTGAGAGGCTGACATAGCATTTTTAAATCCATCTTCAACTCCTGCAGGGCAGTCAATTAAAACGTAATTGAAATGTTCTTTTAGCATATCCACTATGCGCTTCATATCATCGGGTTTTAACCAATCAAGCATTCTTGGATTTCCTGCAGGAAGTAAAGATAGATTTGATTCTTGCTTGTGCTTCACTAAGGCTTGATCAAGTCTGCACTCCTCTTCTAGGACTTCTTGTGCCGTATACACGATACGATTTTCAAGACCTAATAGTAAATCCAAATTTCTCAGACCAAAGTCTGCGTCTAAAACAGCAGTAGTAAGACCCTGCCTTGCTAGTGAAATGCCAAGATTTGCTGTAAGGGTTGTCTTGCCGACCCCACCCTTTCCTGAACAAATAAGAATGACACGCGTATCTGTCGCCACGGACCTCCTTGGATTCGACAAACTTTAGTTCGATTTTGATGAAGAAAAAAGCTTTATTGACAGATCAGTTGCATTGGGTTTGCTTTTGAAGACATCTCTCAAGTCTTGAGTAGTATTTTCTTCTTGATTTTTATTTGAAAAACCTAGCTTAGGTTGACTGCTCGAATCATATTGTCTCCAGTGGGGAAATTATAATTTCTTCGGAATATATTCTTGCTTGCTCTGCAATACCAAGTTGAGTTTTTCCCTTAGGCCCTCTAGCAACTTTTTGAGAGATCCTTAGTTGGACAGGTCTAAGTTGAAGTGCGGATATTGTTGCTTTAGAGTTTCCTTTGCTGCCTGCGTGCGCAATACCAAGAAGTCTTCCCCAAATAATAATATTCCCCTCTGCACTAACTTTTGCACCTGGATTAACATCTCCAAGGATTAATAAATCCCCAGGGCTATCAAGATATTCTCCTGACCTGACAGTTCCTTGATGAAAGTGAGTTTTTGAAAAAGTTAGATTTTTATCATATATATTTAAGTTATTTTTTGGAGAATCTTCAATACTAAAGTGAGATTTATAACCTAGTGATTGAGAGCTTACTATAGTCTTTGAAGATGTTGAAAAAAAACCGATAATTTTACAATCAT
>QCIQ01000014.1 GCA_003216595.1 Prochlorococcus sp. AG-402-M18
AACTTGATTCAGTATTTCCTAAAAACATATTGCATCATAATTACATAATAAAGAAATATAATATTCTAAGCAACCATATTGAATGCTACATAAAAATGTTTCATATGCTTCTTCGATAGCATGTTCATATTACTTTGAATAGTGATAATTGTTTTGCAAATATTTTTTATATTGATTATTAATAAAATAATACTTCGACTTCTTCTGATGGATGATATAAATCAATTCAGAGCAATGATTAAAAATTTAAAGAGTGATGTTTTATCAGATATATGTGAGCAATTCTTATTTGATCATGAAGGTGCGATGAAGACATTAACCAAATACTGTAGTAATTTTGGAATTCATATTAACGAGTTAGAGATAAAAAATTGCATGACAGAAATGCATTCTAATGGTGACTTTGATGATGTTGTTTGTTTTGGGATAGAACTTTCAGAAAATCAACTATATAAAAAATTTCACCCGGGTTAGAGATGTTTTTTATTCAGGTAAATTAATATATTTTTTTTCAATACAAAATTTCTTAGTAGTAAAAATTGCATGAAATAGAAAATTACTTATGAAATAATAATACATGCCCTATATGTAATAAGATGCATAAAATGGTTGAAATAAGTCTAATTAATTGAGCTGAATTGAGATTAACAAATCGAACAAATTAATTACCTTGAAAAACGTTTATCTCTATCAAATCCTTTAGGCAGATTAAGCCTAAGATCAACAAACTATACTCTCAAATCAATAAACATAGAAAGATAAGTGAGATTTCATTTTATCACAATTGAAATTGTAATTCTTCAGACCTTTATGTCCAAGAAAGCAACTTTTTGAACTGAGAAGTTAGATGAATGTCTGTTGAGAATATCAAGGACATGTCATGAAAAGTTTGCAACGGTTTGAATAAAATTCCCTCACATTACTCATGACAATTTTTTAGAGCGAGGATTGGGGTTAACCCATCCCAAGAAAGTTAGGTCATTTGCGAAACAACAGAGTTCCACCTACGGTCTCAAGCCCAATACAAGCCATATGATCGGTTTTAATTTTTAGTATTAAGATACATTAGCCAGGAAAGTACTTAATATTTGTTGCCTATTAAAGAAATATCAGCTAGAAAAAGTATCAGCTATTACAATTCTGGCTTCGACCCATGATCAATGAAAACCTCGTAGAAATCCTTTTAGCTGCAATTCTTGTTTCAAATACCTATGACAAGGCTCAGCCTGTAATCAAATGGGGTGGAATAGTAATAGCAGTTGCTGGTGTGGCTTCAGCTTTATTTGGCTAAATATTGAAACCCTTATTTTTACAAACTTCTTGTAAAAAATTTCTTAGTCTTAGCTGCAATATTTTGCAGCTTTTTTTTTGAATTAAAACTCCTACTATAAAATTAATAGAAGTTGATTACAGAGCTATTTTTCAGTTAAGTTATAACCCTCAAAAGTTAGGCGGTGTTTCCGAAGATACAGAATCAAAATAGACCTTAAGTAGATTCTTGAAAAAATTCCTCGCCAATGTGAGTAATAGCTTTGATATGAGTTGTCAAGCCAAATTGGCTCAAAAAGACGAATCGATACCCTTTTTTATATTAATTTAGACGGCGATACAGCCATGGGGCAATAAAAATAAAACATGGATTCCACAAAATAAATCCAATTAATTTCTATTCCCAAATAACATCGTGACATTAATTCGACGATTCTCGTATCCTTCTTTGAATTCATAATTATCTGTTTCATGAAATAAATTTGAATTAAAAATTACAGCACGGTTTTCATTGTAAGGAATAATTTTTGTATTTCCTTTGCTTTTTTTGAGTTCTTCTCGAATCTTTTTAACGTTATTATTAAAACTCTTAAAGTCCCATTCTTTTGGTGCTTCTACATCGTAGACAATTAACCCACCTGAATCAGGATTTAAGTTCGCTTCTGAAGGTGTGATCCAGAAGTTAACATTTACTGCTGCAAAATCCGCATGAACATTAATACCACTTAATGAGGATTTTTCGTTTTTAGAACGACTATCATATTTGTAAGCCCATATTTGATTTATAGGATAATCTTTAAATATTCTTGGGAATTTTTTTCTTAATTCCTCTGCTATTTGAATAATTAAAGGATTGGCTAAACCATCCGTTAAATACGCTCCAAGATATCCACCAGCTTTAACATCAAACCAAATTGTGCTGCCAAGGAGGAACTTTCGAAAAGATTCGAGAGCTTTAGGACTTAAGAAATTATCAATGTAAGTTAATCCAAATTCGTGCTGGAAATAATCATCGCTTATTTTCTCAACACTTAAAGATTTGTTGACGACTTCCTTGAGTGATTTAGGCACTTCAACTTGATAGATGAGACGATTGTAAAAATCCCTAAGGAGAGCGTAATGTTTATTACTTAGAGAAATAACTTGAGAATCAGATGTCCAGTTTATTTCTGAAGAAACTTTCTTATAGAGACTAGTAATCTTTGAAAACTTTTCAATTTCTACTTCTTGCGATATTAAATATTCTAATTGTTCAATATCATGATCAATTTTAGCCTTACTAATATTTCTAAAACATGGATTATTGGTTTCCTGATTATTATGAACCCTAAATATAATTGAACTTTTTGAAAAATATTGAAGGGATAAATCATAAAGGTTTTTTCTAAGAAATAATAATCCTAAATTTGAATATGCACCTGCTAGATCAGGTTTCAATTCAATCACTTTTTTATAGGAATTCTCTGCCTCTTCTAATTTATCTAGTTCCTTAAAAATGTTTCCCAGATTAAGATGAGCTTGATATGAATCAGGTTTCAGTTTAATTACTTTTTTATAGGATTTCTCTGCCTCTTCTAATTTACCTAGTTCCTTAAAAATGTTTCCCAGATTAAGATGAGCATTTATAAAATCAGGTTTAAACTCAATTATTTTTTTATAGGCATTTTCTGCTCCTTTTAGTTTGCCCTGATCCCTCAATATATTTCCAAGATTATAATGTGCTTTTCCAAAATCAGGTTTCAATTCAATTGCTTTTCGGTATGAGACTTCTGCTTGCTGTAATTGTCCAAGATCGCTCAATACACTTCCCAGATTAGAATGAGCTTTTACAAAATCAGGCTTCAATTCAATTGCTTTTCGGTATGAGACTACTGCTTGTTGTAATTTCCCAAGATCGCTCAATATAACTGCAAGATTGTAATGTGATGTAGCGAAATTAGGATTCAGTTCAATTGCTCTATTCGTATAAATTTCTGCATCTTGCATCTTACCAATACTTTTTAAAATTATTCCATAATTAGAAAAAACTCTGTAATCATTAAAACCATTTTTAAGACAATATTGATAATATTTACTAGCTTCTGAAATCTTTTTTTGTGAATGAAACTTTAATGCTTGATTAATTATTTGTTCTTTAGAAAGGCTAGAAGGAATAATTGTATCTTGTTCTTCTATTACTTCCAAAGGTATTGGAACAGTGAATGTTTTTACTTCTTCAACCTGTCTCTTATTGATTTGATCTTTTTCATTTTTTCTATTCACTAGCTAATCATGGTAAAACATCTCTTAGAACGGACTATAAATTATGGAAATACTATTTTTTGTTTTTAGTAAAAAATCGAATAGACTTCTATCCAGTCATGTTTTTCTCAAATAAACAAAGTACAAACTCAAAAATTTAGGCCTCTTTTACACATGAAGTTTTAGCTCAAATCGAAAGCTAAATTAGAGAAAAATTCGATCACGCTTCATTTATGAACATTACCTTTATTTGTTAGAAAAGAATTTTATGCAAAACCAGTCATCTCGGTAAAGAGTGCTTTATTTTCAGCTGACTCTGCAAATCCTAGAAGCACTTCATGTCTTTGCTCTATGCCATTACTCAAGTTTTCAACCCAGTAATCGTATCCACTCTGATCTAGTTCTCTATTCAAAACGTTTATATAAAGTGTTTTCACGTAGTGATCATCAGAAACGTTCTCACCGTAACGCAATTTAAATTCATCACTGACCAAAAAAGAAGACGAAACAGTTCTAATGTCATTCATTCCTGAACTAAATTGCTCAATCCAATATTTGAGGCCATCCCGATCAGGGAAACGTCTAAAAGCTGCATTGTATAATCGAAAGATCCTTCCAGAATCTGTATTCAGGCCTGTAACTTGATCAAAAACACCTTTCACATCTTCAATTAAATCTAATTTTGTATCAGTAAATTGTAAGGTAAATAACGGAAGCTCATTTGAGTTAAAGATATCTTTTTCTGAGAAATATTTCTTTTGAACTGATTGACCTGTGATTTCATCAAAGTTGCTCTTTGGTATAATCTCGTAATTGTCACCTCCTTTATTTAGAAAATTATAATTAAGACTTGCCCCTCTAAAATGCTTAACATTGTCATTAGTTTTGCTTTCAATTATTGTCTCATCTATTGAGATAGTTTCGGTATCATATTGATATCCAGATAATCCTTCATTATTGTCTTTATATATCGCCTCAAGTCGATAACTTTCGGGCTTAGTTATGACTTTACTTATATAATTAGTATAAAGCTCATAACCTAGAGGATTAGCTTCTTTGATACTATCTGATGTCAAATAGTCATCACTCCACTCTCCATCCAGGCTAGAATCTTCCGTATATTTTGTTATGTAGCCCCACATAGCATAAGTAAGGCAATAAAGATATTCTCTCATAACCATTGACTTATATAAATCACTATATATTTCATGATATTTCCCTTTAAATTTTATATAATCTTTATCATCATATACTCCATTATCAATTGCTTGTTTTGCAGCATCCCAAAGCAATCCTTTACCTTCAATCAAATTGAACTGAGAAGGATAGGCTCCAGGCAAAGCGAAGTCTGTAAATGTATGTAGCAAATGCTCTAATTGCTGTGTTATTTGATTTCTTTGAATTGGTAAACTGTTAAGCTTCCATGTATAATCAACTGAGTTATATAAGTCATTGATTTCATCATAACCTTTAGGACTATCATTCAAACTAGGATTTTGGTATGCACTAAAAGTATTAATTCCGACTCTTTGAATTGTGCTTTTTGATTTCATATATTTTATTGCATTCTCTTGTGCTTGTTTATCTATTAATTCTCCACTAGGGTTTAACAT
The DNA here is from genome assembly GCA_003216595.1 of Prochlorococcus sp. AG-402-M18. Lineage (GTDB taxonomy): Bacteria > Cyanobacteriota > Cyanobacteriia > PCC-6307 > Cyanobiaceae > Prochlorococcus_B. The sequence goes on from QCIQ01000014.1 coordinate 5,124, forward strand.
TAACTTAGCTGTTTCCGCGGTTTTCTTTAAAAATTCATTATCTACGGCAGGCAAACCACTTAACGATCCGAGAGCAAAAACTCTTAAACCATATACATCAATATATTTTGACCATACACCAAATGTTTCATTTGTATAAACAACATCTCCACTTGTATATGAGCTATTAATTTTCTGCAAAGAATTTCCCATAAAGGAATGATTCTTGCATTGATAAAACAACTTAATTGAAGTATTTTCAGTAAGATTTATCTCCGTATAGGCACCTTCAGAACCAGCCACTCCACTATTAATTACATTGACGTTATAAGGATTTAATTTTTCTGAATCTTTATAAAATAATATTTGATGACCAAGATTACTAATGTCGGATTGATCAAACCTATAAGTTACACCCGAGAGTAAGTTTAATTGTGGAGATTCTATTCCATTAATAAAATAGCCTTTTGCAGACCCTTGATTACTATGAACATGATTACTTGTTTTGAAATTTACAGTTACTACTTTATTTACTGTCTTTGGCATATAGAAATTAAAATTCTAGTCTAGATTAGTTTTCATATTTTGTGTTTATAAACTTAGCGGTTTTAATCATCATATTCATAACAAAAAACGCATGACCAACAAGGGAAGGGCTCCTAAGATCAGAATATTGAGAACTACAGTTTAATCATCTCAACAAGTTAGATATAATCGGGGCCATGCCTAGAATTAAAACCAGCCAAGCTTAACAGCTTCAATAATAAAATAAAGATTCCGCAAAAAGAAAAGGATCAGACATCTAATAATTAATCAGACTGGATAAAGTATCAGGCGGTGATTATTAACTATTAGATAGATAAATTGTTAGAAAATTTCCAGAAAGTTAGAACGAGAAAAAAGGCTAAATAAAATATCAAAAAAAGCTAAACTCTGAACAACTATTTATTAAAAATCTACTGATTGGAATTTTTACAACGTTATTCATTATTTTTGTATTAGCCATGATTGCCCTTTTCCAAACACTGATTACTTATCCAAATAATCAAGAGTTGCCTAACGTGAGGATTCAAAGCTGCTACCACGGAGATTCATGCGCAACAATACAAGGAGAAAAGATTAAGCTGGCATGTATTGATACTCCTGAATTAAGAAGTGAAAGAGCTGATGCAGTCAGAGATAAAGCTGCAAAAGATTATCTCAATGATTTAGTTGCTGGTTCAACAGTAAATATTAGGCGCATCACAGAAAATAGATATGGAAGAACAATTGCTGAATTATCCAAAGGAGCTCTAAATATTCAAGAACAACAAGTTGAAAAAGGTTTTGCACGCATCTATAAAATGTACGCAAGTCAGTGTGAGTGGAGCAAAAATAAAATATGAAGTGTATTAATACTGCTATTGCTTTGGGAGTAGGTGCGGCAACTGCTGCTGGCTTATCTCTTATGAAAGTGAATAAGGATTTTGTTGTTGGATCCACAGCTTTAGTTATAGGAGCTGGGTTAATGATTGCTTTAAGAAATAAAAATGAACTAAATAGAAAAGGAAAAAATTATGAATACTTTTTCAATCGAGCACAAGATAAATTTGAAGTTGCTAATTATGAAGGAGCAATACTCGACTACAATAAAGCGCTAGAACTTTCTCCTACTGAGATTTGCCTTGTCTACTCAATGAGAGGCAATGCAAAATGTAATTTAGGAGATTTTGAGGGAGCGATCTCTGATCAAAATAAAGCGCTAGATTTTGATCCTTTATATGCTGATGGATATTTCAATAGAAGTATTATCAAATTCAAAATGAGAGATTTTGCTGGTGCAATTGATGACTATTCAAAAGTCATAAGCATCAACCCAAAAGACTCAGATGCATTTTTTAATCGTGCCAATGTAAAAAAAGAAATTGGAGATATGAATGGTGCATGCGAAGACTGGAAAAAGGCAGTAGATCTTGGAGATGAAGAAGCAGCGAAACTACTGCAAGAGAATTGCAAATGAATCTTTTTACTTCCTGTTTTTTATCTCAATAGCAATCTTTGGATTCCTCTATCTCTCCGTTATTAAGAACAATAGTCTTCCTGAATGGATAGCAAGAGTATCTCGCAATAGTAGTTCTATTCGGATTTATGGAATTATCACAATCACACTTCTCCCAATCAGTAAATTACTAAAAACTAGTTAGAGGGATAATTAAGGGATAGACCAAAAAGCTAAAAGTTAGACAAAAAAGTTAGACAAGTCTCTATTGAGAACGCTGAGAACCCTTGCTATAACTAGTCTGCTATACGTTGAATACAAACTCCTTAGCGTCCAGTCATACCAACCGATTAGAAGCATAAATCGCGGTTAGACGTAAGTCAGAAGAGTAGAACGAAGTTAGAAAAGATATAACTATCAAGGAGGAGGAGGAGGCAGAAACGAGAAAGACTGATCAAAGATTTATCAATAAGTGAGTCCATTCATAATTTCCATACAATTCAGATAATTTCAATATTCCACTGTAATTCACTTTTCAAGTCAGTAGCACCAGTAAAACTTCCTCTTACTGGTGCTACAAGTTCAGACTTAGAAGAAGAGGCTAGGGTTATGTATTTACTATTAATCAAACCACAACCGCTTGGATCAAATCCTCTCCATCCAAAACCAGGTATAAAAATCTCAGTCCATGCATGAAGTTCATATTTTTCTGGGGGTTGGTCCATAAATTGATACCCGCTAACGAAACGACTAGGTATGCCAACGCATCGACAAGTCTCCATTAACAAAATCGCCAAATCCCTGCAAGAACCAACTCTTTCTCTAAGAGTTCTTCCTGCGGTCCATGCCGGTCCAATATGTCTAGGTGTATATTTAACTCTATCTTTTATTAGAGCGATTAATTGATATAAAAAGTCCAATACATTATTTTCGATCCCTACCAATGCCTCTTGAGCAATTTGAATAGCTGCTGGATCATGTTGTCCATTAGGGAACCAACCTTGAATAAATCCATTCAATGAGCTATTTTCTCCTCCTATTTTCATAGGTAAACTTAGATCATTAAAATTTTTTAATTGATATAAATCTGGATGAATCTGTGTCTCAATTTCACTTTCTGTCTTAATAAGAAGAGAATCAGTAGGTTCTTTAAAAAATACTTTAAAAATATCATCTCCATTAGCAGAGATCAAAGGAAATATTGAATGGGGATAGGGATTAATTTCAAGATCAAAATAATTTAACTTCTGGAAGCCGCCAGACCTGGGTTTCATACAAATCAAATGCTCGCTAAGAGAGACGGGCTCTTCATAAGAATAAAATAGTTTGTGAATTATTTTCTTTTTCATTCTTGTAAAGAATCAAAATCAAATCCCTTTTCATTTATAAAATAAAAGCTATGTATAAGATCATTTAATTTATTTAAATCAATTTGAAGACTATCAATAGCCTCATGCAAACCATTTTTAATTAAGTGATCTATTCTTACAAAACTCCATTTTGATAGTAATAAGCCTATTAAACATTCCAGATCATTTGGCTTCTCAGAAACAGGTGAATTTTGAATCTTACCTAAAGATTCTTTAATACCCTCAAGACAAAATCTCACAGATCTTGGGAAAATAGGATCTAATAGTAAAAAACTTGCGATTGCATTAGGAGTTATTGATCCTTGTTCAGATCTTCTAAACATTTGATAAGCTCCCGCTGAGCGTAATAAAGAAATCCATTGCAGCTCATCTAACGCTCCACCAAGCTCATTTAGATTTGGTAAAAGCAAAAAATATTTTACATCTAATATTCTAGAAGTTTTATCCGCTCTCTCAATCAACCTTCCTAATTTACTAAAATGCCATGCAATATCATGACTAAAAGTAGCATCTGTAACTCCATAAAATAACTGGCAACTTCTTCTTATTTCGAATAATTGTTCTTGAGCAGGTTGATGCCAAATGACCTCACCCTCCTGAATACTCCAAAACAAACTATTTATTTGTTCCCACATCTCAGAAGTAATAACATCTCTAATTTGGCGTGCATTTTCTCTTGCCATATAAATACAACTAACAATGCTATTTGGATTATCTCTATCTTTAATAAGAAAACTTATTACATCGCTTGAAGTTTTATTCTTATAACTCTTATCGAATTCGTTTCTATCACCACTAGCATCTATTAAAGGCAACCATGGTTCAGCACTACCAGGCGGACAATCTAGAGCCATAGACTCACTAACTTCAACAAATCTAGAAATATTCTCTGCACGTTCTAAATATCTATTAATCCAATAAAGTGATTCAGCAACTCTACTAAGTAACATTTATATTATTGGCTTACCACCCAAGTGTCTTTACACCCTCCACCTTGAGAAGAATTAACAATCAAAGAATCTCGTTTTAAAGCAACCCTTGTGAGACCTCCAGGACTTACCCAAGTATTCTTTCCCCTAAGAACATATGGTCTTAAATCAACATGACATGGGTATACTTCACCATCACTAAGTGATGGGACTGTAGACAAATCTAGAGTTGGTTGAGCTATATAATTTCTTGGATTAGCTTTGATTTTTGCTGAAAATTTATCAATATCTATTTGAGAAGAATGTGGACCTATTAACATTCCATAGCCGCCAGCTTCAGAAACACTTTTAACAACTAAGTAATTGAGGTTCTCAAGTACATAATTAAGATCTTTTTCCTTAGCGCATACATATGTTTTAACATTATTTATTATAGGTTCCTCTTTTAAATAATATCTAATCATATCTGGTACAAAAGTATAAATTAATTTATCATCTGCTAATCCTGTGCCAGGAGCATTTGCAACAGCCACTCTACCCTTACTCATCACATCAAGAAGACCTGGGACTCCAAGCATTGAATCTTTTCTAAAGAATTTAGGATCTAAAAAATCATCATCTATTCGACGATAAATAACATCAATTTTTTTTATCCCTGAGGTGGTTCTCAAATAAACATTATCATTCTGACAAACTAAATCACTTCCTTCAACTAATTGAACTCCCATCTGTTGAGCTAAATAACTATGTTCAAAATATGCGCTATTAAAAACTCCAGGAGTCAATAAAACAACTTTTGGATTGTCAGTCCAAACTGCCAATTCCTGAAGTGATTTCAATAAATATGATGGGTAATCATCAATAGGTCTAACAATCCTGCCAGCAAAAAGGCTAGGAAAAATTCTTTTCATAACTAATCTATTCTCCAAGAAATATGCAACTCCTGAAGGGCACCGAAGGTTGTCCTCAAGAACGAGCCAGTCTCCTTTTCCATCCCTAATTAAATCCAAGCCAGACACATGGCACCATTTACCTAATGGCAACACAAATCCCTGCATTTGTGGCCGCCAACCATCAGAACTCTCTATAAATTCTCTAGGGATAATCCGATCTTTTATTATTTGCTGTTTACCATAAACATCAGATAAAAATAAATCTATTGCTTCAAGTCTCTGTACAAGTCCTTTTTCTAGCTCTAACCACTCAGAGGCACCAATTACTCTCGGCAAAGGATCAAAAGGAAGAATCCTTTCAGAACCTTTATTACCGGAGTCGTTAAGACGAAAAGTTGCTCCATGACGTAGAAGTAATTTTCTTGCAATTTCATGACTTACATTTAACTGGTCTAAACCTATCTTTTTTAAAGACGAAAGAAGAGGCTCAAGGGATGTTCTAGGAGAAAAATCTTCAGATGTGAAATATTCATCATATCCCTTTTTTGGTTGATAATCTGTAAACATATCAACCTCCAATTAGTTAATTAAATATGAATCAAGCCAGCAATTATTCAGGTAGCTAAAAATACAAAAAAGAATTTAAATATCTCCAGTTTATGATTTAAGTATATTAAAATACAGTTCTTGCATGATCTTCTATTATTTCCTCATAAATCTCAAGCATCGAACGAACTTAAGGTTATGCATGTTTAGAGGGAAAATATCTAAAAAAGATTTCTAAAATAATTCAGAAGTTAGAATAAAGTTAGAATAGCTATAAAAATCGCTGAAAATCCTTGCTATAACTGGATGCTTATACGTTGAATAAAAACTCCTTAGCATCCAGTTATACCAGTTGATTACAAGCAAAAATCGCGGTTAGACGTAAGTTAGAAGAGTAGAACGAAGTTAGAACACGGGCGATCAAAGAAAGTAATTAAAACCAATAATTGAATGTGATATAAATCACTTCTACTTCAACAGAACCAAAACTAAGCTATATAAACTAGTTTGAATAGCTAAATTCTAATAGTGTTTTAACTAAATAGGTGTCTACAAATTTAAATAAAATCAACAGTGCCATCTACACATCAAATTCCATATATGAATTAGGTGAGAGTGTATATGACGCCAAAGTTGATTTAATTATTTTTCAAACAGACTCAGATTATGAAAAAAGCAAGGTTGATCTAATTAAACAATCAGGAAAAATAGCAATAGGTTATATGGGGCTTGGTGAGATAGGGATAGCTTGGAAAGGGCCAGCACCTCTAGAGGAGAGAATGAAATGGGACGCTGATAGAAATGGAATACCAGACGATAATGCTCCGGCTTGGCTTGGCCCAGTGAATCTAGATTGGGCAATTCCTGAAGATTACGAGGAAAACGGCTATACGAACTGGGCTTATAAAAACAAATATCCACTTTATACAACTAAATTTTGGCAAGAAGATTATTTAAAATATGTCAAATCTGAAATTGATTTATTCGCAACAAATGGATGGAATGGTCTTTTTTTTGACACCGTCTATATGGATCAATGGACATCAGATAATGAATTATCAAAAGCCCAATTCACATATAGTGAGCTTGCTGATTTAGTTTATAAAGGATTAAAAGAAATAAATAATTACACAAACTCAAAATGGCCAGACTTTAAGTTATTCATGAATGCAAGTTCATGTAATAGATTTTTAAAATATAAACCTGATATCTTAAAAACTGTTGATGGAATTGTTTTGGAGGATAGTATTTATCAAAACAACTCAAAGACACATGGAAATTTATATCCATCTAATCTTGGCCGAACAGATATTAATGCTTCAAATAGATTAGAAAACTTAAAAACTCATCTTGATAAACTAGAAAATCCTCCTTTAGTAATATGTACTGATTACGTAGAAGATGATAATATTATTTTTTCTAAAATCTCAAGAGAAGCAGATAAATATGGCTTCCTTCCTCATACTCCATATGATAAACTATTCAGATCAAAGAATGGAAATGGGAAAGAACATACAGCTTTCCCAACTTATATCGGTATTGTAGATAGATCATCGGATAATATTGTTTCTAATGATAAAAACTATCCTGCACTTCTGATTGGACTAGATGGAGATGATGAGCTTAATGGATCAAGACAAAATGAATTTTTTATGGGTGGCGATGGAAATGATTTAATAAGTGGAGATAAAGGTTTAGATACAGCTGTATATAGATATACTTCGAATAAATATTCTATCCAAAAGCAAAGTAAAGATAATTTTTCCATCTCAATTAAACCTGAATACAATGAATTACATTCATTAAAGTTGGGCCTTATTCAGTACCCTGTCCCAACAGAGAATGCAACTTTTAATTTAACTATAAATGGGAAATTGCATACAGTAAATAAAGAAATTACTTCTACCGAAACAACAGAATATTTATATGAGATTAATGAACCAATTAATAATATTATATTGCAAAATACTAATCAAAAATATGATAGCGCCTCTAAAAAATCAATAACAATAATATTAAAATATATTGTTATTAATAATAAGAAAGTTGACCTGTCCACATTAAACTTCATTGACGAAAAAGAATCATGGGCTGGATATAATGAGACATATGATGATTTAAATCTTGGTGGTGGAAGAATCAGCTTTGAGACATCCGCATACAATGGAGTAGTTACTCATGAGGGAACAGATACATTAACTGGCATTGAACGTTTATCTTTTAGTGATCAAGATTTATATTTAGTCGGTGGAGAATATCAACCTATTAGTTTTATTGGGGAAGTTACCAATAAAATCTATTCAGGTAATAGCTCAGAGTATAAATTTTATAATTTAGGTAGCGGTAAATATGGAGTGGGGACAACCAGCGGAATTGATGAATTAACTGGTGCGTCTCTTTTAAAATTTGATGATAAAGATATGAGCCTCCAAAGTGATATCAAAGGAACATTTGATCAGGTCACAGGACTCAATACAGACTCAGGGAAAATGTTCCGTCTATATAACGCCTCATTTAAACGTCTACCTGACCCCGATGGACTGCGTTATTGGATTGGTAATTTCAGCTCTGGTAAAGACGACGAAAGAGCAGTGGCATCATCATTCTTAGCCTCGGCTGAATTTAAACAACGTTATGGAGAGAACGTCTCCGATTCAACCTATGTGAATACTCTCTACAAAAACGTTCTTGGTAGAGATGCTGATACTGGTGGATTGAATTATTGGTTAGGTCAACTCAATAGCGGAGCAGAAACTCGTTATGAGGTTCTTTTAGGTTTCTCTGAATCTGCTGAAAACAAAGGACTGTTTACTGAAATGACTGGGTTCGGTTAAACAACAGATCTTTTTAAGTACTTAAAAGACCAAAACTTCCAATAAATTCGTTAAAAAGTTAGAATAAAGTTAGAATAGCCAAAAAAATCGCTGAGAACCCTTAGTATGACTGGACTGCTATACGTTGAATAAAAACTCCATCACGTCTCCTTCATTCACTATATATTCTTTCCCTTCACTTCTTAGCCAACCTTTATTTCGAGCTTCCGCTAAAGATCCTGCTTCAAGTAGTTTTTCATATGAAATTGTTTGAGCCCGAATAAACCCCTTTTCAAAATCTGTATGAATTACCCCAGCTGCTTGAGGAGCTGTCATCCCATCAGTAATAGTCCAAGCTTTAGTTTCTTTTTCTCCAGTAGTAAAATAAGTACTTAAACCCAATAATCGGTATGTAGCTTTAATAAGACTAATTAAACCTCCTTCTTCGACTCCTAGACCATTTAAATAATCATCCCTTTCCTCATCCCCTAATTCAATTAACTCAGCCTCAACTTGCGCTGAAATCTTCACACATTCAGATCCTTCTTTTGTTGCCAATGTATTTACTTCTTCTGAAAAGGAATTACCCTTCGCAAGTTCATCTTCCCCAAGATTAGTTGCATAAATAATTGGTTTTTCAGTCAGTAAACCTAGTGGTTTAATTAATTTTTTTTCTTCATCAGTTAAAGAAATATTTCTAACTGCTTTTTCATTTTCAAGAGCTAAGCTTAATTTCTCCAACACATCATCTTCTAACTTTGCTTCCTTATTAGTACTTATTTGTTTTTTTAATCTAGTTCTACGTTTTTCTATCTGATTTAAATCAGATAAAGCTAATTCTAAATTTATTATCTCAATATCTCTTGATGGGTCTACTGATCCAGAAACATGAATCACATCATCATCGCTAAAACACCTAATAACATGAACTATTGCATCTACCTCCCTTATATTTGCTAAGAATTTATTACCCAGTCCCTCTCCTTTACTTGCCCCCTTAACAAGACCAGCAATATCCACAAACTCCATTCTAGTTGGAATAATTTGCTTACTATTACTAAGTTCACCAAGTAAATTAAGACGTTGATCAGGGACTGCAACAGAGCCTACATTGGGCTCAATCGTACAAAAAGGAAAGTTTGCTGCTTGAGCTTGAGCATTCGCGACAAGAGCATTAAACAAAGTTGACTTTCCAACATTTGGGAGTCCAACGATTCCGGCCTTAAGCATTGAAATGGGTCTTTAAAAGACGCCAGCTGATTAATTTGACTAAATTAAACCCAATAGTGCCCTTTAACAGCGAAAATATAGTTATAAATCTCCAAAGGAAAGTTTTTAAGCTTTTTCTACAGATCATCCAAACTTCTAAAACTCTTGAGCACTTGATTTTCACAAAATGATTTGGAAAACCTTCAAAAAGAAAAAATTTTCATGCCTCATTGCACTTTCAATCTTCAGTGTTGGTGGAATTAGTTTTAAACTTTCACAAGGAGATCGATCTAATAAAGACATAACTGAATTTACAATTTCAGCGGAAAGCGGCAGCTTGCCTGGATTGATAACAGCAAGTGGTGAATTAAAAGCAAATAAAAGCGTCAATGTAAGTCCAAAAAGACAAGGAATACTTGATGAAATTTTTGTAGAGGAAGGAGATCAGGTTAAGAAAGGAGATCTAATTGCAAAAATGGATTATGGAGACTTGGAATTTAGAATTGACGAAATAAAAGCTAATTATGAGGCTCAAAAAGCAAGTTACCTTAGAAGGAAGATGCTCTTCAATGAAGGTGCCATAAGTGCAGAAGAATATGAAGAATATAGAAATAGATTTTTAAGAAGCGAAGCTAAATTTAAGCAAATAGAAGTCGAAGAGAATGAGACAAATATAAGAGCACCATTTAAAGGAGTAATAACGAGCAGATATGCTGTCCCTGGTGCTTTCGTAACTCCTACGACTTCTGCCTCCTCATCAAGAGAGGGTGGAGCTACAAGCTCTTCAATAGTTAAACTTTCTCAAGGTCTAGAAATAGTTGCAAAAGTTCCTGAGAGTGATATTGGAAGAATAAAAACAGATCAAGAAGCAACTATTAGAGTAGATGCTTTTCCTGATAGGCGTTTTAAAGCAATTGTCTCCAAAATCTCTCCAAGTGCCATCAAGAATAACAACGTAACTTCATTTGAAGTTACGTTGTTATTAAGTAATAAGCCTGAAGATTTACGTCTGGGTATGACTTCTGATATCAACTTTCAAACGGGAGCAACAAAAATCAATACGCTAATTCCAACTGTTGCAATTGTCACGGAAGAAGGAAAAGCTGGAGTTCTTGTAGTTGGAAGTAACAATCAACCAACATTTAAAAAAGTTGAATTGGGTACAAGTAGTGGTAGTAAGACTGCAATAATATCTGGATTAGAACCAGGAGAGAAAGTTTTTATTGATCTTCCTCCTTGGGCTAAAAAAAGGAAAAATTAATAAATTAATCTCATCATGAATGTTTCATGAAACAAATAAAAAAGCCAACTTTATTATTGGTAGATGGCCATTCTTTAGCTTTTAGAAGTTTTTATGCTTTTAGCAAAGGAGGTGAAGGTGGACTTACCACAAAGGACGGATTTCCCACAAGTGTCACCTATGGTTTTCTAAAAAGCCTTTTAGATAATTGCAAATCTATCAAGCCTAAAGGAATTACAATTGCTTTTGATACAGCTGAGCCAACATTTCGCCACAAGGAAGATCCAAACTACAAAGCCAATAGAGATGTAGCACCCGACATATTTTTTCAAGATTTAGATCAGCTTGAAGAGATTCTCAAAGAAAGTCTCAATCTATCTATATGCAAAGCCCCTGGATATGAGGCCGATGATGTCTTAGGAACACTCGCCAATGATGCCGCTGATAAAGGATGGAGCGTTAGAATCCTTTCTGGAGATAGAGACCTATTTCAATTAGTGGATGACAAAAGAGATATCGCAGTCTTATACATGGGTGGAGGTCCTTATGCAAAAAGCGGAAATCCTAGACTGATTAATGAAGAGGGAGTGAAGGAGAAACTTGGAGTTAATCCAAACAAAGTTATTGATCTGAAAGCCTTAACTGGTGATAGCTCAGATAATATTCCTGGCGTCAAAGGAGTCGGTCCAAAAACAGCAATAAACCTTTTAAACGAAAACAATGATCTTGATGGAGTCTATAAATCACTCCAAGAGCTAGAGGAAGAGGGCGAGAAGGCCAAACGAGGCGCCATAAAAGGAGCAGTAAGATTAAAGCTAAGAGCAGACAAAGATAATGCATATCTCTCAAGAAAACTTGCAGAAATATTAATTAAAATTCCTATAAATCCAAAAATAGAACATAACTTAGAAGGTATTAACGAATCAAAATTAGCTGCAAACCTTGAAAGGCTTGAATTACATAGTTTATTAAAACAAGTTTCAACTTTTAAAGCTCTATTTTCTAAAGAAGGATTATCAGAACAAGATAATAATCTCTCATCAAAAGAAAGTAACATCGATAACAATAAGAGTGTGAATAATGAAATAGCTAGCCTTAATGAGACGAAAGAGATTCCTCAGATAGAACCTAAGGTTATAGACAATTTGGAAGAACTTAATAATTTTGTTGCACAAATAATGAAACATAAAGACGGTAAGAAACCAATAGCCATTGATACAGAAACAACGAGTTTGAATCCTTTTAAAGCTGAACTTGTTGGATTAGGATTTTGTTTTGGTGAATCATTGAAAGATATAGTTTATATACCAATTGGACATCGCAATAAAGAAGAGGATTTAATAGAAACGAATCATATAAATCAATTAAAGATTGAAGAAGTTATCTATGCACTTAAGGATTGGTTCTCTAGCAATGAAAATCCTAAAACCCTACAGAATGCAAAATACGACAGACTGATTTTGCTAAGACATGGGATTATATTAAATGGCATTGTAATTGATACTTTACTAGCAGATTATATATGTGATGCAACTCTTAAACATAGTTTAGATGAAATTGCTTTCAGAGAATTTGGATTTAAGCCCAAAAGTTTTTCTGATGTTGTCAAAAAAGGAGAAGACTTCTCTTGTGTGGACATTAAGGCTGCAAGTATGTACTGCGGAATGGACGTTTACTTAACAAGGAAATTAGCAGTTATTTATATTAATAGATTAAAAAGCACAAGTACAAAATTAATAAAGTTACTCAAAGAAGTTGAACAACCACTTGAGCAAGTATTAGCGGAAATCGAATCGACCGGCATCATTATTGATACACCTTATCTAAAAGATCTATCTTTAGAGTTTACAAAAAAACTAAATACTATCGAGGAGGAAGTTTATAAGGTTGCAGGAAGAGAATTTAACCTTTCATCACCTAAACAATTAGGTGAATTACTTTTTGAGAAACTTGATTTAGATAGGAAAAAATCAAGAAAAACAAAAACTGGATGGAGCACAGATGCAGGTGTATTAGAGAAGCTGGAATCAGAGCATCCAATAGTAAAAATGATCATTGAACATCGCACTATAAGTAAGTTGCTTAATACTTATGTAGATGCTTTGCCTCAGCTTATTGAAAAAGAAACGGGAAGAGTACATACAGATTTCAATCAAGCCGTAACAGCCACTGGAAGATTAAGTAGCAGCAATCCAAATCTCCAAAATATCCCTGTCAGAACTGAATTTAGTAGACGAATAAGAAAAGCTTTTCTTCCGCAAAAAGATTGGAAACTTCTAAGCGCAGACTATTCACAAATTGAACTTCGTATACTCACACATCTTTCAGGTGAAGAAGTACTAAAAAATGCTTATTTAAAAAACGAAGATGTTCACTCTTTAACAGCAAAAATTTTATTTGAAAAAGAGGCTATTGACGCCGATGAAAGAAGGATAGGAAAAACAATTAATTTTGGGGTTATTTATGGTATGGGGGCACAAAGGTTTGCAAGATCAACTGGTGTTTCATTAATAGAAGCAAAATATTTTTTAAGTAAATTCAAAGAACGTTATCCAGCCGTTTTTAAATTTTTAGAATATCAAGAAAGACTTGCCCTAAGCCAAGGGTTTGTTGAAACATTGCTTGGGAGAAGAAGATATTTTCATTTCAATAAAAATGGGCTTGGAAGACTTCTGGGAACCCCACCAAATGAAATTGATTTAACTACCGCTAGAAGAGCAGGTATGGAAGCACAACAATTAAGGGCCGCTGCAAACGCGCCTATTCAAGGCTCAAGTGCAGACATAATTAAGCTAGCAATGATTCAATTGCATTCCGCTTTAAGGAAGAATGGACTAGCAGCTAAAATTCTACTTCAAGTACATGATGAACTAGTGCTAGAAGTCGATCCAAAAGATTTGGAAGAAACAAAACAACTTGTCCAAAACACTATGGAAAATGCTGTTAAACTTAGCGTCCCTCTTATCGTTGAAACTGGCGTTGGAGTAAATTGGATGGAGGCAAAATAGTTGCTGACAAATTCAATAATTTCTCACATTTTCATCTAATAAATTGTCCTTAAAATTCACAAACACCTTATCCAACAAGAAAGAGGATTTTATTAGTATAAGTCCCAATCAAGTTAAAATATATTGTTGCGGTGTAACTGTTTATGATCTTTGTCATCTTGGTCATGCAAGAAGTTATCTTAATTGGGATGTATTAAGACGGTTTTTAATCTGGAAAGGATTTGAAGTTAAATTTGTGCAAAACTTCACTGATATTGATGACAAAATTATTAATCGAGCAAAGAAAGAAGGATGTTCTACTGATGAATTAAGTGAAAGAAATATTGATGAATTTCATAAAGATATGGATACGCTTTCCATTCTTAGACCAAGTAGTATGCCAAGAGCAACAAAATGCCTTCATCAAATTATTAATTTCATAGAAGAATTAGAACAAAAGAAAGCAGCTTACTCATCAAATGGTGATGTTTATTTTTCAGTAGATAAACATAAAAATTATGGAAAACTTAGTGGTAGAGAAATTGAGAATCAGATAGATAATGCAGCAGGACGTTTGAAAATTAATCAAGAAGAAAGTAAAAAGAATTCACTTGATTTTGCTCTTTGGAAAAAGTCCAAATCAGGTGAGGTTAGTTACTCCTCTCCTTGGGGTAATGGAAGGCCAGGTTGGCATATAGAGTGCTCAGCAATGGTTAAACAAGAGTTAGGAGAGAGTATTGATATTCACCTTGGTGGATCAGACCTGATATTCCCTCACCATGAGAATGAAATAGCTCAATCAGAAGCTTGCAATGGTAAAGAGTTAGCAAAATACTGGCTTCACAATGGGATGGTTAATGTTGATGGTGAAAAAATGAGTAAATCACTAGGGAATTTTACAACCATTAGATCTTTATTAGAGGAAGGTATTTCACCTATGACTTTGCGATTTTTTGTCTTGCAAACTAACTATCGAAAGCCCCTCGATTTTACTGAAGAAGCACTAAAAGCTGCTTCAAAAGGATGGGAAAGATTAAATAACTGCCTATCTTTTGGTCATATTTATAAAATAAAAGATCAAGATATAAATGGAATTAAGCTAGATAAGGCTATAAAAAAATCTGTCAATAGAAAGCTTGATGAAAACTCATTTAAATTATTATCAGACTTTGAAAAATATATGGATGATGATCTAAATACATCTGGAGCTTTATCTATTCTTTTTGAACTATCTCAACCAATTAGGAAATTCATAAATTTCTTAAAAGAAAAAGATATTAATGAAGTTGAACAAGATGAATTAAATCAAGTTTTTGATAAATGGAAACTACTTTCTGAGTTAGCAGGAGTTCTAGGGTTAAAAGTAAATTTAAAGAAAGAATCTCCTAAAAACAAACCAGAAATTGATACTAATAAAATTGAAGAACTTATCGGAAAGAGAACCTTAGCAAAAGCTAATAAAGACTTTTTACTAGCTGATAAAATAAGAGCTGATTTGAGAAATATTGGAATTGAATTAATCGACAAACCTCAAGGTTTAACCGAATGGAAACAACTTTCAGATTAAGCAAATGTTTCTAATGTAGATAACACTGTTAAATAAAGTCCAATAGCAATAACTGGTGGAGAAACCCAGCGAAGCATAAACTTTAAGTACCTTCTAACTCTTAAATTAGAATCTGAATTTGAAAGATCCTCATCATAACGATTTGGAACAATCCAACCCAAAAGGACTGAAATCAGAAGACCACCTAATATCAAAAGTGTGTTACAAATAGCATCGGACTTGCCTAAAAAGTCCGTGGAGATAGCCGACGGTATTCCAATTAAGAAAATCAATAAAGTTGAAGCCCAAACTGCCTTCTTCCTACTCCAATTAAGCCTGTCCATAAAAGAAGATACTGGGACTTCCATTAAAGAAACAGAAGAAGTAATAGCAGCTATAAAAGCCAAACCAAAGAAAACAGCAGCAATCAATCTCCCAAACAATCCAAGATTTGCAAATCCAGTTGGAAGAGCAATAAATAAAGTCCCAACTGTTGATTCACTTACAACATCTTTCAATCCAAAACTCATAACAACTGGGAATGTAATCAAGCCGGCAAGTAAACCCACTGCAGTATCCAAAGTTGCAACTCTCAAAGCTTCTTTAGGAAGGTGATTTTTACGATTGAGATATGAAGAATATGCAACCATAATTCCAATGCCCAAACTTAAAGAAAAGAAAGCCTGCTTGAATGCATTACTTATTGTGTTTTTATCAAAAAGTTGAGATGAATCCCATTTAAGTAAAAACGATGTATATCCTTCCCATGCCCCAGATAATGTTGCAGCCCATATAGCTAACAACAAAAGGAGTCCAAATAAAAATGGCATTGCCCATTTTGTTAGTTTTTCTATGCCTCCACGTACACCTGCAACTACAACTAATGCAGTTAATAATAAGCTGATTATTTGGCCTACAAATACACTATTACCACTACTAATTTTACCGAAAAATTCTCCCGCCTCAGTCATATCAGAGGGTAGTCCGATGAATAAGGAATGGAAGAAAGTATCAATTGTCCATCCCATTATCACAGCGTAATAGGAAAGGATTCCACAAGAAGCTATTGCGAATAACCAACCTAAGGGCTTCCAATTCTCTCCAGCGGCTTTGATTGGCGCAAGAAAAGGACTACTTGCAGTACTTCTTCCTAAGACCATCTCTGCTACCAAGACAGGTAGGCAAACAACTAAAACAACCAACACATAAAGGATAAGGAAAGCAAGTCCACCTCCTTGAGATGACCTATAAGCGAAGCCCCAAAGGTTTCCAAGACCTACAGCACTGCCAGCCGCGGCAAGCGCGAATCCCAATCCTGATCTCCATTGTTCCCTTTCTTGCATAATAAATCTCTATTAAAATCCAGAAGAAACTGGTAAATACCTAACTGGGTTATACCTTTAAATGGGAGACTGGTCATACTTGCCTTCACAATGTGAAAGCCATAAGCGTTTTAGGCTCAACAGGATCTATTGGAACTCAAACCCTTCAAATTGCAGAAGAGTTTCCTGATCAATTCAAAATTGTCGCTCTAACAGCAGGAAAGAACCTCGATTTAGTAATCAAACAAGTTGAGACTCATCAACCTGAAGTTGTTTCACTAGCAGATGAATCCCTTCTGCCAGAACTGTCTAAGCGAATCAATACTCTTATTGAAGATTCAAAAATATTCAATAAGCCCTTATTGATAGCGGGAGCAGAAGGACTAAATACTGCAGCGGCTTGGGGAAGTGCAGATCTTGTTGTAACTGGAATAGTTGGCTGCGCAGGCCTCTTACCAACACTTGCAGCTATTGAAGCAGGAAAGGACCTAGCTTTAGCAAATAAAGAAACTCTTATTGCAGCAGGACCAGTTGTCATTCCTGCTTTAAAAAAAAGTGGAAGTAGGCTCTTACCCGCAGATTCTGAACATTCAGCGATATTTCAATGTCTCCAAGGAACCCCATGGGCTGACAATGCAAGGCTCTCAACTGGAGTGCCTACTCCTGGATTTAAATCCATACAACTAACTGCGTCAGGAGGGGCTTTTAGAGATTGGAAAGCAGAGGATTTAGCTAAAGCCACTGTCAAGGATGCGACTAGCCATCCTAATTGGAGCATGGGAAAAAAAATAACTGTAGATTCTGCAACCCTTATGAATAAAGGTCTCGAAGTAATTGAAGCGCATTATCTTTTTGGTCTTTCATATGATCAAATCGAAATCATTATCCATCCACAAAGCATCATTCATTCAATGGTTGAATTGGATGATTCATCAGTTTTAGCTCAATTAGGATGGCCAGATATGAAGCTCCCTATTTTGTATTGTTTAAGTTGGCCTGGTCGGCTTAAAACACCCTGGCCAAAATTAAAGCTTACAGAGGTAGGTAGTTTAACTTTTAAAGAACCAGATACTAAAAAATATCCATGCATGGAACTCGCCTACAGCGCAGGTCGATCAGGAGGGACAATGCCAGCAGTGCTTAATGCCGCTAATGAAAAAGCAGTAGAACTATTTCTAGAAGAAAGATTTAAATTTATCGATATTCCAAAAGTAATTGAGGCGATTTGCGAGAAACATAAATGCGATCTTAATCTAAGTCCAAGTCTTAGTGAAATTCTTGAAATCGACAGCTGGGCCAGAAAAGAAGTCTTAAATTATTCAGAAAAAAATATTACAAAAATTGCATCCTCAGATTAAATATTTTTCAAAGATGAAAACCATTTAGCAACAACTTGATCCCCCCAACAACCTTTAACTCCATGAAATCCATTGTGTCCGCCTTTCTCAGTAAAAATAAATTGATTAGCTTTTTGATTATTAGAAAATTTCATTTTTTCCATTAGTCTTTCGGCAGCCAAGAAAGGCACCCAAGGATCATCTTTTGATTGAATAAATAATGTTTTAGGAAGGGATTTTTCATTTTTCATAAGAGAGAGGAAAGGAGATGCTTTTTGATAATATTCCCCAACATCTTTATATCCCCATCTTGGAGCAGTTATCAAATTATCAAAAGATCTAATGTCATTTATTTTTCTTATGTTATCTTTTTTATTCATTATTAATGCATTCTTTTCTCTTTCTTCTATCCCAAAAGGATCTTCTAAAGTTTGCTTAATTAAACGATTTAACAACCATTTTTGATAAATAAAATTTCTCGGTCTTTCAATAGAAGAACTACATTCATTCAAATCCAGAGGACTACTGATACATACCAAACCATCTAATAAAGACTCATCAAACATGCAAGCATTTAAAAGAATAGTTCCACCCAAAGAGATCCCAGCACCAAAAAGAGGAATATTTTTTACACATTTATACTCATTAGTTAATTGATATGAAATCTCTCTGGCTCGCTTTAAGACAGGAATTAAATCACTATTGCACTCAGCAGCATAGGTACCATCAACAAAATTCCTACAAGGATCTGAACCTCTCAAATTAAGCTTCAAAACAGCAAAATTTGATTGCACCAAAGTGCTCGCCATCCTAGTCAAACCTTTTCTACGAGTTGAGCCGCCAAGTCCATGCAGAAGAAGAACTAAACCATCTATGCAAAAGGAACTTGATGGTTTATCCAAGTACGCAACTAATGATCCTCCTCCTGTTTTTCTACTTTTAAGAGGCGGTACATTTATACGAATTTCTGATGAGTTGACATCAGGCAATTCATCTGAGGAGAAGGTATCTCTAAGTGTCTGAAGGTCAGGACCAATCCAAGGAATACGCTCTTTAAAAGGGCTTATTCCTAATTCTGAGAGTAAGTTTTCATTTTTGATATTATCCTTTACTCCCAACGCCAAGCTCCTTTAATTCCAATAAAAGATCTCCAAGAACCTTTTTTGCATCACCAAAGACCATAGAAGTATTTTGCAAATCAAAAAGGTCATTTTTTATTCCTGAATATCCAGCACTCATTCCTCTCTTAACAACAAATACAGTTCTAGCTTCTTGAACATCTAAAACTGGCATTCCATACAAAGGTGAGGTCTGATCATTCTTAGCCTGAGGGTTAACTACATCATTGGCTCCTAGAACTAATACAACATCCGTAGCAGGAAATTCAGGATTGATTACATCCATTTCTTTTAATTGTTCATAAGGAACATCTGCTTCCGCCAACAGAACGTTCATATGACCAGGCATTCTTCCAGCAACAGGATGTATAGCATATGTGACTTCAATGTCGGCGTTTTCTAAAACCCTTGTAACCTCTCTTAGCGTGTGCTGAGCCTGAGCGACAGCAAGACCATATCCAGGAACAATTACGACTCTCTCTGCCGCCTCAAGAGTGAGTGCACATTCTTCTGGACTGCAACTAGTTATATTTGTATATTCTCCCCCTCCACCTACTGAAGCAATAGAACTTGCTCCAAGTGCACCACCAAATAATACAGAAACTAAAGATCTGTTCATGCCATCGCACATCACTTGAGTAAGTATCAATCCAGCAGCTCCAACCATGGCACCGGCGACAATCAAAAGTTGACTACCGACAACAAAACCTGCAGCTGCTGCTGCGACTCCTGAGTAGCTATTTAGCAAGGATATAACTACTGGCATATCAGCTCCACCAATAGGAAGAGTCACTCCAATACCCAACAAAGATGAAGCAACTACAATAAGAAAAAGGCTATTCTGTCCATCAATTAAAAGATAGATTCCACCTATCAAAGCAATAACAGCACAAAGAATATTAAAGAAATGCCTAGCTTTGCTTTGGGTCCAAGAAGGCGTAGACAGCCAACCTTGAAGCTTGGCCATTGCAACAATTGATCCAGAGAATGTAATGGCTCCAACAAAGAGTGAAACGCCTATTGAAAACTTTCTAATAAGTTCACCGACAACACCATCAGCCCCTTCTGCAGATGGGAACAAAGCCACACCAAGTGCCACCAATAGCGATGACATCCCTCCACAACCGTTAAACAAAGCAACTATCTCAGGCATCGCAGTCATTGGAACCCTTTTAGCAGTTAAGGCACCTAAAAGGCCTCCGATTAAAGTTCCACCAATGATCCAAACCCAAGAGTTAATTGAAATGCCTATTGTTCCTTGAGAGTTGAGCAACACTCCAAAAGCAGCCAATATCATTGCGATAGCGGCAAGCCTATTTGCCTCTCTTGCTGATCTAACTTTTGAAAGGCCTTTAATACCTAAAGCAAGCAATAAAACTGCCAGTAGATCAATTGCAAACTTAATGGGAGCAATAAAAGTCATAAGAGATAATCCTATTTACGAGTTTTTTTACGACTAAACATTGCAAGCATCCTGTCTGTAACCAGGAAACCACCAACTACATTAAACAAAGCAAATCCAAGAGATATTGATCCAATTATTAGTAAAGGTAAATTGTCTCCCGATTTTATTATTAATGTTAAAGCTGCAAGCATCGTGATTCCTGAAATTGCATTAGCCCCACTCATTAGTGGAGTGTGCAAAGTTGGAGGGACCTTACCTATAAGCTCCAATCCCAAAAGGCTTCCAAGAAGAAGCACCCAGAGTGCTTCACTAAAAAAACTCATGACCTAGTTCCTCCATTCTCAATAATTTCTGATTTAAGTATTGCTCCATCCTTACTAATCAAAGAACCAGCAATAAGCTCATCATCGTTATCAATTAAAAACTTACCATCTTTAAACATTGGTTGAAGAAGAGACAATAAATTTCTCGAATATAATGAGCTAGCATGATTCGGTATTGAACAAGGCAAGTTAGAAGCACCAACAATCTTGACCCCTTTTCTCACAATAGTTTCTCCTGGTTTTGAACATGCACAATTACCACCACTAAGCACAGCAAGATCAACCACTACTGAACCAGGACGCATATCATCCAACATATTCTCATCAATAAGTTGGGGAGCTTTTTTACCAGGCACCTGAGCAGTACAAATTGCTACGTCAGCTTCAGATAATTGAATTGCCAATTCTTTTCTTTGTGCAATAAGAAATTCATCAGAAACTTGTTTTGCATATCCGCCTGACTCTGATGGAGTTTCATCAATCTGTGGAAGAGCAATAAACCTTGCTCCTAGTGATTCAACTTGCTCCTTTACAGCCTCCCGAATATCACTCACATAAACAACGGCACCTAGTCTTTTTGCCGTTGCAATAGCTTGCAGTCCTGCCACACCAGCGCCTAAAACAACAACTTTTGAAGGCTGAATAGTACCAGCAGCCGTCATTAACATTGGAAAATAACGATCAAGTGCACTAGCAGCTAAGAGTACAGCTTTATACCCAGCTATATTTGCTTGCGAAGATAATGCATCTGATGATTGAGCTCTGCTAATTCTCGGAAGCAACTCCAAAGATATTGCAGAAATTTTTTGGGATTTTAATGTTTCGGCTAATAATTTATTTCCATAAGGATCTAATAAGCCCACAAGGAAAGAGCCAGATTTTAAATGTGAAAGAAATTTTTCTTCAGGAGGTTGAACGCAGAGAACAATATCAACTGTTTTTTTTATCTCATCATTTTCCTTTTCAACTAATTCAGCCCCAGCCTCCACATAAGAATTATCTAGAAAGCCAGCAGCCTCTCCTGCCCCTTTTTCAAAAAAAACTTTACAGCCCAAGTCCAAAAACTTTTTAACAGTCTCTGGAGTAGCAGAAACACGTGTCTCCCCTAAAGCTGATTCGCAGGGAATTAAGAAACTAACCAAAGTAAAAATATTTATCCTCCTTCAGATTAGAAGAGGAAAGGTTTGAATACCAGCATTTTTAGTTAAGAAAGGTTTTCCTAATAGTTTTCCTTGGCTATGAAGGAAATGAGAAAATGTTATCGATCAAGAAAAAATGAGCCTCACCGCGATCGAATGTCCTGATGGTGTTTGTCATAGCCATCACGGTGGCCATGCTGTTCCAAGAACAGCCATGCAAAAAAATCTGCAAAGTCACGGTAAAGAATGGTGTGAGCGCCTAGCAGAACGAATTTACGAAATGTCTGTAGACACTTTTTCTCAGACAGTGATGCCAAGCCTGCATTCCTCAGGATGGCAGAGGAAACATCTTGACTGGGAATTCAAGCTTGCAAACAAAGAATCTGAACCAGACGAAGCTTTGGTTGAGGGAATCATTAACGCTACTGAAAGTTTTTTAAGAAGCAGCGAAGTTCATAGATTATTTATTCAAGAACTTGTCCAAGGAACATTTGCCGAAGCAAAAGATGACACATTGCCATCCAAAGCCGTTAGGAAAGTAATAGAAAACGAAATAATAGTAATGATCGAAGGCAAAAAAGAAGAATTAACAAATAAGATTGCTAAGGCTCTAGAAGAAGAGGCTAATGGTGATTTTGAATTAGCAAAAAGCGCAGCGATTGAGGGTATTAATGATGTAGAAAAACTATTAATTAATCATACAGAGGCAGTTTGATTAATAGGCCAATATTTGTTAAAGAATTCACGCAAATCAGCCACTAATAACGTAGATATTTCACAAAAATAGAGCTCAATAGCAAATGTTAAGAAAACCTAAAATCTTAAGTGATAATTTCGTTTTCCAGACAAAACGCTAATTTGTACCAAAAAACACAAGTTAATCTCCCATTGGCATGTCAAGGTGATGTCGTTGGGGATTAATTATGAATGCTTCTTTCAACAAAAGAATAAGTATCTCAAGCTGTTGGGCAGCAAGCAGAATAACTTTACTTGATAGCGTCGAAAGATATGAAGATAGTTACGCTATCAGCCAGGAATTCTGTGAATGGATTACTTGTATAAATACTTACCCAGAGGGATTAAAAGCCTCAACATTAAAAGTTCCTAATTTTCAAAGAGAAAATTTTGATGCTGACGAACTCCTAGAACTCTGATTTTTAAGTAAATTTGAGCTTTTAAGATAATCCACTTTTCATGCTTTAAATACACTTTCAAGTTTTTTTCTTATATCGTGTAAGTCAGTTTGATTTGGTATGGCATGCCAGCCGAGAAAAAAGAATTACAAACCGAGAATTTAGTAATTGTAGGTTCAGGTCCCGCTGGATTCACAGCTGCCATATATGCGGCAAGAGCGAATCTTCAGCCATTACTCATTACTGGTTTTGAAAAAGGTGGAATTCCCGGTGGTCAATTAATGACAACAACATTTGTTGAGAATTTCCCAGGTTTCCCAAATGGAGTTCAAGGACCAGAATTGATGGATTTAATTAAAGCTCAAGCGGTGAGATGGGGGACAAAGCTAATTGAAGAAGATGCCTTATCAATCGATCTAAGCAAAAGGCCCTTTTCTATTGTTACATCCACTCAAGATATTAAATCTAACTCCTTAATTATCTCTACAGGAGCAAGTGCCAATCGTCTAGGCCTTAAAAACGAGAAATTATTCTGGAGTAAAGGTATTAGTGCCTGCGCAATTTGCGATGGGGCAACTCCTCAATTCAGAAATGAAGAACTTGCAGTAGTTGGAGGGGGAGACTCTGCTTGTGAAGAAGCTGAATATTTAACTAAATACGGGAGCCATGTACATTTATTAGTCAGATCAAAAAATTTAAAGGCTTCTGCCGCAATGGCAGATAGAGTAGAAGCGAACTCAAACATTACTATTCATTGGGAGACTGAGCTTTTAGATGTATTAGGGAATAAATGGCTTGAGAAATTAAAAGTTAAAAGAAAAAACACTAACAAGGAAGATGAAATTTTAGCTAAAGGCCTTTTTTATGCAATTGGACATACTCCCAACACGTCTTTATTCATCAATCAGTTAAACACAGACTCAAAAGGCTACTTGCTAACAGACCCTGGAAGACCAGAAACTTCTCTTGAAGGTGTTTACGCAGCAGGAGATGTTGCTGATTCAGAATGGCGTCAAGGTGTTACCGCGGCAGGAAGTGGTTGCAAAGCAGCTCTAGCCGCTGAAAGATGGCTATCAAAAAATAATCTAGCGACTCTTATCAAACGAGACGAATTAGAGCCTTCTAAAGTTGAAACGACAAAAACTCTTGAAATTAGTAACGAGAAAAATTTCAACCCTGATAAGACTTGGCAAAAGGGAAGTTACGCGCTAAGAAAGTTGTACCATGAGACCCAAAAACCTCTTTTCGTAATATATACATCAAGTAGCTGCGGCCCTTGTCACATACTCAAGCCCCAACTTCATAGAGTTCTAAATGAATCTAAAGGAAAAGCTATAGGCGTTGAAATTGATATTGAAAACGACCAAGACATTGCTAAACAAGCTGAAGTAAGCGGAACTCCTACAGTACATCTTTTTAAAAATAAGGCATTAAAGAAACAATGGAAAGGTGTTAAAGCAAGAAGTGAATACAAATCTGCATTAGATGAACTGATTGATTAGCAATTAAAGTTTTATCTTTTTCTTGGTCCTCCTGGTCTATTCCCTCCTTGCCTTCCTCCTCCTGGACCTACATTCCTTTCTCTGTATGTAATTCGACCACGTGTTAAATCGTAGGGGCTGATTTCAACTAGAACTTTGTCTCCAGCAAGCAATTTTATTCTGAATTTTGTTAATTTTCCTGCGGCCCTACACAAGCATTGATGTCCAGCGGGCTGTTCAAGAGTTACAAGATAAAATCCATTACCTTGCTCTTTTTCAATAACGCCGGATGTTTCAATCATGTGTTTTTTTCGCCACTAATCAACTAAAATGATTGTATTCTAAAAAGTCTTTAATTAACTAATAAATGTATATTTAACTAAAAATTTCTTGCAACTCTCGAGCGGTTTGAAATTGTCCATAATAATAATTCGCAGAAGCTCTTAACCCTGCATCAGTCAAACCATCAAAAGCTTCAAATCCAATACTTTTCCATAACTCATTACCACATAACTTATCTAGCTCTGAAGAAGCTTCTTTAGATAGATTGTCCAATCTTCTATTAAGGTTCTTAATTTGACTAACAGACATCACAAAAGATAATTTTCCTTAATAGTACATATTAACTATATTTGTGCAATAGCTTAAATGGGGAATTTCTTTTTCTCTTCAATATCCAGATCAATTCCAATATCTTTTAGCCTTTTCAATATGACTCCATAATATTCTTTTATATAACCCTCCATTGTTGTTGAATCAGTTTGATCCAAGCCGAAAGCAGTGTAAGTATCTTCCATTGGTGCATCCAACGTTCCTCCACTTCCGCTCAATTCAGAAAAAGAGAGCCTCTCGGCAACATTTAAGGTTGGTTCGAAGAACGATACAACTGACTGAGCAATAGAAATTATTGTTGGAGAAACTTTTAATACTCTTGCTTTTTTTTCACTAAATTTTTCACAGAGATCAACCAGTTCTTTGGCGCTCCATGCTTTGGGACCAACTATAGGGAATCTTCCTTTTATTGTTTGAGGTCTGTTTAAAGCTGCAACGGCAAATCTAGCTATATCTTGCGTATTCATGTATGCAATATCAGTAGGATTTCCACTTATCCAAACTGGTTCATTATTTAAGATAGGGATAGCAAATTGACCTATCACCCCTTGCATGAAAGCGACACCTTGCAAGATGGTGTAATCCAAAGATGAATTAACCAATAGTTCCTCAGTACAATATTTAATATCCATTAGTGGGATTTTTCTATATTTTTCTGCTGCTAATAAAGATAGAAATATTACTCTTTTTACATTTTTTTCTTCACAAGCATTGTATAAATTTAATTTTCCATCCCAATCTATTTCATAAACGCTGCGTGGATCATCAGGCCTGCTAGTGGCTGCATCAATAACAGCATCAATACCATCAAGAGCATACTCAATATCTTCTTTATTTATTAAATTGCCACGAGTTAATTCACAGCCCCACTCTTGAAGAAATGAAGCCGCTTTTGGTTTCCTAACCATGCAGCGAACTTTATGCCCTGCATCTATGGCATTTTTGGCTATTTGGCGCCCAAGAGTTCCTGTGCCACCAATCACCAGAACTTGCATAGTTGAATTCATTACAAGAGTGGAGCCTAAATGGGCAAACTATGGATTGTGGAAATTAATCACCTTGAAGTTTCAAAAGAAGTACTCCTCCTAAAAGGCCAACGGGAATTAAAACCCAAAAGACCGCAGCGATTCCAAAAATTTCTGATGCCATTCAGATAATTTAACTCATTTACCATTAAAACCTAAAGCCCTTACATTCAGAAAAAAAATCCAAAGGCATAAGCAAATTTTTAAAATAAACTTAAAATGATCTTAAAAATAACTTCAGATTTAAAGTTAAAGTTGGTTTTGAACTAAATGGAGCCAAATATTTATAATAAAGAACCTACTATTGGGTCCGCTAATTGGGGTGAGTCCAAGAATTGGAGCTACAAAAATCTTAAGGTTCACTTCAGAGTAACTGGAAAAGATTCAAATCCTCCTATTGTTTTAATCCATGGTTTTGGAGCTAGCAGCGATCACTGGAGAAATAATGCAGAAATATTTGCATCCGCAGGGTATCGGGTTTACGGAATAGATTTAATAGGTTTTGGGAGATCA
The DNA here is from genome assembly GCA_003216595.1 of Prochlorococcus sp. AG-402-M18. Lineage (GTDB taxonomy): Bacteria > Cyanobacteriota > Cyanobacteriia > PCC-6307 > Cyanobiaceae > Prochlorococcus_B. Next base: position 32,022 of record QCIQ01000014.1, read on the forward strand.
GAACAAAATCTTCAAAGCAAAGTAAGGCATTTAAATAATCAATTTTGGGGAAACCAATTAGCCTCTTTTCTTGATCAAATTGTAGACACTCATAAGAACGGAAAGGTTATATTAATTGGAAATTCATTAGGAGCTTTAACAGCAATTACGACCCTTTCGGAAAGGCCAGAGTTAATTAAAACAATAATTGCAGCACCTCTACCAGAACCAGTTTTTATCAATCCAATTAAACTTTTTTTACCAAGTTGGCTTATAAAAGTTAAAAGTTTTCTGATAAAACTTTTTTTTCATTTCTTGCCACTTAACATCTTAGTAAATTTAATATCAAGGACAAAATTAATTACTTATGCTCTTCAAAGTGCATATTTTCGCTCAATTTCAAATGACAAATCATTAAAAAGGATAGTTACTTTCCCGGCAAGAAGAGTAAATGCCTCCAAAGCTCTTAGAGCTATGTGCATTGGAATGAGCAATAGACTAGATTCTGCAAAAGGTCCCTCTATTCTTGCAAAGATTCAAAACCTTCCTAATCGCCCACCAATTTTGTTGATTTGGGGCAAGCAGGATAAATTGATACCTATATTTTTAGCAAAAAAGCTAATAAAGTTCCATCCTTGGCTTAAATTAACTGTTATTAATGAAGCAGGCCATTGTCTACACGATGAATTACCAAAACATTTCAATCAAATTGTACTGAAATGGCTGAAGGACTTAAAAACTTCTAAGTAAAAAATATGAAGCACACACTCTCAGTTCTAGTTGAAGATGAATCTGGAGCATTAAGCAGGATTGCAGGCCTTTTTGCACGAAGAGGATTTAATATTGATAGTTTGGCTGTGGGTCCTGCAGAAGCCAAAGGAATATCTAGATTAACAATGGTCGTTCAAGGGGACGAATCAACACTTCAACAAATGACCAAACAACTCAATAAATTAATAAATATTTTAGAAGTTCTTGATTTAACAACTTTACCTGCTGTGGAAAGAGAATTAATGCTCTTGAAAGTTTCAGCATCATCAGAAAACAGAGGAAAAATTTTAGATCTTGTTCAAGTTTTTAGAGCAAAAGTTGTAGATGTTTCGGATAATGCTCTAACACTTGAAGTTGTTGGAGATCCAGGCAAGCTTGTTGCTCTAGAAAACTTATTGAAACCCTATGGAATCTTAGAAATTGCCAGAACAGGAAAAGTTGCTCTTAAGAGAGCATCAGGTGTAAACACTGAAATGTTGAAAGCTAAAAGATAATCTTTTTCAATAATTAACTCTTTTTGCTTCAATTATAAAATCCTCTTCTTCAATTAATTCTACTATATTCATACCACTAATCACTTTACCAAAAACGGCGAACCTACCATCCAGTTCTGGCAAAGATTTTAGTAGAATATAAAACCCTGTACTTGCTGAATTCAAATTTTTAGATCTTGCCATAGATAAATATGATCTTTTATGCTTAAGTTGAATATTATTTATTTGACTAGACGCATTAATTTCTCTCCCATATGTTGGCAAACGATTAGTTGTTAATTTAATTTCTAGAGGAATATATCTTGTTTTTCCTGTTTTAGTATCTATAAACTTATTTTTTTTTTCTATCAAACTTTTTTCTCCTCCTCTAATTATAAAAGGGTAAGGTTTTTTAATAACCCTATTGAAAATTGTTTTATCATAGGCACCTTTTTCTACAAAGTCTATAAAGTTTCCAACAGTTATTGGCGCCGAATTGCCATAAAGCTTAAGTTTTATATTCCCTTTATTGGTATACAATATAACATATTCATCTGATGTTAAGCAGGGAAGTCTTGTAGAAGAACATATATTTATATCTTCATTATCCTTTAGATTTGAACATCCAGATATTAAAAATAAATTAATAAATAATAAAATATAAACTGGTTTAAAAAATCTATAACTTAAAATTGAATTATTTGAAAAATTAGTTATTTTATTTTCCTTTTTAAATTCCTTCAAGGTTTACCTCTAGAAATCTCGCAATTTCAGCACCTTCATTTTCCAAATCCAGTAAAGGTTTAGGAGATCCAACTCTGGATATTGGCAAATCCTTCCTTCCTTTAATTCTCAAAGATACTCTTCTTAATGGATTAAAACCTTCTCTCACCTCCAATTTCACAGCCTTAATGTCATCAATAGGGATTTCAATTTCTATATTCTTCAATATTCCTCTTCTAGATAAAGATAAAACTCCTTTGTTTTTATCAAATCTATTTACGCCAGAACCATAATCGATGCTTATAATTCTCCAAAAATAAAGAGCCAAGAAGAAAGCTAGAAGACCATATAGACCCATAACCAAGCCTTGAGGGACAAAAATCAAGGTAGAAGGGTTTCCTAATGGTAAATAGTCTTTTCCAAAGTAACTAGATAATGAGGCCAACAAAAATCCAACACCACCAATACTGAGCATCGAAGCAACAATATAGTTAGAAACCTTACGCGAACCTTTAATTTTCTGTTCTAGAACCAAACCAGATAACTCTTTTTCTGATTGGCTTAACTTTGATTCAGATGACATAATCTTATGAAATTGGGAAGCACATCCCTTTCAAAACATTATAGAGACTAAGTTTTTGACAATTACTAACTAGCAATAAAAAAAATTGATTTTATCTCATTTCAATACAAGGGATTTCATCAAGTTAAAGATTTACCCACAAACCCCGTCATCGTTGTTAAAGTCTCCGACGTATACAAAAGCTCAGCAACGCTCCTCCCATGACGATCGCTGTTGGAAGCGCAACAGAACGAGGTTGGTTTGACGCCCTCGATGACTGGTTAAAGCGCGACCGATTCGTATTTGTTGGTTGGTCTGGACTACTTCTCTTCCCTACAGCTTTCCTAGCTATTGGTGGATGGTTTACAGGTACAACCTTCGTTTCTTCCTGGTACACCCATGGTGTAGCCAGTTCTTACCTTGAGGGATGCAATTTCCTCACAGCCGCTGTTAGTACTCCTGGCGATGCCATGGGTCACAGTCTTCTATTCCTTTGGGGACCTGAAGCTCAGGGCGATTTAACACGCTGGTTCCAGCTTGGTGGCCTATGGAATTTCGTTGCTCTACACGGTGCATTTAGTCTTATTGGCTTCATGCTTCGTCAATTCGAAATTGCAAGACTAGTTGGTATCCGTCCATATAACGCACTTGCTTTCTCAGCAGTTATTGCAGTATTCACTGCTTGCTTCCTTATCTATCCTTTAGGACAGCACAGTTGGTTTTTCGCTCCTTCTTTTGGAGTTGCAGCAATATTCCGTTTCATCCTCTTCATTCAAGGATTCCACAACATTACTCTTAACCCATTCCACATGATGGGAGTAGCTGGAATTCTTGGTGGTGCTCTTCTTTGTGCTATTCACGGTGCAACAGTTCAGAACACTCTTTACGAAGATTCAAGTCAGTACTCTGACGGTAAAAATCAGAGCACAACTTTCAGAGGTTTCGACCCAGTACAAGAAGAAGAAACTTACTCATTTATTACTGCAAACCGTTTCTGGAGTCAGATTTTCGGAATTGCATTCTCAAATAAGCGTTTCCTTCACTTCTTGATGCTCTTCGTGCCAGTAACAGGTATGTGGGCCGCATCAATCGGAATTGTTGGATTAGCTCTAAACCTTCGTGCTTACGACTTCGTTAGCCAAGAAATCAGAGCTGCTGAAGATCCTGAATTCGAAACTTTCTACACCAAAAACATCCTTCTTAATGAAGGTATGCGTGCATGGATGTCTTCTGTAGACCAACCACACGAAAACTTTGTATTCCCTGAGGAGGTACTCCCACGTGGAAACGCCCTTTAATAATTTACTCAACGCTCCTAATCAAAGTCTTGAAGAGACTGGTTACGCCTGGTATGTAGGAAATGCAAGGCTAATCAACCTTTCAGGAAGACTATTAGGTGCTCACATTGCTCACGCAGGACTAATGGTGTTCTGGGCAGGCGCGATGATGCTTTTCGAAGTAAGTCACTTCACCATGGATAAACCCATGTGGGAGCAAGGCTTAATTTGTATGCCTCATGTAGCCATGTTTGGATACGGCATTGGCCCAGGCGGAGAAGTTACAGATGTTTGGCCATTCTTCATCGCAGGTGTTATTCACCTTGTTGCATCTGGAATCCTTGGCTTTGGAGGGGTTTTCCACTCTTTAGCTGGACCAGAGAAACTTGAAGAAGCTTTCCCATTTTTCTCTACTGACTGGAGAGATAAAAATCAAATGACCAATATTCTTGGTTTCCATTTGATTGTATTGGGTATTGGATCTCTTCTATTTTCCCTTAACTGGATGTACTTAGGTGGTGCATACGACACTTGGGCTCCTGGCGGAGGAGAAGTTAGGCTGATCAACCCAACTCTCGATCCAAGAGTTATTTTTGGATATCTACTTTCAACCCCTTGGGGTGGTCAGGGTTGGATCGTTGGTGTTAACTCAATGGAAGATATTGTCGGAGGACATGTTTACCTTGCTGTTATAGAAATAATTGGTGGTATATTCCACGTCGTTACTGGGCCTTATGGATGGGCAAGAAGAGCCTTTATCTGGAATGGTGAAGGACTTCTTAGTTATGCACTTGGTGGAATCTGTGTAGCAAGTTTCATTGCTTCTTGTTTCATCTGGTTCAATAACACTGCTTATCCATCAGAGTTTTATGGTCCAACAAACGCTGAAGCCTCTCAGGCCCAAAGTTTCACATTCCTAGTTCGTGACCAACGAATTGGTGCAAATGTGGGTTCAACTATGGGACCAACTGGTTTAGGTAAGTACCTAATGCGCTCTCCTACAGGTGAAATCATCTTTGGTGGAGAGACAATGCGTTTTTGGGACTTTAGAGGTCCATGGTTAGAGCCTCTTCGAGGTCCTAACGGATTAAGTCTTGATAAAATTCAAAATGATATTCAGCCTTGGCAAGTTCGCCGTGCTGCTGAATACATGACTCATGCTCCTAACGCTTCTATCAACTCAGTTGGTGGAATCATTACCGAGCCTAATGCTGTTAACTTTGTTAACTTGCGTCAATGGCTTGCAGGTGCACAATTCTTCCTTGGTTGGTTTACTTTTGTAGGTCACCTTTGGCATGCTGGACGTGCGAGAGCCGCTGCAGCTGGATTTGAAAAAGGTATCAGTCGTTCACAAGAGCCTGCTCTTTCAATGCCTGATCTAGATTAGATCCCTTAATAAATAAAAAAAGTCCTCTTTATAGAGGGCTTTTTTTTATTTTCAAAAATATTTGATCTTACTATTGCTTCCTATCTAAAAGTAACCGAGATAAACCAAATTTTTCTAAATTAGTTTTCAACCAAGGCAAGCTAAGTCCAACAACATTGCTAAAACATCCTTCTATTCTTTTTATAAATAGTCCGCCGTAACCTTCAATCGCAAATCCCCCTGCACAATTGTATGGTTCTGGAATTGAAGCATATTTTATGATCTCAATATTGGATAAAGACATAAATTCAATTTTTGTGCTCACGACCCCATCACAATATTGATTTAATGAATTACTTTTCATATCTAATTTGGAATCATCCAACGAAATTAAATAGTGACCTGTATGCAAAAAACCAGACTTACCAGACATCCTTTGCCATCTGGATATCAATTGCTCTTTATTAATTGGCTTTTCGAAAATTTCACCCTCAAACTCAAACAAAGAGTCACAACCCAATAAAGCTTGAAAGTTATTTAAGGAAGGATTGTCTTTTTTCAACTTTTTTAATGAACTATCAGCTTTACCCTTAGCTAATAATTCGACCTTCAAAATTGGATCTGGTTCCTGCAGCTGTGTTTCATCAAAATCACTTACAATAACTTTGTGTCTCAAAGCTATTTGATCAAGTAATTTTTGACGTGCTTTGGATGCAGAGGCAAGCACAAACATAGAAAACTAAATTTTTTAATACTTAGGATCATTATTGATCTTTTATTGAAAAATAAATCCTTTTAATTAAATGTTGCTGATTGACCAAAAAATCTTTAGAAGAGCAAAAAAAGGGATTAAGAATTGTCCCTTCAACTTATTTCTTTTTCAAAGTCTAAAGAAAGGTAGTCTTAATGCTCAAGATGTTTTTGAGCATAAAGCAAAATATTTAACTCAAGATTTTATGTTTATCAATAGTTCTTCATTCATAGAGAATGAATTTCTTAAATTAATTAAAATAGGTGTTTTAAGAAGGGAAGTTGACGGCCAAGGACTTACTTCAAAAGTTCGTATTACACCCATAGGAAGACAAGTCCTTGAAGAACGTGCAGACTTATTTACAAAGAAAATATCGGTTATAAAAAAAATAATTACATGCCTAAGATACCAATTGACACCAAGATGATTACAGGACTAAAACGGACTCCATTAATGGTTTTAGGAACCTCAAGTGGCGCAGGTAAAACGCTAATAGCTACTGCTATTTGTCGATGCTTAAAAAGGAAAGGGGAACAGCCAATACCTTTCAAGGGCCAAAACATGAGCAATAACGCCTGGGTTGATACAAAGGGAAGAGAAATGGCATATTCTCAAGCTCTTCAATCTTGGTCTGCAGGCTTAGAGCCAAGTGCTGAAATGAATCCTGTGCTTCTAAAGCCAAAAGGGGATTGTACAAGTGAAGTAATCCATCTAGGCAAAAGTGTTGGCACTAGCAAAGCGATCAATTATTACGAAGACTGGTTCGATTCAGGATGGGAAGCTATTAAAAAAGGACTTGCAAAATTATTAAGTAGTAAAAAAGATGCAAGACTCATTCTTGAGGGAGCTGGAAGTCCTGTAGAGGTGAATTTGCAACATAAAGATCTTACAAATTTGAAATTAGCAAAATATTTAAATGCAAATTGTATTTTAGTAGCAGATATTGAAAGAGGAGGCGTTTTTGCTCAAATCATTGGAACAATTGCGTTGATGAAGCCTGATGAAAAAAAATTAATTAAGGGAATAATCATTAATAGGTTCAGAGGTGATAAAGCATTATTTGAAACAGGAGTTAAATGGATAGAAAAAGAAACAGGA
>QCIQ01000015.1 GCA_003216595.1 Prochlorococcus sp. AG-402-M18
GGCTTTTTTAAAGCAATCAAAAGAATGGATTCAGTCTCAATCTATTAATTACAAAATTAAATCAGTTTAAGTTTATAACTTTTCTTTTGGTATGACTTTGACTTATATTTAGACAAAACATTAATATTTTCTAATTTCAAATATATGTTTAATAAAAGTTTTTCTTTTGAGTATATTTATAAGGAAAATAGTTTGCTTATTTTATTTACTTTCCTTGCTTTAAATATTTTATTCCTTACAGGATGTGTAAATAAAAACACTTATAGACCAAGCAATGATAAGCCTTTTGTTTTAACTACTTTTACAATTTTGGCCGATCTTGCTTCAAATGTTGCTGGGGATAGACTTCTAGTTAAATCAATAACGAAACCAGGAGCAGAAATCCATAGTTATCAATTTACACCTAGTGATATTGTAAAAACCAAAGGAGCAAAACTTATTATTGAAAATGGTTTAGGTCTTGAAGCATGGTTTTCGAAATTTATTATTAGCACGGGTGATATTCCCAATGTGAAATTAACCGAGGGGATGAAGCCATTATTGATAGAGGGAGATACTTATGCAGGGAAGCCAAATCCTCATGCCTGGATGTCACCCAAAAGAGCTATGAATTATGTAGATAAAATAGTTGATGCTTTTATTAAAATCGATCCTGATGGAGCTCTTGAATACTCATCTAACGCTTCAACCTATAAAGCTAAACTTGAAACGCTTGATAAAGAGCTAAGAGCTTCTTTATCTTCTATTCCTAAAGAAAGAAGATTTTTGGTGACATGTGAAGGAGCCTTTACTTATCTGGCCCGTGATTACGGAATGAAAGAGGCATATTTGTGGCCAGTTAATGCTGAAAGTCAAGTAACCCCAAGAAGAATGGTGAATCTAATAAAAAAAATCAAAGAAAATGAAGTCCCAACAATTTTTTGCGAAAGTACTGTCAGTGCAGAAGCACAAATGGAAGTCGCGAAATCAAGCGGAGCTGTTTTTGGTGGGACCTTCTACGTTGATTCACTCTCAGGTCTAAATGGTCCTGCTCCTACCTATATAGATTTACTAAGGCACAATGTTCGATTAATTACTAAAGGCCTATCCATTTCAGAATTTAAAAAATAATGAACCCAATTTTTAAAAACCATGAGAAAGATTTTATGCGTATTGAGGCAGACCAAGTTTGTGTTGACTACAACGGTACAGTTGCTCTCTATGACGCAAGTTTAAATTTAAAAGCGGGATCTATATGTGGCCTTGTGGGCATGAATGGTGCAGGAAAATCAACTTTTTTCAAGGCTCTAATGGGTTTTGTTAGACCTTCAAGGGGGAAAATTAGGATCAATGGTTTAAAGGTTAATCAAGCCCAGAAGGAGCAATCGGTTGCATATGTTCCACAAAATGAAGGTATAGATTATTCATTTCCCGTGAGCGTTTGGGATGTTGTGATGATGGGGAGATATGGCGCTATGAATATTTTCCGAATACCAAGAGAATCTGATAGGAGAGCCGTTGTTCATGCCCTTGAAAGAGTTGATCTTTTGGATCTCAGAGAGAGACCAATAGGATCTTTATCAGGAGGGCAACGCAAAAGAGCTTTTCTTGCAAGAGCAATTGCTCAGCGGGCATCAGTACTTCTTTTAGACGAGCCTTTTTCGGGCGTTGATGTGCCTACTGAAAAGCTTATGGCTGAGCTATTTCTTCAGTTTCGACAAGAAGGTCATACTATTTTGATATCTACTCATGATTTGAATCATGTGAGAGATTTTTGTGATTTTGTTGTCCTAATCAATAAGACTGTTCTTGCTTATGGTGAAACCTCGGAAGTTTTCACTTCGGAAAATCTAAATAAAACATTTGGAGGTATTCCACCAAATCCCTTATCAGGGCCGACTTCAAGTAAAGATTTTATAAATGAGTGAATTTCTAATTTCCATTACGCCAATTGATTGGCTATTGGATCCATTAACTCATGACTTTATGAGAAGAGCTTTAATGGTTAGCGCATTAGTGGGAGGTGTTTGTGGCCTTTTGTCTTGTTATATGACCTTAAAAGGTTGGGCATTAATGGGTGACGCGGTTTCCCATGCGGTTATGCCAGGGGTGGTTGTTGCTTATGCATTAGGGCTCCCTTTTTCCTTAGGTGCTTTTGTTTTTGGAGTTGGTTCAGTTGCTTTGATTGGATTTGTTAAACAGAAATCTAGAATTAAAGAAGATACAGTAATAGGACTTGTTTTTACTGGTTTTTTTGCATTAGGCCTTGTATTGGTTTCAAAAATTAAAAGTAATATTGATCTAATGCAAATACTTTTTGGAAGTCCTCTAGGGATTTCTCGTTCAGATGTTAACCAGACTTTAATAATTTCGTTTATTGTTATATCTATATTGCTTATATTTAGAAAAGATTTAATGCTTTATTGTTTTGATGCTAAGCATGCTAGATCTATAGGAATTAATACAGGTATACTTCATTATTTATTATTAACTTTATTATCTCTATCAGCAGTAGTTGGTTTGCAAACTGTTGGTATTATTCTAGTAGTAGCAATGCTTATTACGCCTGGAGCTACAGCATACTTGCTAACTGATCGTTTTGATCAAATGACTTTATTAGCAGTTTTTAGCAGCTCATTCTCAAGTATTCTAGGTGTTTATATAAGTTATTGGTCCGATATTGAAACAGGTGGATCTATCGTTTTAGTTCAAACATTAATATTTCTAATAGCATTTTTATTCGCTCCAAGATATGGAATATTTAAAAACCAAACTTTTATAAATAATAATTAAATTAAGCAAACAATGAGCAACCTTTCTACTGAACAAAAATGGAGTTGGTGGCCACTTTTACCGCTTTATCCTTATGGAAGAAAAAGAACAATATTCAGGGAATTAGTTCCTGATCAGATTTGGAGTTTTGAACAACTTCAGGGTATTTATTATGTAGCTGTCCCAGTGAGGCTTTTGGTTGTAAGAGTAAAGAATGGATTGATGATAATTAACCCTCTCCCTCCTACCGAAGAATTGCTAAGGGACATTGAAGTAATTGTGAAAAAAATCGGTCCCGTAAAAACAATTGTTTTACCAACGGCCTCTGGTTTGGAACATAAAATTGCTCTTCCTGCTTTGGCTAGAGCCTTTCCTGATTCAAAAATATGGGTTTGCCCAGGGCAATGGAGTTTCCCATTTCAGTTGCCTTTTGATTGGTTGGGAATTCCGTCTAAAAGAACAAATATCTTATTGGCTGATGGATTCCCTCATAGTGATTATTGTGACTGGATTTCATTGGGACCAATTGATATTGGATTAGGACGCTTCCAAGAAATATCTTGTTTTCATAAACCATCAAAGTCTTTATTGGTTACTGATGCACTTGTTGGAATTGAAGATACTCCTCCAGAGCTTTTTGATTTAGACCCTACCCCTTTATTGTTTCATTCAAGAGAGAAGGGGGTTGAAGAGCTTATTGATACGCCAATTGCAAGGAAAAAGGGATGGCTTCGTTTGGTTCTTTTTGCTTCCTACTTAAGACCTGAAAAGTTGGAGATCCCAAAAATAAAAGAAATTTTTGGAAACGCTTTTAAACCAAATTTAAGAAATAAAAGAGCCCATTTTGGTATATATCCTTTCTCTTGGCAGAAAGGCTGGGAGTTGTCTGCTAAAAAACTTGTTGGGAAAAATTCACCTTTATTACAAATTGCTCCTGTAATAGAAAGGCTAGTTTTCCCTAGAGGACAAAAAGCTTTAATAACTTGGTTAAATAAAGTTGAATCTTTGCAGGGTCTTTCTTGGTTAATATCTGCTCATTACTGCGGGAAAGTTAGATTTTCAAAAAATGAAGTAAGAGTATTAAAAAATAAGATTAACAAGTCAGATTGGGCTAACAGTAAAGGTGATTTTGGATTTTTAAGTTGGTTAGATCAGAAATTATTAAAAATTGGCGTAGTACCTAGAAATCCTCTGAAAAAATTTAATGATTAAATTTTATCTGGGTCCACAGACATTTCCTCGTCGGATAAAAGTGTTTCCTCTAATTCTTTTCTTTGCTCCATTTGTCTGAGGAAGTACCCTGTCATCATCGCTGAGGCTAATAAACTAGCCAAATTATCCTTGCTAGAAGTTACTTTTACTTCAAATTGATCTCCAGGAAGCATTCCTAGTAAACCTTGAACATTGTGTCGGATTATTTCTTGAATTTCGGGACTGGCAGATTTTGCGACTCTTTGCAAAACGTCAGCAGGTTGATCTTGTAAGTATTGAATTAGAGCATTTGCCTCATGACCCTCATTATTGTCTGTAGCTAAAAATTCAGGATTAAACATCCAGTTTTTTCCATGTAAATACACAATATCGCAAAACGTACTCCAATAAAATCTAATTTAGGTTATGGGAACCGAATAGGTCCTATTTTTTTTAATGGCCAGTATCTAGTAAGCGCCGTACCTATAAGATTTTTTTCTGGAAGAGCTCCCCAAACATGAGAGTCCAAACTGTTATTTCGGTTGTCTCCTAAGACCCAAAGGGAATAGTCAGGTACATTTATCGCGTCCATTTCATATTGGATAGGTTCTTTAATCCAAGGTTCATTTATTTCTTTTTCATTTCTATAGAGTTTCCCATTAGTAACTTCTATTTTGTCTCCAGGTAATCCAACGACTCTTTTTATTAGTGCTGAACCATCACTGTAGCCTGCCTCTGTAAGAATTTTTGGAGGTTTGAAAATAACAATCGTATTTAAATTTAAATGTTTATTTAGTTTATTATTAAGTCTTGGGGTTATTTTTTCTATCAATATTCTGTCTTGAATTTGCAAAGTTGGAATCATTGATCCAGAAGGAATCCATCTGGGTTCAACTGCTTGCCATCTTAATAAAAGCGCAATTAATATCCAAACCAACAATCCTTTCCAGCTATTTTGGTTTTGATTCTTTTTTGATCCAGTAGATGTCATGAATTTTCTTTGTTTTAGTTACTTGTTGGAAAGTCTTCTACAAAAATCGAAGTAGTTGTTCTTTTGGCAATTTCACTAGCTCGTTACAATTTTTTTATCAGCTTAGAGCTCCTTAAAACTCTAGTAGCTAAGGGAGTGAAATATTTTGTCCTTTGCCCCGGTAGCAGATCAGGCCCTCTTGCTTTAGCAGCAGCAAGTCTCTCTAAAAGAAAAAAATTAACTCTCATAACATCAATTGACGAAAGGTCAGCTGCATTCCTTGCTTTGGGAATAAGTGCAGCTAGTGGGCAAGTAAGTTGTGTCATTACAACTTCTGGAAGTGCTGTCGCAAACCTTTTGCCGGCTGCTGTTGAAGCAGATAGGTCATGCCATCCTCTTTTGTTTTTAACTGCAGATAGACCTTTGCGATTAAAAGAATGTGGAGCCAATCAAGCAGTTAATCAACAGGATTTTCTCAAGTCTGTTTGTAGACATTTTGATGAATCTCCAAAAGAAGGAATTCATTTGATTTCAAAAGAGAGACTGACATCCTTAGTTGGAAAATCATTCGAAATGGCTTCTAATATTCCTGGACCAGTTCATATTAACCTTGCTTATGAAGAGCCTTTGCATCCTTGCGGAATTGACCAGAATAAAGTTCTTGATGGATGGGGCATTGAAGAATTTTTAAAGGATAAAATTACTTCAAATAAAATTCAGACTGTCAAAAAATTTCCATCTTTAAAACTACCAAAACTAGATCCATTTTCTTTAGGAATAATTATTGTTGGGCCATGGAGAGGAAAATCAAAACAACTTTTTTCTTTTAGGGGCGCATTAAAGAAATGGCAAAAATTAACTGGTTGGCCAATTCTTGCTGATCCACTTTCTGGGATTGAAAATGATCAGGAGGGTTTAATAAATCACTGGGATCTTTTTTTCTCAATAGGTTTATTTGAAAAAATTAAAGAGATTCAGGTTTTACGATTGGGTCCAATATCACCAAGCAGAGAATTACAAACTTGGCTTAAAAAACCTGGAAAAGTTCAATTACTTATTACTGAGGGAGATTGCCGAAATCTTGATCCCATAGGTGGCTCGACACAATTTAGTGAAGGGTTTTCCTCTTGGGTTGATAAATTGCTTGAGGGTATTCCCACAGAGCCAACAATAAATAAAAAAATTGTTAGTCAAAAGTTGACTAAAGAGCTTATAAAATATGATTTATTTATCCATAATTGGCTTGATAAAAGGTTATTCAGAAATGGGTTAGTTACTGAACCTGCATTAGCTAGATTGCTTCCTCGTTTGTTGCCAGATTCTACCCCTGTGATGCTTGCCTCAAGTAGTCCAATAAGAGATTGGTTAAGTTATTCTGGAGAAGGGGCTTTCCTAAGCAGGTGTTTTGGTTTCAGGGGGGCATCAGGAATTGATGGAACACTCTCAATGGGTATGGGATTATCAATAATTATGGGGAGAATGATATTGGTAACAGGTGATTTAGCACTTCTTCATGATACTAATGGATGGCTATTTTCAAAGGATAAAAATATTAGTCTAATAGTAATCATGATTGATAATGGTGGAGGGGGTATATTTAATCAATTAAATATAGATAGAATTGAAGAAGGCGATTTTGAAGAAATCTTTCTTATGCCTCAGCAAGTTTGTCATCTTACTCTTGCGAAAGCCTATGGATTGAAATATAAGCAAGTTGCTTGCTTGGATGATTTAGAACAAGCAATTGAATGGAGTTTTTCTTTGTCAACAAATGTATTAATAAGAGTTTGTACTAACTCTCTTGAAGATCATAGATTGAGAGTAAGTTTACGTGATGAGCTGAAAAAAACATTATCTGAGAATTTATCAACTTTTGACAAAATCTGATTAAAAAAATGAATTTAAAACCTATTACTCCTAACAATATCTCTAGGAGAGTTCTCCCGGGGGAAATTATTACCTCATGGGTCTCTGTTGGTGAATACAAAGATATCCTGCTTGACATAAGCCCTGAAGGAATTGCTCGCGTTGCAATAAATCGTCCTGAGAAAAGAAATGCTTTTCGACCTCAAACAATTTCAGAACTTTGTGATGCATTTATTCGAATAAGAGAAGATCCAAAAATTGGAGTAGTTCTATTTACAGGAGTAGGCCCCTCCAAAGATGGAAAGTTTTCTTTTTGTTCTGGTGGCGATCAGGCTATACGTGGAAATGGAGGATACTTCGGAAATGATGGAATTCCGCGATTAAATGTTCTTGATTTGCAACGTATAATTAGGAGCCTTCCTAAAGTTGTTATTGCGCTAGTTCCTGGTTTCGCTATAGGGGGAGGACATGTTTTACATTTAATTTGTGATCTGAGTTTGGCTGCAGATAATGCAATATTCGGTCAAACAGGACCTAAAGTTGGGAGCTTTGATGCAGGGTTTGGTTCAAGTTATTTAGCAAGAGTTGTAGGTCAAAAAAAGGCTAGAGAAATTTGGTTCCTATGTAGGAAATATGGAGCTAAGGAAGCATTGGATATGGGGCTAATAAATGCCATCTCACCAATCAACTTGCTCGAGTCAGAAGGGGTTAAATGGGCTAGGGAAATACTTCAAAACAGTCCAACCGCTATAAAGTGTTTGAAATTTTCTTTTAATGCTGATACGGATGGATTGGCTGGTATCCAAGAGCTTGCTGGCCAGGCAACACATCTTTTTTATACTACTGATGAGTCAAAGGAGGGAAGAAATGCTTTCATGGAGAAAAGGGATCCTGATTTCTCTGAATCAAAATGGCTTCCATGATTTTATTTTGGTTTATCCAAAAAATAAATCTTTCTTTTTCATGAATTAAATGCGAATACTTTTTGCTGCTGCTGAATGCGCCCCAATGATAAAGGTTGGAGGTATGGGTGATGTTGTTGGATCATTACCTCCTGCGCTTAAAAAACTTGGACATGATGTTCGATTAATAATTCCAGGGTATGGAAAATTATGGACGTTGATGGATATTGCTCCTGAACCTATCTTTCGGGCCAACACAATGGGTGTTGACTTTGCTGTTTTTGAAACAAGGCATCCCTCTAATGGTTTGCCAATGTATTTAGTTGGACACCCATGTTTTGATTCTGAGCGTATTTACGGAGGAGAAGATGAAGATTGGAGATTTACTTTTTTTGCTAGTGCAGTCTCTGAATTTGCATGGAACTCATGGAAACCACAAGTTCTCCATTGTCATGATTGGCATACTGGAATGATCCCAGTTTGGATGCATCAAGACCCCGAAATAAGCACGGTATTTACTATTCATAATCTCAAGTATCAAGGCCCATGGAGATGGAAGCTTGATCAAATAACTTGGTGCCCCTGGTATATGCATGGTGATCACACCATGGCATCAGCAATGTTGTATGCCGATAGAGTGAATGCAGTATCTCCAACTTATTCAAGGGAAATCCGAACATCGGAATATGGAGAAAAATTAGAGGGACTTTTAAATTATATTTCTGGGAAATTACGAGGAATATTAAATGGAGTTGATCTAGATGAGTGGAATCCAGCCACGGATAATTCATTGCCAGCTAAATTTAGTGTAGATAATATTTCTGGTAGAGCAATTAATAAAAGAGTCCTTCAAGAAAGAATGGGACTTGAAGTGAATCCAGATAAATATCTAATGGGAATGGTTGGTAGACTTGTTGATCAAAAAGGTATTGACCTTTTATTACAAGTTGCTAATAGGCTTCTTTCTTATACTGACTCTCAGGTCGTTGTCCTTGGGACGGGTGATCGCTATTTAGAGTCATCTCTATGGCAACTTGCGATTGAGTATCCTGGTCGTTTTTCTGTTTTTCTCACTTACGATGATGCATTATCTAGGCTGATTTATGGAGGTGCTGATGCATTCCTAATGCCTAGTCGCTTTGAGCCTTGTGGTATCAGTCAATTATTAGCTATGCGTTATGGTGCTATTCCGATCGTTAGAAAAGTAGGTGGTTTAGTAGATACAGTAGAACCTTATAACCCCATGAATGAAACAGGTTCAGGATTTTGCTTTGATCGGTACGAAGCAATTGACTTTTATACAGCATTAGTTCGCTCTTGGGAAGCATATAGACATCAAAAAAGTTGGAAGGAGTTACAGTTAAGAGCAATGTCAAATGAATATAGTTGGGATAGATCCGCAAAGGAATATGAATTAATGTATAAAGACGTTTGTGGAATTAAGGAGCCTTCTCCTGATGCGGCAGAGGTTGAAAAGTTTTCTTACGGCCAAGAAGCAGATCCTTCAAGGAAAGGCAAAAAAATAAAACTATAGGATTTTTGAGTATTTAGATTATTTTGTTTCTATTCAAAGATTTGTATGGATATTACTTTTAAGGACTTAGTTGAACTGTGGGGGGAGCCAAATAATCAAAGGGAAATTGATCTTAATTTACCTATTGGTTGTATATCTACTGATTCGAGGACAATTGAAAAGGGTGATTTCTTTGTCCCTTTGGTAGGCAATAAATTTGATGGTCATGATTATTTAGATAGGGCTTTTGATCTTGGTATACAGGCAGCAGTAGTTTCTGAGAAATATAATGGTTTGGTACCAACTGACCTGCCTCACTGGCTGGTTCCAGATACTCTGTACGCTTATCAACAGATCGCATTACTTCATCGGAGAAATTTAAGTCTTCCTGTAGTTGCTGTTACTGGCTCTGTTGGTAAAACGACTACAAGAGAATTGATCCGAGCAATATTGTCTCCTCTTGGTAAAATTGTCTCTAGCAGAGGGAATGAAAATAATGATGTCGGAGTTCCAAAGACTCTGCTTAGAGGTGCTGAAACAGATGCTGCATTTGTTCTTGAAATGGGTATGCGTGGTTTCGGTCAAATTGCACGTCTCTCTCGAGTTGCTGAACCTGATATCGCTGTTATTACAAATGTGGGTCAAGCTCATATTGGTATTCTTGGTAGTAGAGAAAATATTGCAAAAGCCAAGTCTGAAATCACCTCAAACCTAAGACCTGATGGTGTTGTGATTATTCCTTTTGGCGACTACCTCTTAGAAAAAGCTTTGTTAGAAAGATGGTCAGGACGTATTGTTCGAGTAGAGATAGAGGGCTTTTCCCTGAATTGGTTAGATGATAATAATGAGCATTTTGCTTTTCAAGATATTGAACCAGATTATATTTCTCAAATTGATATGCAAAATAAGTTCATTATTTTTGAGGGAAGAAAATTCAAATTGCCCCTTGAAGGAAGACATAATGCTATGAATTTTCTTCTGGCATTAACTGTCGCAACAGAGTTAGGATTATCAATAAAGAATCTTGATCAATTAAAACTAAATATGCCAATGGGAAGAAATAGATTGGTTGATTGTGGACAATATTTAGTTTTAGATGAGACTTATAATGCATCTCCTGAATCTGTTATTGCATCTCTAGAGTTATTGGTAAGTAAGCCTGGCAGACATTTTGCAGTTTTAGGTACGATGCTTGAGTTGGGCTCTGAGACTATTTTACTTCATCAGAAAGTTCTTAACAAAGCCATTGAATTAGGTCTTACTGGTATTGTTTTCGTCTCTTGTGGCGAGGAGTCTAACATCATAAAAAAGACAATCAAAGAATTACCAAATCATGATGTAGTAAGTACCCCAAAAGAAGCTGCTATGTCACTATTATCCTGGCTTTTGCCGGGAGACAATATTTTAATTAAAGGTAGTCGTAAGTTGGAATTAGAAAAAGTATTACCTTATTTACAGAAATAACTTCGCTGTTGTAGTTACTCAGTCTTGGTTCTAATAATTGCTTTTGATCTTTCAACTACTAAACTTTTATCAGGAATATCTTTACTTATTGTTGAGCCTGCACCAATGGTTACATGTGCCCCA
Organism: Prochlorococcus sp. AG-402-M18; assembly: GCA_003216595.1. Lineage (GTDB taxonomy): Bacteria > Cyanobacteriota > Cyanobacteriia > PCC-6307 > Cyanobiaceae > Prochlorococcus_B. The sequence continues at coordinate 10,781 of QCIQ01000015.1, forward strand.
ATCTTGATGGGCGCAACAAGCACTGAATTCGCACCGGTTTTTGAATAATCATCAATAATTGTTCTATGTTTATTTTTACCATCAAAATTAGCTGTGATAGTACCAGCTCCAATATTAATATTTTTCCCTAGAGCTGAATCACCTACATAGCTTAAATGATTGATTTTTGTTCCTTCACCAATACAACTTTTTTTTATTTCTACAAAGTTCCCTATTTTAGAATTTTGTCTTATGTTTGATTCCGGTCTTATATGGGCGAATGGACCAATTGATGTATTATTTCCAACCGTTGCCTCATTGATGAATGAATGAATGGCTAATACATTTTCTGCAAGAGTTGAATTTGTTATGACACTACCTGGCCCTAAATGACATCCATTGCCAATACTACATTTGCCGCGAAGATGAGTTTGTGGCTCAATAATTACGTCTGTACCAAAGTTTGAATCCTCACTGAGAGAGCAACTAATAGGGTCTACAAAAGAAACTCCCTTACTCATCCATAAGGATTTCAGTTCTTCTTGGATGTAATGTTCGCATTCAGCTAGTTGAAATCTATCATTAATGCCTTTAACCTCAAATGGATTATCTACCTCAAAATGCAATGCTTTTTTGAGTAAACTAATAGTATCGGTTAAATAAATTTCATTTTGACTATTTTGGTTAGATAATAAGTTTAAAACATCGGATAGTTGTTTCCAATTGAAACAATATATACCTGCATTTATTAATTTATTTTTTCGCTGTTCATTGGTGCAATCTCTCTCTTCAATGATTTTCTTTACTAGTCCATACTCATCTGTAAATACTCGCCCATATCCTGTTGGAGAGTCTAAACTTGCAGATAAAAAAGTTACACTCGCGTTGGATTCTTTATGAAATTTTAAAAGTGAACTTAGAGTTTCCTCTTTTAGCAGTGGTACATCTCCATTTAATACTAATAGTTCTCCATTAAACCCTTTTAATCTAGGAGTTAATTGCTGAAGCGCATGTCCTGTTCCATTTTGAGGTTGTTGAAGAACAAAATCCAAGTCTTGATGATGTTTTAGAGAGTTTTCTACTAAATTGGCTTGATGTCCTATAACTATTAATTTACGGTTTGGCTTGAGCCCATGAGTACAAGACAACACCCTATCAATAAGTGATTTTCCTGCCAAAGGGTGAAGAACCTTAGGCAGCTTACTTTTCATTCGCGTACCTTTTCCAGCCGCTAAAATTGCGATGGCAAGCATTAGAGTACTTTTTTGAAGAAATCTAATTGCTTTATTGCTTTTGCGCAGTATTCCATCGTTTTCTCCATGATGAAGTGTTTATTAATTGACTTTTAGATTGCTCTAATTTTCTTGTTGCAATTATTTCTTTAGAGTTTCCTTCCCCTGTTGGATCCCTGTAAGGAATAGATGAGCGCGTAGCGAGGTGTTCTGCTTCCCTGGTGCTTAAGTCTTTAAATTGACAATTATTTGAAATTAAAGGTCGCTCTATTCTTCTCTTCATAGCGACTGTCCCTGCACTCCATTTGTTTTGGTCATCGATTGAGGGAAGTATTGAATAGATCTTTAAACCAGCTCTTATAAAACTCGCTCTGATTGAGGCGGCAGTTGAATATGTAATCAAACGGCCTTCGAAAGACAGCCTTTTGGTTAATAAAGAGATGAATTCTTCGCTCCATAACTCAGGACACTTTTGGGGAGAAAAAGGGTCAAGAAGAATTAGATCAAAGCTTAGAGAATCATGTATTTCGTATATTTTTTGTCTTGCATCTCCCCAGTGAATAGTTCCTTCGTTTAAACCTTCAGACCATTTCCCTGATTTGTTTAAGCAATTAAAAAAATGCAATACTTTTGGAGACCAAATTCTCTGAAATGTTTTTTCTTTAAGAGCAATATTAAGAGGCCTTTGATCAATCTCAAGCCCATGCCATTCTATTTTTATTTTGCTTTGAATTAACTTCTCGAGAATACATCCTGTGTTATACCCCAATCCCATGCAAACATCTAAAATAACTATTTTTTCTGTGTTAGAAAATTGTTCTAATTGAGCAGGTAAGAGATATTTAGTAGTTGATTCTCTAATTGCTCCGTCCTGATCATGGAATCCTTCTTCATAGAAAGAGCTATAGAGACTTAAACTCCCATCTTTTGTCGTATGTTTTTTTAAATCATCCAATCCTAAGAAAAGCTAACTTTTTTGTTGAAGTCTAATAAGATCACTCCAGAAATCAGGATATGAGATTGCTGCAGCTTCGCTACGTCGTAATGTCGAATTAGAATTAGCCATTATTGATGCAATAGCTAAACTCATGGCTATACGGTGATCATCTTCGCTATCAAGCTCGCATCCTTTTAAATTATTCCCTCCATAAATAGTTAGACCATCTTGATGTTCATCTACCTGGGCTCCCATTCTTTTTAATTGCCTTGCCATTACATCTAATCGATCAGTCTCTTTTACTCTCAATTCACTTGCTCCTTTTATACGACTGATACCATTACAAAAACATGCTGCTACAGATAATATAGGTATTTCGTCTACAAGCCGAGGCATTATTTCACCATCAATTTTAAATGGTTTCAAGCTTTCGTTGTAGAATACTTCAATGTCACCAACAGGTTCACCGGCCACATCTCTTTTGTTTATTACGTTGATATTTGCTTCCATTGCTTCTAATACGTCAAGTATGCCAGTTCTGGTTGGATTTAAACCGACATTTTCTACAACCAATTCTGACCCGGGTATGATGCTACCTGCAACGAGCCAAAATGCAGCGGAACTAATATCACCAGGAACAATAATTGATTGACCTTTTAGCTCTTTACCCGGGGATACAGTTATATGTCTACCCATCTCACCACCAACTTCTAGATTAGCTCCGAAGGCTTTTAACATTCTCTCGCTATGATCTCTTGATCTAGCAGGCTCGATAACAGTCGTTGACCCCTCTGCATTAAGAGCAGCTAGTAGGATTGCAGATTTTATCTGAGCACTTGCTACTGGAGTACCAATGACGGCACCTCTTAATCTGTTCCCAATAATCGATAGAGGAGCTAAGTCTCCACCGCATCTTCCAGAAACTTTAGCCCCCATCATTTTTAACGGCTGTCCTACTCTTTTCATTGGCCTGCTTCGGAGTGATTTATCTCCTGTAAGGATGAAATGATGATTTTCTTGACCGGCCAATAATCCCATTATTAATCTCATAGTTGTTCCTGAATTTCCGCAGTTCAAAATATCTTCAGGCTCTTGGAGTCCATTTAATCCAACGCCTTCAATTTCAACAATGCCTCCTTTTTTAATTGGACTAATCTTTACGCCCATTGATCTAAGGCATTCAGCAGTACTTAATGGATCTTCAGCAGGTAAAAGGCCTTCAATTATTGTTTTTCCCTTAGCGATAGCCCCAAAAAGTAGGGCGCGATGGGAGATTGATTTGTCTCCGGGTACTTTTACTTTTCCACAGAGCTCTCCTCCTTTTTGAAGGTGTCTTAAAGACTGATCTTTAGTGGTAACTTTCAATGAAACAATATATTTTTTTATATTTTATTTATCGATAAGCTTTATTCCTGATTTATGAATTGTTTATTTGTTTTTGACGCATTAGTTCATCGATAACATAACCAAATAATTCTGGACTTGGTTGCTTGTTTTCCAGCTCCGATAATCCTAGTTCTTCCCATCTTTCATCTACTTTGTCTTCAAGTTCCTTAGGTCTAGTTAATGGCTTTCCCCAATCATGATTTTTCTCTGGACCAATCTTTGTTGTTGCATCTATAGCCAATCTTCCACCTAACCCTATATTTTCACTAGCGAAGTCAAGGGTATCAAAAGGAGTATTTTCTAATATAAATAAATCTCTTTGAGGGTCAACTTGACTAGATAAAACCCAAACTACCTGCCTAGGATCTCTTACATTAATGGTGGAGTCGACGACGACGACAAATTTTGTATACGTAAATTGTGGTAAAGCACTCCAAAAAGCCATCGCAGCTCTTTTCGCTTGACCTGGATATGCTTTGTCAATGGATATAACTGCTAACTTATAACTCAAGGCTTCCATCGGAAGGAAAAAATCAATAATTTCAGGTATCTGTTGTTTAAGTATTGGTGTATAAATTCGATTTAATGCTATGGCCAGCATGGCTTCTTCTTTTGGAGGCCTACCACTGAAAGTTGTTAAAAATATTGGTTTTTCTCTTTGAGTCATACAGTGGAATCTAATCAAAGGTGAAGACTCAGCACCCCCATAGAACCCCATATGGTCTCCAAAAGGGCCATCCATCATCTCTTCTCCAGGAGATATAGATCCTTCAAGAACAATTTCACTATGACTAGGTACCTGAAGATCAATAGTTTTGCATTTAGTTAACCGAACACCTTCTCCTGCATATAAGCCTGCAAAAAGCCATTCGCTGAGCTGCACTGGAATAGGAGTTGCTGCCGCCATTACAAGAAGTGGATGAACTCCAATAGCAACAGCTACTTCTAACTTCTTATTCATTGTCGCTGCTTTGCGAAGATGCCTGGCCCCTCCTCTGACACTTAACCAATGGACTGTCATGCTTTTTGCAGATTGTCTTTGGAGCCTATAAACACCAACATTTGGCACGCCTGTTTCAGGGTCTTTCGTTATTACTAAACCTAAGGTGATGGCACCTCCAGCATCCTCTGGCCAGGGACGTAAAAGTGGTAAATGATTTAGATCCAAATCTTTTTCACCAATTACTTTTTGATGGCATGGTGGTAATAGATCAATATCAGGACGTGCTTTAAGAAGATCCCAAGCAACTGAAGCAAAAGCTTTTGTTTCTTTAAATCCCTTCGGAGGTCGTGGTTGCTGAAGAAGGGCTAATTTTTTTCCAAGATCCTCCAATTCTTCTTGTTTTTCTAAGCCCATACCCCAAACCACACGTTCCATTGTCCCAAGTAAATTGACTGCGACAGGAATTGATGATCCTTTTACGTTTTCAAAAAGTAGAGCAGGTCCTCCCATGCCAAGTACACGGTCACTTATTGCCGCAATTTCTAAGTCACTATCAACTGGACTGCTTATTCTCTTTAATTGACCTTTTTCTTCTAGAAGAGTAAGAAAATCTCTGATGTCCCGTGTAAGAGGTTCTTGACGAAATAATTTCATGAAGGTCTGCACGATTAACCTATTTACCTAGTTACTGTGACGCAAGTTATCAGCCTTTGTGGAAATGAAACTTTCTTATTTTTATGCAGCGGCAGATGTGCCGATTGGAATTATTCCTGAATCATCAGTTGTGATTGATGTTCTCAGAGCTACAACAACTATTGCCTGGGCTCTTGAAAATGGAGCTGATTCAGTGCAAGTGTTTGCAGACGTTGATGAACTTAAAAATCAGGCAAAGAGTTTTGACCCAAAAGATAAAATACTTGTTGGAGAGAGAGGAGGAAAAAAATTAGATGGATTTGACTTGGGCAACTCTCCATTAGGAGTGTCATCTGAAAAAGTAAAAGGGAAAAGAGTTTTTATGAGTACTACCAATGGAACAAGGTCACTACATCGTGTAAGAGAATCCAAAAGTTTGTATACAATGGCACTTCCAAACAGAAAAGCTATTGCTGAAAGATTGAAAAGTGATAATCCCAAGGAAGTTTGGATTGTTGGTAGTGGGTGGGAAGGTTCCTATTCTTTGGAAGATTCTTTAGCTGCTGGGGCTCTAGCCTCTATTTTGATGGATCAATTAGAGTCGGTCCAGATATTAAATGATGAATTGATAGCCTCTATAGCATTATGGAAAAATTGGGAGAATGATGTTGAAGGATGTTTACGTATTGCAAGTCATGGACAAAGACTTGCAGGAATAGGTAATCATGATGATGATTTCGCTTGTTGCGCTTCTTTGGACAATCTTTCTATCATTCCAAAACAGACCGAGATGGGCGTACTTCGCTCAAACTAACTTTTAAATTATCTTTCTTTTTAACTAAGTGTCAGATTTTTTGGCCGCGGCTTTACAGCTAACAAGTACCTCAGACATAGACGCAAATCTCAATGCTGCAGAAGAACAAATTGAGTTGGCGTCAAGGCGAGGAGCTGATCTTGTTGGACTTCCTGAAAACTTTGCATTTTTGGGCGAAGATCAGAAAAAATTAAAAATTGCATCTTCAATCTATGAAAAATGCAATAGTTTCTTAATAACAATGGCAAGAAGATATCAAGTTGTTTTGCTTGGTGGCGGTTTTCCTGTCCCCGCTGGTGATGGACTAAGAACTTTAAATAGAGCGGAGTTATTTGGGAAGGACGGTCAATCTCTAGCCAGATATGACAAAATACATCTTTTCGACGTTGATCTTCCTGAGGGCAATACTTATAGAGAATCTGAAACTATTGTTTCCGGAAGTGAATCACCACCTGTTGTTGATGTTCCAGGTCTTTGCAAAATAGGATTATCTATTTGTTATGACGTGAGATTCCCTGAACTTTATAGGGATTTGGTCAATAAAGGCGCAGATTTATTAATGATTCCAGCTGCTTTTACTGCTTTTACGGGAAAGGATCATTGGCAAGTCCTGCTTCAAGCAAGAGCTATTGAAAACACAGCTTATGTTGTTGCACCAGCCCAAACTGGTCGTCACTATGGCAGAAGACAAAGTCATGGACATGCGATGGTTATTGATCCATGGGGGACTGTACTAGCAGATGCAGGGGTTGTTGAAGGAGCAGCAATAGCTCCTGCTGATAAAGAAAGAGTTGAGCGAATTAGAGGGCAAATGCCCAGCCTAAAACATCGAAAAACAAAGCTTTTTGTTTGATGTTTAAAGTTCAATCTTTAAAGTCAAAATTTGGATTGTTTGCGGGATTTGTTTTTTGTTCCAATCTATTTATTTCTTTACCGCTAAGATCTGCTAGTGCGCTTGCTGCTTGGGCCTTAACTAGTAACGGTAGTCTTAAATTACGAACTTCCTCTGGGGCTAAATTAGATGCTTTTTATCAATCCTCAACCACTAATAAAGGTGAGAGGGTTTGGATAGATTTCCCTGGGGAATTAAGTCGCCCTAGAACTATTAAAGGTAATGGATCAGTTAAGGAAATTAGACTAGGTAAACCTTTTAAGGGTAAAACAAGGCTTGTTATTGAGTTCCTTTCATCAGTTAAATTAGAACCTTCAAAATTACAATTAATTGGAATATCACCGAACACCTGGGAGTTGAAATTTATTGGTCTAGAAAATAATTCTTTACGTTCTATTCAAGAAGGCAATATTTTAAGAAACTCAATAAAAAGAACTTATGAAAAAATAAAGATTCAAGATTTAGATGTTTCTTCTTTACCAAATGTACCCTATGGAAAGTATAAAGTTGTTATAGATCCAGGTCATGGTGGTTCAGACCCTGGTGCTGTTGGAGTAAATGGATTAAGAGAGACTGATATTGTTTTAGAAGTGTCAAAGAGTGTTTCAGCATTTTTAACAAATAAAGGTGTTAAAACCATTTTAACTAGAAATTACGACAGAACATTAGACTTATTACCAAGGGTTACCAAGGCTAACAACTCAAAAGCAGATGCTTTTGTGAGTATTCATGCAAATGCAACAAGAGGAAAGCGTAAAGATGTTAATGGTTTAGAGACATATTATTACTCTGGTTATAAAGGCTATTCTTTAGCTAAAAATATTCAAAGACAAATTTTATTTGTTTCTCCTCAAAGCCCTGATAGGGGTGTTCGTAAGTCACGTTTTTACGTAATTAGAAAAACGTCTATGCCTGCAGCTTTAGTAGAGATTGGATTTGTTACTGGTTTGTATGATGCCAATTTATTAAGACAAAAAGCTTATAGGGATAAAATCTCTTTTGCCATTGCAAGGGGGATACTGAATTATCTAAAAGTTTCAAATTAGATATGCGTCTTGGAATATTTGATAGTGGTATTGGCGGTTTCACTGTTCTAAAAAAGGTTATTGAGTTATGTCCTAATAATTCATATATATATTTGGCTGATACAGCAAGACTTCCCTATGGAGTAAAGACAGCTAATGAGATCAGAAAAATTGCTGAAGAAATATCATCTTGGTTTGGTTCCCAAAATATTGATGCTTTTTTGGTTGCCTGTAACACAACAAATGCCATTGCTTTGGATGTACTTGAAGAAAATTTAGATGTTCCTGTCTTTGACTTGATTGGGTCTGCAGCCTCAACCATTCAAGAATCTAGGGTAGGAGTTCTAGCAACTCCTACTACAGTAAAAACAAAGGCTTATACAAATGCGATTTTAGACTTCAATCCAAAAACTTTTGTAATTGAGCAACCATGTCCTGAATTTGTTCCAATGATTGAGATGGATAATATTAATTCAGATGAGATTACTGATGTTGCAATTAGATATTTACGACCTCTTTTAAAACAAAAAATTCATTCTTTAATTCTTGGCTGTAGTCACTATCCTCTTATAACCCCTTTGCTGACTGATATTTTACCCTCTAGGGTTAAATTGATTGACCCTGCAGAAGCTCTTACTTTGAAATTAAAGTTGTTTATTGATTCAAAAGCAAGCAATCATTCAAACAAAAAAAATTTAGTTGATTTAAAGTTTTACGTAACCTCTAATCTTAAAAATTTTCCTAATAAAGCCAAGCATTGGTTAAATGTGTTTCCTGAAGTTAATCTCGTTTCACTACAGAAGAAGGGCTGGGTCTCTTAATATCAAAAAGTAGAGCGGTTTTATGACCACAGCCACGGAAATTCTTCAACCTGTAGAACTTGATCTAGAAGCGTTGCTTTTGGATCTTCGCAGCCTTATAGGTGCTGGGCACCCAATTTTGCAGGCTGCTGCAGAACATCTTTTTAGTGCAGGCGGTAAACGTTTAAGACCTGGAATTGTTTTATTAATTTCAAGAGCTTTGACGTCTGAAAAGGATCTTCCTTTGAAGCATCGTAAATTGGCCCAGATTACTGAGATGATTCATACCGCTTCTCTTGTACATGATGATGTCGTTGATGAAGCTGACACCCGAAGAGGTGTTGAAACTGTCCATAGTAGATTTGATCCCAGGATAGCTGTTCTCGCAGGGGATTTTCTATTTGCTCAAGCAAGTTGGCATTTGGCAAATCTTGAGAATTTAGATGTTGTTAAATTGTTAAGTAGAGTGATTATGGATTTAGCCGAAGGTGAAATAAAGCAGGGTCTTAATAGATTTGATTCAAGTCAATCCTTTGAGAGTTATTTAGAAAAAAGTTATTGTAAAACTGCCTCTCTGATTGCTAACAGCGCCAAGGCTATTGGGGTTTTGTCTGATGTAGATAAAGAGCGCTTAAATTCACTTTATTTTTTTGGAAGACAGTTAGGGTTAGCTTTTCAAGTGGTTGATGATATTCTTGACTTTACCGGAAATGATGAACAATTAGGTAAACCAGCAGCTAGTGATCTTCAAAGTGGGTATCTTACTGCCCCTGTTTTCTATGCCTTGGAAGAGAATCCAACTCTTAGTGAACTTATTAAGGGGAAATTCTCCCAAAAAGATGATCTTGAGAAGGCTCTATCTTTAGTGAGAGACTCAAATGCGATAAAAAAATCAAGAGAATTAGCCGAAAAATTTGCTTCTGAATCAAAAGAATCTATTTCATGGTTGCCAGATTCTCCATCAAAAAAAGCATTACTTGAATTACCAGAATTTGTCATTAGCAGACTTTATTAATTCAATACTCATTTAATATTTGTTCAATTTCTTTTAAATGGGTGATTTGTTTTAAATTAATGTGTTGATCAAAAATTTCTTTTTTTGGAAGTTCATCACAGTTTTCTTTTAAAAAGAAAACAAAACATCCTGCCTCTAAGGCTGAAGACACTCCAGAAATTGAATCTTCAACAGCCCAGCATTCTTGCGGAGCAAAATTTAATTTTTCAGCGGCTAATAGATATGGATCAGGAGCTGGTTTTCCTTTGGCTAGTAATTTGTCATCGCCAAGAACCATTACAGAAAATAGATTTATCCATTGATGAGGAGCGGTTTTTATTTGAAAAGATTCAGAACTGCTACTGGTTACTAACGCCATTGGGATATTGCTTTTGTGACACCTTTTGACCAAACTCTCTCCACCTTGCATTGCTTGTGAATTGAGGATAAGTTTTCTTGAGATGGGCTTATGAAGGTCCAGCAATTCTTTCACATTAACTGGCTTTGGAAGCAATTTGATCAGTTCATTGGCACAATCAATTCTTCTTTTCCCTCTCAATAGTTTTAGTTGGCTATAAGTTAGATTTAGATCAAAAAGTTCTGCAGTTTTTTTCCATGCTTGTCCATGTAAGGGTTCTGAATCAATTAGAACTCCATCAAGATCAAATAAAAATGCTTTAGGAAAATTCCAATTTTTCTTCATTATGAATTTGTTTTAAATAAGAGTTTCACTATTCAAGCCTTTTGGCCAGAAATAGCTTGAATGAAATAAATGAAAAGTTGTTTTATCTTTCATGAATTCAGACAATTCTAACCCTATTGAGTCTGTTCTTCAGGAGCAGAGAGTTTTCCCCCCCTCTGATGACTTTTCCAGTAAAAGTAGAATCTCATCTTTTTCTAAATATTTGGAAATGTCGGAGATGGCTAAATCAGATCCCGATAAGTTTTGGGGTGACGCAGCTAGAGAAGAATTACATTGGTTTAAAACTTTTGATAAAGTCCTTGATTGGTCCAGGCCACCATTTGCTAAATGGTTTGATGGTGGAAAAATTAATATTTCTTTTAACTGTCTAGATCGACACTTAAATAGTTCAACAGCTGACAAAGTCGCCTTAATTTGGGAAGGAGAACCAGGTGATCAAAAAAAATATACCTACAAACAACTACATAAAGAAGTTTGCAAAGCAGCTAATGCACTCAAGTCTATAGGTATAGGCAAAGGAGATCTTGTCGCTTTGTATATGCCTATGGTTCCTGAAGCTGCAATTGCAATGCTTGCTTGTGCAAGGATTGGAGCACCACATTCTGTCGTATTTGGAGGCTTTTCCTCTGAGGCACTAAGGGACCGATTAATTAATGGAGAAGCGAAAGCAGTAATTACAGCTGATGGCGGTTTTAGAAAAGACAAAATAATTTCTCTTAAAGATGCTGTTGATCAAGCATTGGAAGGTGGTGCTTGTCCAAAGGTCGAATCAGTTTTAGTTGTTCAAAGGACAAAAAAACTTATAGCTATGGATAATGGTAGAGATTATTGGTGGCATGAAATTGTAGATAGGCAATCAGAAGAATGTGATCCAGAACAAATGGATAGTGAGGATTGCTTATTTGTTCTATATACTTCTGGCTCTACAGGCAAACCAAAGGGAGTAGTTCATTCCACTGCTGGGTATAACCTTTGGTCTCATTTAACTTTTAAATGGATTTTTGATATTCGTGAAAATGATGTTTATTGGTGCACCGCTGATGTGGGTTGGATAACTGGACATAGCTATATCGTCTATGGCCCACTATCTAATGGTGCAACTACTGTGATGTATGAAGGAGTTCCTAGGCCATCAAATCCAGGCGCTTTTTGGGATGTGATTCAGAGGCATGAAATTTCGATTTTTTATACTGCTCCAACCGCCATAAGGGCCTTTATGAAAGTAGGAGACAAGATACCTAAGCAATACGATTTATCTAGTTTGAGACTTTTAGGCACAGTTGGAGAGCCAATTAATCCAGAGGCATGGATCTGGTATCGAGATGTTATTGGAGGAGGGAGATGCCCAATAGTTGATACATGGTGGCAAACAGAAACTGGAGGAGTAATGATTAGTCCTCTTCCAGGAGCGACTCCAACAAAACCTGGATCAGCCACTTTCCCTTTGCCTGGTATTGAAGCCGATGTGGTTAATTCAGATGGGGACTCTGTATCTGATAATGAGGGTGGATATTTGGTAGTTAAAAGACCATGGCCTGGAATGATGAGAAATGTTTATGGAGATGAAAAAAGATTTAGAGAAAGTTACTGGGAGTATTTAAAACCTTCAGACAATAGCTATATATATTTTGCCGGAGATGGGGCTCGAAGAGATGAGGAAGGTTATTTTTGGGTTATGGGACGAGTTGATGATGTTATAAATGTCTCTGGTCATAGGCTAGGGACAATGGAAATTGAATCCGCTTTAGTTAGTCATGAACTCATTTCAGAAGCTGCAGTTGTGGGTAGACCTGATGATTTAAAAGGGGAATCAATAGTAGCCTTTGTTACGTTGAAAACTGGTGCAGATGCAAATGAAAATATTGATGCACAATTAAAAAAACACGTCGTGAATGAAATTGGACCAATTGCTAAACCTGATGAAATTAAATTTACTGATTCTCTCCCTAAAACAAGAAGCGGCAAGATAATGCGTAGAATTTTGAGAGCACTTGCTTCGGGCAATGAAATAAGCGGGGATACAAGCACTCTTGAAGATAGATCGGTTTTAGATAAATTAAGAGGTTAATATTAAATTTCCCAATGAGTTACTTTATCGACTATTAAATCAATTTTCTTGTACTTTAAAGTGCTTTGAAAATCAGACTTTAAAAATTTCTCTCTTATTCCTAGACTTAATGGGGATAGGTGATTACCGTCTAACAACATGATTTTAGACTTGTCAGAAGGTCTTTTTTTTAATGCTCTGAGTAATAAATCATTTTGATCTAGATTATCATTTTTAAACTTTATTAGTAGGTTATTTAGTTGCTCGTAGTGTTCTCTAATAAGATTTAACGTTTCGGAAGGGCTTGGACTAAATTCAGCTTGAAAGTTAAGCTTTTGAGACATTTTCCTAAGCAAAGGTATAGATTTATCTGCCTTGAAATTATTAAAGCTTATAGCTACTAAACCATCGCAATTTCTTCCTCCATCCGGAGCTAATAAATGTAATTTACATCCAAGACTATGCCCTAATTTTATTGATTTTGCTTTTAAACCAAATCTTTTTTCAAGGACTTTACGAGATTGACGGAATTGCTTCCATGCATAATTTGCTTGAAGTTGATGATCAAAGTTAGGGATATATCCCCATGAATGTACTGCAAAATTTCTTTGTAAAAAGCCAGAAATAAGTCTTTTGTATGTCACTTCTGGCTTGATTGAAATATAGCTACCTCCAATTAGTTCTATAAGACCAATTGGTCTTGATGGCCATTGACAACAAACATCACTTATACGCCTAAAACTGATCATTGATGAATAATCACTCTATAAAGAGAAATAAAAAATGATTATAAATTAAATATAAGTATCTTTTGTTCCTAATGTTCTACTAAGTTTTTATTCAACTCTGTTTTTTTGATGATAATAGAAGCATGACTATTTAATTTTGAAGTGAAAGAAGATCAGAATCATCAGAAAGAGAGCGAACAGCTTGGCTTTCTATATGAAACAACTAAAGGAATTACCAATGAAAAAGTAAAAGATCTTGGAGAAAAAAGTTCTTTCAAATCAAACGAAGAACGGGTTGAAATCTTCAGTAAAGAGCATTTTCCTGAAAACATCTTGATTATAGATACCGAAACTACTGGTCTTGATAATGAAAATGATGATTGTCTTGAAGTAGGTTCGATCCTTTTTAATGTCAAAAGTAGAGCGGTCTTAGCACAGCAGTCTTTTCTTTTACCAGTTGAAATTAATAACGCTGAAAAAATAAATAATATTCCTGCTGAAATAACTAGATTGCCTCAACCTTTATCTGAAGCAATTAAATATTTTGAATCTCTGGTGAGTTTTTCAGATGTGATTGTTGCTCACAATGCAGAATTTGATATGAAATGGTTTGGTCTTAATAAATTACCTCAGATTAAAAAACAATGGATTTGTTCTATGGACGATATACCTTGGCCGCCTGAAAGACAATTAAAGGCTCGCCCTTCTGTAAGAGATCTTGCATTGGCATATGGTGTACCCGTTTGGAGTGCACATAGAGCTTTGACAGATTGCATATATTTGTCAGAGGTTTTTAAAAGATGTAGTGAACTCGAACAACTATTGATTAGAGCTTTAGAACCAAAAGTTCTACTTCTCGCTGAGGTCTCCTATGAGGAAAGGTATCTAGCGAAAAATGCTGGCTTTAGGTGGAATGATGCAATTAAAGGGGCTTGGTCTAGAAAAATGAGTCGTCGGGATATGAAAAAATTAGAATTCTCTGTTCGAGAAGTCGACTTTAATGCTTGAAGCAGATTTTTCATAAAGTACTCATTTCAAATCTTTGCTTTATGTTTAATGTATTAGTAATAAGTTTTTCTAGAGTTTTCTTGATAATTGATTTATGAGGAAATTTTTCACTAAGAAAAATATAGTTGGTCGGTTTCCCCTTGTTAAAAGTAAGGCTGAGGGAAATGAATTAAAAAAGCGTCTTAGGCAATGGCAGCACTCAAGAAGTTGGGCTCGTTTAATTTGTGAAGCGGAAAAAATGTGGAGCCTTGAATCAAGAGAACTAAAGAGACTCGGAGCTATGGAATTAATTCAACTCCAAAATGAAATGCCTTTTAATGTCAGAAGAAGAGTGAATTTTTGGCTGGTTAAATATTCAGGTGCTACTCGACTAGAGGATTAACCTTAATTACCTCTCTAAATTTAGTCTCACTAAGTTAGTTGAGCAAAACTCATGGATTAAATATGATTTTACAGTTTACGTAAACAATTACTATTAAACAAACAACAAATAATTTTGCTGAAGCTACTTTGACCAATCTCAAGAATTTAAGAGGAATGGTAGATCTTTTACCTGCTCAGTGTCAGGGCTGGCAGAAGGTCGAATCAATAGCACTTGAACATTTTAGTCGAGCTGGGCTTAAAGAAATTAGAACCCCAATTATTGAACAGACTGAACTATTTGCAAGGGGTATTGGCGAAAATACAGATGTTGTTGGTAAAGAAATGTACAATTTCGACGATAGAGGAGGTCGTTCTTGCACTTTGAGACCCGAAGGCACTGCTTCTGTCGCAAGGTCAATTGTTCAGCATGGGTTATTAAATAATGGGCCTCAAAGGCTCTGGTATGGCGGACCAATGTTTAGATATGAGCGCCCTCAAGCAGGAAGACAAAGGCAGTTCCATCAAATTGGAGTTGAATTCGTTGGGTTAGCTTCTGTCATGAGTGACGCTGAGGTTATATCAATAGCTTGGGATTTTTTAAAGGATGTTGGCTTGAATGATTTGACTTTAGAAATTAATAGTCTTGGCAGCAATGAAGACCGAAGTGTTTTCAAACAAGAGTTAAAAGATTGGCTAAATCAGAGATTTGATTTATTAGATGAAGATTCTCAGAAAAGAGTTGATGTTAATCCTTTGAGAATATTAGATAGTAAAAATAATTCTACAAAAGAACTTTTATTTGAAGCTCCATCTTTAAACGATTTTTTATCTAATAAGAGTAAAACTAGATTTGAATATTTACAGGAGTTACTCAATAATCTAAAGATTCCATATAAAATTAATAATAACTTGGTAAGGGGACTTGATTATTATTCTCATACAGCTTTCGAAATAACTAGTGATCACTTGGGATCTCAAGCAACTGTCTGTGGTGGTGGACGTTACGATGGGCTCATAAGTGAATTGGGTGGGCCTAAAGCGCCCTCAATTGGCTGGGCTATTGGAATGGAAAGGTTAATAATTCTTGCTGGAGAGAAAATTTTGCAATCAAAATCCCCAGATGTTTACGTGATTCATAGAGGTGAAAAAGCTGAACAACTTGCTTTGACAATTACTTGTCAGTTAAGATCATTTAACTTAAGTATTGAATTGGACTACTCTGGCGCATCTTTTTCTAAACAATTCAAGCGAGCAGATAAAAGTAGGGCGAAATGGGCCTTGGTTATAGGCGAAGATGAGGCATCCAAAGGACAATTATTGGTGAAGAATTTAAGGAATAAACAAAAGAATGATGAGAGTAAGGAATATATTTTTTCAAAAAAGGATCTACATCAGTTAATTAAAAAATTGATTGATTAATAAAATGATGGTTTTTTTTAATGAACTCTATTAAAATTCAAAAAATATGTTGTATTGGCGCTGGTTATGTTGGTGGACCTACTATGTCTGTTATTGCGGATAAGTGTCCCAATTTAGAAATTAGGGTTGTTGATATCAATAAAGAACGAATTGATGCATGGAATGATTCAGATCTGAATAAATTACCAATTTTTGAACCTGGATTAGATCGGATAATTTCAAGAACGAGAGGGCGAAACCTTTTCTTTAGTACAGAAATGGAAAAGTCAATATCTGATGCTGATATGGTTTTTATATCAGTCAATACTCCAACAAAAACAAAAGGTCTTGGAGCCGGGCAAGCAAGTGACCTTAGTTGGGTTGAAGCTAGTGCAAGGCAAGTAGCTAAGTATGCGAAAGGGCACACAATAGTAATAGAAAAAAGTACTCTTCCAGTTCGTACTGCACAAGCAATAAAAGAGATACTTAAGACAACAAATAGAGAGGATCAAAAAAATGAAATTTCAAAAACTTTTTCTGTTTTGTCGAATCCTGAATTTTTGGCTGAAGGTACTGCAATTAATGACTTGGAAAAACCTGATAGGGTTTTAATTGGTGGAGAGGATCCTGAAGCTGTAGATGCACTAGTTAATATTTATCTGAATTGGGTTCCTAGTGAACAGATAATTTGTACAAATTTATGGAGCAGCGAGCTTTCAAAATTAGCTGCTAATGCATTCCTGGCTCAAAGAATTAGTTCGATAAATTCTATCTCAGCCTTTTGTGAAGCTACTGGAGCCGATGTTCAGGAAGTTGCAAAAGCAATAGGAACAGATAAAAGGATAGGTGATCAATTCCTTAGTGCAGGGCCTGGGTTTGGTGGTAGCTGCTTTAAGAAGGACATTTTGAATTTAGTTTATTTAAGTGGATATTTTGGTTTGCCAGAGGTTGCGAAATACTGGAATCAAGTTGTAGTACTTAATACTTGGCAACAAGATAGAATTTATAAAATTGTTCTTGAGAAGCTTTTTGGTACAGTTAACGGGAAAAATATAGCAATACTCGGATTTTCATTTAAGGCAAACACAAATGATACTAGGGAATCTCCTGCAATCAGAATTTCCTGTGACTTACTCGAAGAAGGAGCTATTTTATCAATTTATGACCCTAAGGTTTCATTCGAAAGAATAGAAGAAGACTTGGAAAAATATTCATTGACTAATCAAGGGATATGGAAAATGGCTGATTCCATTCCAGAGGCATTAAAAAATGTTGATGCAGTTTTAATTCTTACTGCATGGGATGAATTCTTCGAACTTGATTGGAATTATTTAGCTTCTTTGATGAGATCACCAGCATGGATCTTTGACACAAGATCTGTTGTTAATCGTCAAGAAATCGAGAATACTGGCCTAAATCTGTGGAAGTTAGGTGAGGGAATCTAAAAATTAGCCATAAAAAATCATGGCTATTGGTAACGCTCAAATAAGATAGATTTAATCTAAGTTTTTATTTTTTTAATTTTCCAAAATATTATGATTTTTAAATTTATTTTTAAAAAGAAGAAGAAAAAACTTAATGACCAATCTAAGCAGGAATTTAACATAAATAATTGGATGAGCTTGACAAAGGAAGAAAGACTTCAAATAGATTTGAATGAAAAGAATAAAATCATGAGAAAAAAGAAGGCACTGCTAAAATCAATCAGAGAAGAATATATAAAAATAAAAAAGAAAAAATAATTATTATACTTATTTTATTTTATGATGTGGCCACCAGCGAAAGCATGGACTAGCAAGGTATGTATTGATAGTCAGGTACATTTTGTTGCAATAAATTATGGTGGAGAATTACTAAATAAATGGGTTGTTTTGATGTCAGTACTTGATTCTAATGTGGTCGTAAAAGTTTCTTGGTCACAATTAGTTGATTCCTCTAGATGGGAATCTGGATGGGATGAAATTACTTATTTAGAATCTTATAAATTAGTTAATAAAAAAGTTGATTTGGAATCTACTGAAAGTTATAATCTATCTGCCGATTCAGGCTTGACTATTCCTATAAGTAAAAATGCTATTAGACCTTGGTTTTAGATGATTTAAGTCATAAGTAATTAATATTTAATATGAAATTTTAAAGCGATTAAGTATAATTCTATTATTACTAGTCTTTCAATTTGATATTAGGCTTTCTTTAGTTGGCTTTTTACGTTAAAAAAAAGATACCACCTTGTAAACGAATGATAGAAGAATCAAACTGGTTATCAGCAAAAGAAGCGAGTGAGGTTTTAAGAGTTGACGAACAACTTTTAGAGGTTTTGAGAGAAATGGGTTATTTAAAACCAGGATCTCATTGGAGAAGTTCAAATGATCCAAAACAATTACCATGGAAGCCAAAAGTTTTCTATCTTATAGGCGGATGTAAAGCTGTTGTTGATTCTTGGAAAAAAAATTATGTCTCTTCTGATCAAATAGCTGCTTAAGAAAAATTATAAACTTTAGTTAATTCGATATTTAAGACTTATTTTTTAGGCTACTAAATTTTCATCTTTACAGTCTTTTATAGAAGTCTCCAAAATTGGATAAAGAGAAATCATTTTTCCGTACTCGGGAGATGTTCTATAAACATTCGCTTTTTTTCTGTAGTGGTCGGCTGTCTCCATCTCTAGACTATTAGGTCGAGTAAATTTCATAAGTCGATATCCAAGAGGATTTAATTATTTAATAGTTATAAATAAAGAGACCAAATTCATATTTTATATTAATTACATATTTGCATGTATTTATATGGATTCTGAGACTTGATTGGTCTCGAATGCCTGATATAAATCAATTTAATGTATCAATTACTTCTTTATTTAGAATTTCTTAGTTAGGTAATTTTCTCGATTTTGTTTGTTATGTCTCCTCGGCTGTATGTTCCTTAATGATTAAAACCTGTTCTTTTTGATATTTTTTTATTTGCATTTGATTTAAATAATAAAAAAAATTTACAGATTCTTTCTCTTGCATGAGTATTCGTTGAAATTGCAGTATTCTCTGATCGGTTTTGAAAAATAGCACTTCTAATGCAGACCTATGGAAATTCAGCAGTCACCTACGGGTGGTGGGCTGGTAACTCAGGGGTCACCAACCGTTCAGGCAAATTTATTGCTGCACATGCCGCTCATACCGGCTTGATTGCTTTCTGGGCTGGTGCCTTCACGTTATTTGAATTAGCTCGTTTTGACCCTTCCGTACCAATGGGTCATCAGCCTTTAATTGCTCTTCCTCATTTAGCAGCTTTAGGTTTAGGCTTTGATGAGTCTGGGGCTTTTGTTGGTGGTACTGCAGTTGTTTCAATTGCTGTGGTTCACCTAGTTTTGTCCATGGTTTATGGCGCTGGTGGATTAATGCATTCATTGCTTTTTTCTAGCGATATGCAGGAATCTTCAGTACCTCAAGCTAGGAAATTTAAACTTGAATGGGACAACCCTGACAACCAGACTTTCATACTTGGACATCATTTGATTTTCTTTGGTGTAGCTTGTATTTGGTTTGTTGAATGGGCCAGAATCCATGGAATTTATGATCCTGCTGTTGGTGCTATTCGTCAGGTTGAATATGACCTTAACTTGAGTCACATTTGGGACCATCAGTTCGACTTCCTTACTATTGATAGTTTGGAAGATGTAATGGGAGGACATGCTTTCTTGGCTTTCTTGGAAATTACTGGTGGGGCATTCCACATCGCTACTAAGCAAGTTGGTGAATATACGAAGTTCAAAGGATCTGGTCTTCTATCTGCAGAAGCGGTTCTTTCATGGTCTCTTGCCGGTATTGGTTGGATGGCTGTAGTTGCTGCATTCTGGTGTGCACAAAACACAACTGTCTATCCTGTTGAATGGTTCGGGGAACCATTGGCGCTTAAGTTTGGTATTTCTCCTTATTGGATAGATACTGTTGATCTTCCTAACGGAGCTCATACTTCACGTGCTTGGCTTTCTAACGTTCATTATTACTTTGGATTCTTCTTTATCCAAGGACATTTATGGCATGCTCTTAGGGCAATGGGATTCGACTTTAAACGAGTAACCAATGCCTTAAGTAATCTTGATACTGCTTCAGTATCTCTCAAATAGTTAAATAAATTTAACTCAATAAAAAAAGCCCCACTTTGGGGCTTTTTTTATTGAGTTGTATTTATCAATAGGTTTGTAATAAGAATGAGAATAAATCAGATTTCTTATTGGTTTAATATTTTTAAAACATTTATTTAATTAATTTCTAGTTCTAGATTTATTATATATTTACTAATAATTAGGGCTAAGTAAATGATTTGATTGAGATATGATAAGAATCAAATTTACTTTTGATGTTAAATATTCAGATGAGATATTATTTTTTATGAATTTTCATTTACTTCCGTAAGCTTGTTAATAGATGAGTCTGAGGTTTTTAGGTTTGCTAGACCTATATAAAAATAATGCAATCCCAACGTTAGTTCTTTCCTTGGGTTTACTTGGAATTATTGGAATTCTTCTAACCCTTGGTAGAAGATTGGACTCAGCGATGAAGTTGGAAAGATTTGGTATTCCCATAGCCCTTTTAGTCGGAGCATTAGGCTTTTTAATTGGTCCTTATGGTCCTTTTTCATTGTTACCAGAAAGGGTTCTGAATACTTGGGTGCAGTTACCAACTCCATTGCTTACTTTAGTTTTTGCGACCTTAATGCTAGGAAGACCTATTCCAAGAATAAGTGTCTTGTGGAAACCAGTTGCTTCCCAGGCATTGTTAGGCCTTTTACTAGGTTTTGGTCAATATGTTGTTGGCGGGATAATCGTGTTGTCATTTTTGCTTCCTTACCTAGGAGTAGATCCATTGATGGGATGCATTATTGAAGTTGGTTTTGAAGGAGGACATGGAGCTGCGGCAATAATGGGAGATAGTTTTAGAAAGTTAGGCTTCCCGGAGGGGTTAGATCTGGGGTTTGCAATGGCAACAATAGGCTTATTAGCCTCTACTTTGTTAGGTAGTGGCTTAGTTGTTCTAGGTAGGTTTTTTGGATGGCTTGTCCCTGCTGAACAAGTGAGCAAGAATGATCAATATGATATTGACTTAGAATTTAAGCCAATTGAACAAATTAAGTTACTTTTATATAACTTTGCTCTGGCTGGATTAGCGGTATTAGTTGGTATCTTCTTACTATTTTGTTTAAGGCTAGTTTCTGCATATTTTGGTGATATAAGTAAGCAGGTGATATTAGCGTTCCCTGTATTTCCTCTAGCTTTATTGGGTTCATTATTTATAAGATTTTCATTAGAAAAAACTGGAAATACAAAATTAGTCTCATCACTTTTTCAACGTGAGATTGGCATACTCTCAACTGATTTACTTATAATTACCGCAATGGCGGGATTGAATTTACCTTTATTGGTTAACTATTGGATACCAATTGCTATTTTAGCGATTGGTGGATTGATATGGAATCTTGCAGGTATGTTGATCTTTTCTAGATTGTTTTTTAGAGAAGAGTGGTTTGAAAGAGCAATAGCAGAGTTTGGAAATTCAACGGGGGTTGCAGCTAGTGGATTATTGTTGTTGAGATTGGCTGACCCTAGAAATTCAACTAATACTTTACCTGTGTTTTCTATCAAACAATTATTTCTTCAACCACTTCTTTCTGGAGGCTTAATTACTGTAATAGCACCATTATTTATTAGTAATTTTGGGCTTAAAGGGTGGACAGAATTTTGTGGATTAATTTCATTATCTTTATGTGCAGTCGCAATATCTTTGCAGTCAAAATATACAAAAACTTCAGCATGACAATTAATATACTTAAGAAAAGTTATAATTTACAGAAATATATTTTTTAATAAACCATCTTACTCCTTTATATGAACCGACAAATTTACAAAGATATCCCTCCTCAAGAATTAAAAGAAAAATGGTTTAAAAGTCATCTTCTTGGAAAAGAGGTTGAATTAAGAGAACTTTATGAACTGCCTCAGGATCAGTTGGATTTAGTTATGGCAGAAACAGCAGAGTTCCGGAGCGATATAGGAAATAGAGATAGAAATTTAGGTAAATTCTGTACAGCTGGCTATTTTTTAGAGTTATCAAGAATCATTGATAAAAGAAGAGCTTCAGAATGATTCTCTACTTTATTTTCCGAAAAATATGGGAGCATTTCCCTTACGCCAAGGATCATTTTTTTTCATAACTATTGAATATTCCTTATGTGTAAAAAAATAATTTAACCAACTGCGTAAAAATTGGATTTCATTATTTTGATCAAATCTTTTAATGTCCGCTATTCTAAATTGCCTGACAAATGGCCAAATAGCCCAATCAGCTAGGGTCTCTTTTGCATCAACAAGAAATAGCGGTTTGCCTTTTTTTGAAAATCCTTTTAATCTATCATTTAAAGATAAAAGTATTTGCATACCAGCAGTTCGATGAGTTTCTGATTCTTCTAAATTGAATCTAGATGCATATTTAAACCGATCCAAATGATATTTAAAGATATTATCGTTTGTTTCTATAAGACTTGATATCTCTTGTGATTTATCATGATTATTACCAAAGAATGCATGCATATTTGATCTTTTGATACTCCAGATCATGATATCTAAACTCTCATCAATTACTTTATTTAAACTAGTTTTTAATACAGGTACAGTTGCTTTCTTAGAAATTTGAATTAATTCAATGGGTTTCTTCTTTAGATCGACCTCTCTCAGCTCCACTAATTGATTTGTATTTAATAAAGCCCATCTAGCTCTAATCGCGTAAGGACATCGTCTAAAGCTATATAAAATATTGTGCTTCATAAGTTTCCTGTTAAAATCACTTTGTGCTCTATACCTAAATATGATTACTCAAAACTATAAATTGCAAATAGAATTCACTTATTAAGTATATTCTATTGACGATTTCCTTTGGGAATTATATTTTACTATGAAAATATAATCCATTGTTTTTATATCCCAAACGCTTCATTTCTCCAGAAAATCAAATTATGTCAGGATTTGTTTATTTAATGAAAAACGGAGATTTATATAAGCTCGGATGTACTACTGATTTGAAAAGTGAAGCTAGTAAATTGAAACCAGGTGAAATAATTTCTTCTTTCAAAACTAATGATCCCAAATCTTTTGAGGTAAGATTATTGAGGCTTTATAAGAAAAAAAGGATCCCGGATACAAACTATTTTCGTTTGTCTGAATCAGAAGTTAATAATTGCAGAAAGCATTTAGAAGGGAAAAGTAATTTACCAAAAAGCTTAAATGATGAGTTGAGAATAGGATTGAATGGATCTTTATTGTTTGCAACTATAACTTTTTTTATCTCCTTCCTTGTTAATAAGATGTTTATATTTAGTTTCTTTCTTTCTATATTATTTGCCTCTCTTCCTATGTGGTCACTTGCCATTCTTGGTAGCTTTGGAGGTTACGATACTGATGACCTTACACTCTTCTCGACAGTTTCTAATAGATTAAAAGGTTTCCTTATTGCTATTTCTATGATTTCAATTTCATATGTTCTATATACTTTTTTAGGCTTTTCAATTCCTTTTTGATCTAAATAATTATTTTTCTCCATACATATAGTTTATAGTTTCTTGCTTAATTTTCAAATTATAGCTATAAAGATATTTAATAGATAATATCCTTTAAAGAATATGAACATTTCTGATTATCTTCAATTTTTAGAGCCAATACAAGAACAGCTTAATAAGGTTTACTCTATTGCTTCTTTAGTTCTTACTGTTTTAATCAGTTTGTGGCTTTTTAATTTTATAGTAGGTCTTATACAACGAACTTATTCTGTAGGTAAGGCTATAGGAAGTTTTTATAGGAATTATTTTCATAAGTATCTCCGTAAGTCTGTTCTAGGAGTCTTGAATACATTTAAGAAAACCACCAATCCTATTTAGAAAATATGTTTCCTGCTAAATTGTTGTTTCAAGTTGACAGTTGAGTGCGATTTCAAAAGGTACCGATCTGTTTGGTAAATCCAGTAAATTTGAACAAATATTTGCAATATCTTTTGCTTGTATCATATCTTTTTTCGGAAAATAATTTATTTCTTTTGCCATGTCTGTATTTACCCATCCTGGACAAATAGCTGTAACTCTAATACCTTTTTCCCACCCTTCATTTCTCATGGTTTGGCATAAGCTCATCAAAGCGAATTTACTCATAGAATAGCTAGCTAAGTTACCTTTTGATCGTTTCCCACTCATCGATACCAAAACAATAATTCGTGCTGAATTACTTTTAGATAAATACTTCCAAGCATCTTTTGTTAATATCCATGGTCCCATTACATTAACCTTCCATAGATCTTCTATATCTCCTATTTCATTATTATCAAAAATTAAATTTGTTCTTTTAAAGATTCCAGCACAATGAATAATAGTATCAATCTTCTTAAAAGTTTTGAATGTACTCTCTACCCATGAATTTGATGATTTATGATCAGTTGCATTATAATTATGTACCATAATTCTTTCTGGATTATTTAATTTTGGATCTAAGGGTGTATTGAGAATGCTTTCTTTTTTCCTTACTCCTAAGCTTAACGAATGACCGTCTTTAAGTAATTTTAATGCTATCGCTTTACCTATGCCTCTACTTGCTCCACTTATAAGAATTTTTCTCATTTATTATTAACGATTAATGCTTTTAATAATAAATTTAATTCTCTACCATGCATATTCATTAAGCCTTGTTTGATAGTCCAGGGTGATTTCCTAAACATTTTCCACATTGCGGATATTAATTCTTTAAGGCTAAGTGTATTTGTAAGGAATCCATACCATTGCTTATTGGGTAAGCTAAAAAATTCTACAAAAAATCCTCTTAGTAATTTCTCTTCGAATCGCATCAGTTTCTCTAATCCAAATTTATAAATAGCTTGTTTTCTTCTAAGTTCTTTGGGCCATAAGACTTGCCAACCTCTCTTCGCTAGTGAAGCTGAGGACGCTTTTTTGTCTTTCATCGCTAATGAAAGGGCTTTGGCAACTTTAGGAGCTCTTCTTAAAAGGCTTCCAACCATATATCCCGATGCAGGATGAACCATTCCTGCAGAGCCTCCAAAGCCAAGTACAGGCTGTGTTAGGTCAGGGATAGGCATATTCATTGGCAGATATGAACCATGCTCTTCATGCTCAAGACTTTTTATTTCTATGCCCCGAGTCTCTAATCTTTTTTCTAATCTTCTTTTTAACTCATCAAGAGAGACTGGAGGAAATAGACCCAATGATGTTTCTTCTAAGAAAAACTTTCCATCTCCCATATCCATAGCGTATAAAAATGTTGGAGCTTCTTTTCTCTCATCGGGATTTAAGTGGTCGCAGCGATAATCCATCAGAACAAATTGACCTTTCTCGACAGGGGGTGCATTGAATTCTCCTACAATCCCATAACATGTTTGAACAGCTACTGGCCCCTGGTTTGAAGATTTAATAAAAACTGGTTTGTAACCAGTTGCGTCAATTACTAATCGAGCATTAAGTTCTTTACCATTAGAGGTTTTAACTGTACTTGTTAATTGATTAGTTTCTAAGTTGATTGCCGATCCTTTATGCCATTTTATATCTGCCTTATTGCATTGCTCTAACCAATAAGCTTGTAATTTATTCTTATCAAAAAGACCATAATCACGATTATGTTTCGTAACTTCATTTTTCTTTGAATTTGGATCTTTGTCTCCCTCTCCAAAATAACTAATGGTGTTTATCCATCTATGCTCAAGTAAATGACTAAGCCCAAGCTCGTCAACCTCTTCACCCCAAATGCCATAAGTGAATGGCCAAGGCTCCTCTGGCGATTGCTCCGATAAGATTTCAACATTTAAGTTTTCACTTGCCAAGGCTGCCGCTATTGATAAGGCTCCTGGGCCTGAACCTAGAACTAGAGCATCTTTTAATGCACTAGTATTCATGGCTTACCTTGAGGAACAATGACGTTTCCTTTTGTCTGGAGTCGAACAATAGGATTTAATTTTTTAGAATAAAA
>QCIQ01000016.1 GCA_003216595.1 Prochlorococcus sp. AG-402-M18
TGGATCATATTTTAGATTGTAAGTAAAGATTAAACTTTCTGTTATCAAAGTCCAAAAAGTATACAAACGCACAAATAATCAAAATGAAATCACCTCTATCTTATTTTTTAATATTAGGAATAATAGTTATATCAATTTTTACAGGTACATTTATCTGGCGCAATAAGCATCTCCAGCAAATACAAAATTTCAATGAACAATCATTTAATGCTCCAGTTTCCTCAAAATATATCCCATCAAATACTGATCTAGTTTTTCACTGGAAAATCAATCCAGATACATTTCCAAAATACATCGAAAATTATCAAGATAAAATCAGTAAACATACTATCAATAAAAAAGTAAGTTTGATTAGAGATTCTTCTTTTAAATTAATTAATCTTGATTTTGCAAGAGACATCTCAAAATGGGTAGGCGATTACGGGAGCTTTGCTGTGATTGATTCGAAAAAACAACCTCTCAATGATTGGATTATGGTCTTAGCAATAAAAGAAGATGCCAATATCGGAAAGGAATTAGAATCTATTGTTGGCCCAAAAATTATTGACGAGAATAATATCCAAAGCAATAAATCAAGCGCTTCAACAACAGAAATAATCTCAAAAAAAATTAATTCAAGTAAATCAATTTACTTTGCAAATGACGAAAATAATCTTTTAATAGCATCCAATCCGAAAATCATACAATCGTCAATAGAGAAACTAGATAGCAATATATTAAATACAAAAAAGAAGTATAAGAATATTCAATTAAAGGATAATCTTAAAGATGGGATATTATTATTAGAAATGTCTCCAAAGAAGATTTTAAATCTAATTGGTCAAGAAGAAAATTTATTTGAAATAAATGAGATAGATAATTTAATATCTTCTATAAATTTAGATAGAAATAAATTAAACTTAGAAGGGATCATATCTTATAATATTAAGGCAAAAATGCCAGTTAAAAATATTAATTATAATTTAATTGATATAAACAAAGAATCTATATTATTTGAAGATTTTATATTAGTTGACAATCCTAATCAGTATTTCAGGAAAGATTCTAAGCATCCTTATCAAAAGCTTATAGCGTCTCTTATTCAAGAATCAACAACTTCCGATTATTCTAACCTTTTCAAAATAATCCTTGAAAACTCTAAAGGAAATTTGATTTGGATAAACGATAAAGACTGGTTGGTTTTGACTAGAAAATCTGATACCAACAAAACAGATATAAGTGATATTCTCAAAAAAGAGAACTTTTTAAATTCAAATTTAGATTTTAAAGGCAGGAATCTAGAGATTTGGTCAAAAATAAGTACAGATGAAAGTCAAAAATATGAGCTAAAAGAAAATATTGAGGCAATTATTGAAGAAGATGAAGAGACTTATATTTGGAGCCAGAACTTATCTTCTGTTTCAGATTTTGATAATGCAAGTTACTTAAAAAATTATTCCTATAATAAACAGAATATAGATGGAGTTAATGATTTTGATGATGTTCTAAGAATACATTTAGGGGGGGGGAAAACTAAGATATTTTTAAATAATTTCTATCCATATATCTTATTACAAACTATGCTAGGTAACAAAATATCTCCCCCTCAGAATATTGATATATCTATTGCAGTCCCTACAATTAATTATCCAGACTTCATTAAAGTTAAAATCAACTTAAAAACAAGTTAATAAAAAATTTAAAGTGCTATATTCATAATATAGATTAAGTCTATACAATAAAGTTCAAGTTGAAAATTATTTTTTCCAATTGAACAGAAAAATTATTTTGAAGGAGCTAAAGCCATAGATAACGAACAAAAGACAACTAATTTGGTTCTAAAGCCAGGCTTGGAAGGTGTTCCAGTAACCAACTCAGGGATATGCGAAATCAATGGAACAGAGGGAAAGCTGAACTACAGAGGTTATCCAATATCTGAGCTAGCCCAAAAAAGTAGTTTTTTAGAAACTGCATTTCTTTTGATATGGGGAGAACTTCCCACTGAAAATGAGCTTCGGAAGTTTGAAGAGGACGTTCAAATGCATAGACGAGTGAGCTTTCGAATTAGAGATATGCTCAAGTGTTTTCCAGAATCTGGGCATCCGATGGATGCCTTGCAAGCAAGTGCTGCATCACTAGGCCTCTTTTATTCTCGAAGAGCAATTGATGATCCTAAATATATCTACGACGCAGTAGTGAGATTAATCGCAAAAATTCCAACCATGGTTGCTGCTTTCGAGCAAATAAGAAAAGGAGATGATCCAATTCAACCCCAGGATGATTTACCGTATTCTTCTAATTTCCTTTATATGCTCACCGAGAGGGAACCAAATCCTCTTGCAGCAAGAGTTTTCGACAGATGTTTAATTCTTCATGCCGAGCACAGTCTCAATGCGAGTACGTTTAGCGCAAGAGTAACAGCAAGCACTCTAACTGATCCTTATGCAGTAGTAGCCTCTGCCGTTGGGACATTAGCTGGTCCTCTTCATGGAGGGGCTAATGAAGATGTTATTGCAATGCTAGAAGAAATTGGAAAACCTAATAAAGCCTCTTCATTTCTCAATGATGCAATTGCAAAAAAAAGGAAAATCATGGGCTTTGGGCACAGAGAATATCGTGTCAAAGATCCTAGAGCAACAATTTTGCAAGCCTTCGCAGAGGAACTTTTCTCGGAATTTGGTAAAGATGAAATGTATGAAGTAGCCAAAGCACTTGAAGAAGAGGCTATTTCAAAACTTGGGCCAAAAGGTATATTCCCAAATGTTGACTTTTATTCCGGACTTGTTTATCGAAAGCTCGGTATTCCTCGAGATTTGTTTACCCCTGTTTTTGCAATTTCAAGAGTTGCTGGTTGGTTGGCTCACTGGAGAGAGCAACTTGGAGCAAATAGAATTTTTAGACCATCACAAATTTATGAAGGAGAAAAAATCAGAAATTGGCAGCCTCTCGAGAGCAGATAATTTGAAATTTATTTTTTCCGAATTTAGAATTAATTCAAAATTACACTAACCTTTGTAATAGATTAAATATCAGAAGTGAATTCAGGTATAGACCTTGAAATGAGTTTTACCCAAGGCGTTCAAAACCTTGGTTTATCTCATGAATTAGCACATCTTTTATGGATCCCTCTTCCAATGCTTTTAGTATTGGTTTCGGCTGTCATTGGTGTATTAGTAACGGTTTGGCTTGAACGAAAAATTTCCGCAGCAGCTCAACAAAGAATTGGGCCTGAATATGCAGGTGCTCTTGGTATTCTGCAGCCAATGGCAGACGGTTTGAAACTTTTAGTAAAAGAAGACATTATTCCTGCAAGAGCAGACAGTGTTCTATTTACAGTTGGGCCGATATTAGTTTTAGTTCCGGTAATTATATCTTGGTTAATTGTTCCTTTTGGTCAAAATCTTCTAATTAGCAATGTAGGCATAGGAATCTTTTTGTGGATTGCTTTAAGTAGTATTCAACCTATTGGTCTTTTGATGAGTGGCTATTCTTCTAATAATAAATATTCTTTGCTTGGTGGACTTAGAGCTGCCGCTCAATCAATTAGTTATGAAATTCCACTAGCGCTAGCGGTTTTGGCAATAGTTATGATGAGCAATTCATTGAGTACTATTGATATAGTTGAGCAACAAAATACTGCTGGTTTTCTTAGTTGGAATATATGGCGACAACCTGTAGGTTTTATTATTTTTTGGATCTGTGCATTAGCTGAATGTGAGAGACTACCTTTTGATTTACCGGAGGCAGAAGAAGAACTTGTAGCTGGTTATCAAACTGAGTATGCAGGTATGAAATTTGCTCTGTTTTACTTGGCTGGATACATAAATCTAGTTTTA
The DNA here is from genome assembly GCA_003216595.1 of Prochlorococcus sp. AG-402-M18. Classification (GTDB taxonomy): domain Bacteria; phylum Cyanobacteriota; class Cyanobacteriia; order PCC-6307; family Cyanobiaceae; genus Prochlorococcus_B. The sequence goes on from QCIQ01000016.1 coordinate 3,816, forward strand.
TCTGCTTTGCTTGTTTCCGTTCTTTACTTAGGAGGATGGGGTTTTCCAATCTCAATTGATTGGTTTTCATCTTTGATAGGTCTTTCAATTGATAATCCATTAGTTCAAATTATTGCTGCGTCTCTTGGAATTGTTATGACAATCCTCAAAGCTTATTTACTGGTTTTTTTAGCAATTTTATTGAGATGGACTACTCCAAGAGTGCGGATTGATCAACTACTTGATTTAGGATGGAAGTTTCTTTTACCTATTTCGTTGGTCAATTTACTTGTAACTGCTTCACTTAAATTAGCTTTTCCCATGACATTTGGCGGATAAAAGAAAAACAACACAATTGCTAGTTTTCTTAAGTAAAAGTACCTACATTTACTTGAAAAAAACTGTATAATGACTAATGTAAATAGAGGCCGCCGGCAGCAAATTTAATATGCTTGGTTTCCTTGAAAAAGTTGCCGACTACACTAAAGAAGCAGTCAGTGCAGCGAAATATTTAGTTGATGGACTAGGGGTTACCTTTGACCACATGCGTCGAAGACCTGTAACTATTCAATATCCTTACGAAAAACTAATTCCCTCTGAGCGTTATAGAGGAAGGATTCATTATGAATTTGACAAATGTATTGCTTGTGAAGTTTGTGTAAGGGTATGCCCAATTAATCTTCCAGTTGTTGATTGGGTAATGAATAAAGAAACCAAGAAAAAAGAATTGAGAAATTATTCTATTGACTTTGGTGCATGTATTTTTTGTGGAAATTGCGTTGAGTATTGCCCTACAAATTGCTTATCAATGACAGAAGAGTATGAACTAGCTGCCTTTGATAGACATAGCCTTAATTACGATAATGTTGCTCTTGGAAGACTACCAACAAGTGTAACTTCAGATCCATCAGTACGGCCTCTCAGAGAATTAGCTTATTTACCAGATGGCATAATGGACCCTCATGAATTATCTGCCAACCAAAAAAGAGCAGGTAAACTTCCTAGTCAGATAATAAAAGAACTGCAAACCAAGAAATCAAAAGAAGAAGATAATAATAATTCGTCAGATATCCTTCCAAATAAATTAGATTCTACTAATTAATGAATATTGCTTATTCAACAGAATTAATTTGCTTTTTAATTCTTAGTTCTGTCATAATTTCTGGAAGTTTGGCAGTTGTTTTATTAGAAAATATTGTTTACTCAGCATTTTTACTAGGCGGAGTATTTATGGCTGTAGCAGGTTTATATCTTTTACTAAATGCTAGCTTTGTCGCTGCAGCTCAAGTTCTTGTATATGTAGGAGCTGTAAATGTTTTAATATTATTTGCAATTATGTTGGTTAATAAGAAAGAAAAGTTAAAACCAATTGAAGGTCTTAAAACTAGAAAATTGATATCTGGTGGGGTATGTGGTGGATTATTAATTTTATTATTGCGAGTTAGCATTACCACTAATTGGAACTTACCTGGACCAACATCTATTGGCGAAGAAGCAACTGAGAGAATTGGTGAACATCTTTTCACAGATTATTTATTACCTTTTGAACTTGCTTCGATTCTGTTATTAATGGCTATGATTGGAGCAATTGTTTTAGCAAGAAGAGATGTCTCAATCCCAAAAGATGATATAAATGATTTCAATAATCAAAAGTCCTTAAGTGATAAGAAAATTCCTCTTCTTTCCGAAAATAGTTTAAAATGAATTCAACTATATATATAAAATTTACTTACTAAAAATGTTAGAAAATTCTATTGGGCCAGTACCTCTTCAAGCTTATCTCATAGTTGCTGCATTTCTTTTCTGTACAGGTGTCTGGGGACTAATAAATAGTCGAAATGCTGTACGAGTTTTAATGAGTATTGAATTAATGTTAAACGCAGTAAATATAAATCTTATGAGTTTTTCATCCTATATAGACGGATCAATAATTAGAGGGCAAGTATTTTCAATTTTTGTTATTACAGTAGCCGCGGCCGAGGCGGCTGTGGGACTCGCAATACTACTTTCATTGTATAGAAATAGAGTTACTATTGATATGGAAAGTTTTAATCTACTTAAATGGTAGGTATAATCAATGACATCAAATCTGATCTGGATCTTATATAGATCAGATAGCGATACAGCATATAAGGAAACCTTAAATTGTAAAAAAATAATTGAAGGTTACGAAAAAAAAGTTCTATGTTCTGAAATAAGCAATGAAACAAATAATATTAATCAATTATTTTCAGTATCTGAAATTCTACCGGAAATCGCTCTTGTTTTAGGAGGTGATGGAACAGTTTTAAGGGCAGCTAGATTTTTATCCCCCAAAAATATACCTATTTTAAGTTTCAATGTTGGAGGGAATTTAGGCTTTTTGACACACGATCGTCACATCTTAAAGCAAGAGAATTTTTGGGAAAGAGTTACAAATAATAGATTTAATATACAAAAAAGAATGATGCTTGAAGCAACAGTGTTTACCGAAAAGGATAATCATGAAAGCACAATTAAAGGATCATTTTTTGCACTCAATGATTTTTATTTACGATCTTGCACAGATGAAATTGCACCTACTTGCAGCCTTGATCTTGAAATAGATGGTGAAGCTGTTGACAAATATAAAGGAGATGGACTCATCTTCTCAACCCCAACTGGTTCTACTGCTTACTCTATGGCAGCTGGAGGGCCAATAATACACCCTTCCTTAGATGGAATTATCGTAAGTGCCATATGTCCGATGAGCCTTGCCAGTAGACCAATTGTGGTACCTCCTGAATCTCAATTAGTAATAAAACCAATAAGAGAAAATAAGCAAAAAATAAAGTTATGGTTAGACGGATCTAGTGGATGTCTAATCGAATCTAATGATACATGCTTAATAAAGAAATCTAATCATTCAACCTCAATAATAATTTTAGATGAAAATCTTTCTTATTATAAGACAATTACCCAAAAACTTCATTGGGCCAGCAGCCTTAATGAGAGAAATAAATACTAAGTTATGGGAATAGAAATCGAAAGAAGATTCTTAGTTAAAAATGAAGATTGGAAAGCTCAAGTCATAATAAGTGAAGGTTTTAGTCAAGCCTACTTAAATTCAACTGTAGATGAATGGGCAACTAGAGTAAGAATAATAGACAATAAAAAAGCATACATAACATTAAAGTCCTCAATAAATGGATTAATAAACTATGAGTTTGAATATTCAATTCCTATAAAAGATGCTACTGAATTAATAAAATTATCAAAATACAAAATTACTAAAACTCGATATCAACTAAAAATCAATAAAAAAAATTGGGTGGTTGATCTTTTTAATGGGTCAAATTCTCCTTTAAAAATTGCTGAAATTGAATTGAATGATGAATCCGAAGAAATTGAAATCCCATCATGGTGTGGGCAAGAGATAACAGGGATCAAATCATTAAGCAATGCCTCTCTTGCAAAAACACCTATTTCGCAGTTGACGGTCAAAGATCGAATGAAAATAAAATAATCCCAAGCAAAAAGGCAATTCGTCCTTTAGATTGTCTTTATAATTATTGCTAGTAATTTCCAGCGACGTATGCATTCTTTGAAAGAGGTATAACTTGTATGGTCTGTATGACACAGAAGGTATCCTTCGCTTTACTTGTACTGACAAGGAAGCATGCATCGCATATGCAAAGTTATTTGAGTTGTCATCAATTGAATTTTCTTTAATGCCGTTATCAGATATTAAAGAAGAAAACAATGAAACTTAGATCTTCTAAGAATCTGTTTCATCAGGCAATGAACAACAATTGAATCCATCCCTGCATATCTTTCCATGATCCATTGCCCAGTTCAATAAAGCCACTCTGTTTTTTGAACCTGTTTTTGTAAACATATTGCTCACATGATTGTCTACAGTTCTTTTGCTAATTGTCAGTTTTTCGGCAATCTCTTGATTAGTAAGGCCATCTGCAACCAATCCAATAATCTCCATTTCCCTAGCTGAGAGTCCCATATGGGACGAATTAGCGATCTCTCCTGTAAACATTCCCCTCACTCACAACTCATTAATTAATACTACTTAGATTAGGGCCTTTAATCACCGATAGTAATTATCTAGTAAAAAATACATGTGAAATCTAAACTTCAAAATCGTCTTGAATCTGGCTTATCAGCTATTACTGCTGAAATTATGCCTCCTAGGGGCGGTAATACAGCTTTGGCTCTCGCCAAAGCACTCAAGTTAAAAGAACTTGTCCATGGTTTTAATGTTACAGATGGCAGCAGGGCAATCATGAGAATGAGCAGCCTAGCCTTATGCAAACTGCTTTTAGAGGCAAATCTTGAACCGGTCCTGCAATTATCATGTAGGGATAGAAATCGAATCGCATTACAAGCTGAATTACTCGGAGCGCATGCCTTGGGAATCACAAATATCCTATGTCTAACTGGCGATCCTGTGCGAGTAGGAGACCAATCTCTAGCCAAATCAGTTCAAGACTTCAACTCTATAGAACTTATAGATCAAGTCACATCACTTAACAAAGGGATAGATCCAGTATCTGATTTTTTACCTGATGGCCCAACTAATTTGTTTGCTGGAGCCGCAGCTGATCCAAATTGTCGAGGATTTGATGGTTTAAGGAGAAGAATAGAACTCAAAAAAAAAGCAGGTGCAAATTTCCTCCAAACTCAAATGGTTATGGATCCCAAAGTACTTGAACGATTTTGCAAGGAAATAACTGAGCCCATGAAAATTCCTGTTTTAGCTGGAGTTTTTCTCCTCAAATCTGCCAAAAATGCTCAATTCATTAATCGTGTAGTACCAGGAGCATGCATACCCGAATCAATTATTTCAAGACTTGAGAATTCATCAAACCCTATTGATGAAGGCATATCAATTGCGGCTGAGCAAGTAAAAAGTTTTCTTGGAATTGCTCAAGGAGTTCACCTAATGGCCGTTAAAGCAGAACAACAAATACCGATAATTTTAGATAGGGCAAATATTAATTAGAAGAGCCAATCAGATCAGTACCTAATAATTCAGCCATTGCTTTTTGTTGAGGTGACGGTTCGCCTAAGTCCTGTCTTCTAGCATCAGTTATGAGCCAATCTAAAGCAGCTTCCTGTAAATCAAAATGATCACCTTCTTTACCAACACAATATCTACCAAAAACTAATTTCTCTACAAGTTGGACTCCAGGCCCAATTAGTGAATAATCAAAAATTATTGAATTATCAATTGTTGCACCTTCACAAATACAACAACTTGGACCAATCATAGAAGGTCCAACAATAGTTACCCCATCTTCTATCCTTGTCATTCCACCAACATATATAGGTCCTTTCACATTTATTTTATCCCAATTAGCTGCAACATTTAAACCAGTATAGATTCCTGGCCTTACTTGCTTACCTGGTATTTCAACCTGTCTAACATCACCTTTAAGAACATTCCTTATTGCTCTCCAATAATCTGGAACTTTACCAATATCAACCCATTCAAAATCCATAGGTAAAGCATAGAAAGGTGCCCCTTCCTCTACTAATTTTGGAAACAAATCTGAGCCAATATCAAAGGGTTTTCCAGAAGGAATATAATTAAAAATTTCAGGCTCAAATAAGTAAATTCCAGTATTAATAGTGTCTCCTAGCGCATTATCTATTGAAGGTTTTTCTTGAAAGGCTTTAACACGATCTTCTTCGTCAGTCACAACAACACCATAGCTACTTACTTGATCTTTTGAAACACGTTTAGTTATCAAACTAGCCATGGCACCTTTTTCTTTATGTCGTTTTACAGCTTCAGATAAATCCAAATCAATTAGTGCATCTCCACACAAGACGACAAAAGTATCATCAAAAAACTTTTGAAAGTCTTGAATTTTCTTAAGTCCGCCCGCTGAACCAAGTGCATCACCAATTAATTCTCCATCTTCAATACGACCTTCAAAACTGTATGCAATTTCAACTCCAAATCTTTGTCCATCTCGAAAATAATTTTCTATTTCTTCTGCTAAATGGGAAACATTAACCATAACCTCAGTAAAACCATGCTCCTTAAGAAGTTCCAACAGAAACTCCATTACAGGTTTCTGAAGGATAGGAATCATTGGCTTTGGAATCACATGCGTGATGGGCTGAACTCGGGTTCCTTTTCCAGCCGCCAGGATCATCGCCTTCATAGGCGGTTTAACCTAAGCTATACAATGCCAACATAGAATGCTAACTCCACAAAGAGCTAAGCAGCAGCCGGCGAGCCATCTGTCACGTCTAGAGAAGCCAGTGGAAGTTGAGCAACCATTCCTGGTTCCAAAAGCCTTTTTAGACTTATTGGGGAGAACAATGAACCTTTTTGATCAATCTCCACCTTCCCTTGCGAACATAAAAACAATAAGGCCCAAAAGACTCCTACTCTATCGGTATCCAAATCGTCTGAGGCGGAATTTTCTTTCCACCGCTCGACTAATAATTCAAAATCTACCCAGTGCAAAGCTTTCTCCCACTTATTTATGAAAATCGCTAGAGCAGCTGTAGTTTCAGGTAATTTTTCTCTATGAGCTAGAGATGAAACTTGAGCAATAACCTCCCTATTACTTAATTTCTTTTGTCGTAACTTTCTACGGTTTTGCAACTCATCATTTTTCAAAGATTCTGCAATTGTCTCAAGCTGATTTATTAGTTCTCCAAGAGTTACTGGCCTTCTAAATGGTGGAGGTGCAACGGGCCTCCTAAAAAGATGTCTTTCTGGTCGAAGCGGCAATTGAAAACTGTCATCTAGCCAACCCTGTTCACAAAAATCAAAATCCGAATTATCTTCAACTTCCGAATCAACAGAGAACATTTCAGCCTCAAGAACCTCGGCCTTTAAACCAACTAAGACAGATGCAGCTAAAAAGGCCTCACTACTCTGAGCGAGATCAACCTCATAGCTTCCACCATTCTGGATGAAATGTTGTGAAATCTTTTTTGGAATTTCAATACGCTGTTTAAGTTGATCCAAAAAACCATCCACAACTGGAATAACATCCACATCCCAAGGATCAATATCTCCCCTTTGTGCTGCATCTTGCAATAAACGAATAGCAAGTCTGGCGCCAGAATCTGCAGTGTTATTTAAAAGATTTACTGGCAATTAGAACTATGAGTCTAAAAGAAAGTTATCTCTAAATTGAATGCAATGCCAGGAAAAGTTATTTTCAATCCAGAAGAGGAGCTTTAATAGTCCCAATTGATAAATTTGTATTACTAATCATTGTTTCTTGATAATTTCTAATTTTCTCAACGGCTAACAAATCTCTTTTAACCAATCCATCAACAGATGAAATATAAGTATCAGTCATAATTTTTGGATACAAACCAATTCCAATAATAGGAACTAATAAACAAGCAATAATATAGATTTCTCTAGGTTCTGCATCTACCAGCTTTGCTTTAGATATTAACTGAGCATTCTGTTTACCAAAGAAAATTTCTCTGAGCATCGACAATAAATATATAGGAGTCAAAATGACTCCAATTGCTGCCAATGAAGCAACGACAATTCTAAATGGGAGTGTATAAACTTCATCAGTCACAAAGCCAACAAAGACCATTAATTCTGAGATAAATCCACTCATTCCAGGTAAAGCAAGAGAAGCAAAAGCGCATGCAGTCCATAAAGCAAACATAATCCTCATATTTTGTCCAATACCACCCATCTCATCTAATTGAAGAGTATGAGTTCTGTCGTAAGTTGCACCAACAAGGAAAAATAAACTTGCTCCTATTAAACCGTGACTAACCATTTGCAACATCGCACCACTAGTGCCTAAAGAACTAAAGCTTCCAATTCCTATCAAAACAAAACCCATATGACTTATTGAGCTATAAGCAATTTTCCTTTTTAAATTTCTTTGAGCAAAAGAAGTTAAAGCTGCATAAATAATATTTACAACTCCCAGCACAATTAACAATGGTGCAAATTGGGCATGAGCATCAGGCAATAATTGTGCATTAAATCTGAGGAGCGCATATCCACCCATCTTTAACAATATTCCTGCCAAGAGCATATGTACTGGAGCAGTAGCCTCTCCATGGGCATCTGGCAACCAGGTATGAAGAGGAACGATAGGAAGTTTGACCCCAAAAGCTATTAGCAACCCTGAATAACAAAGCAGTTGAAAACCCTTACCAAAATTTTGCTGAGCTAAATGGGTATAACCGAAATCTGGTATTCCTCCCCCTTGAAAGAAACCCATTGCAAGACCAGCAAGGAGAATAAATAACGAGCTGCCTGCTGTGTAGATAATAAATTTCGTCGCTGCATATTGCCTTTTCTTTCCGCCCCAAATTGCAAGGAATAAATACACCGGGAATAACTCCAATTCCCAAGCAAGAAAGAAAAGCAACATATCTTGAACAGCAAATACAGCTATCTGACCGCCATCCATCGCGAGAATTAAAAAGAAAAATAATTTTGGTTTATAGCTAACTGGCCAAGCTGCCAAAACCGCAAGAGAAGTTATAAAACTTGTAAGCAATATCAATGGCATTGACAAGCCATCTGCGCCAACAGACCAAGTCAATCCAAGATCAGGAAGCCAACTAACTTTTTCATATAATTGCAAGCCTTCTTGAGTTGGATCAAAACCTTTGAAGTATGCAGCAACAGTAATTAGAAAAGTAATTAAAGCAATTATTAGGGCATACCATCGAACTTCTTTACCTTCCCCTTTATCTGGAATAAAAGGAACAACTAATGCGCCAAAAATTGGAAACAATATGGATAGACTTAACCAAGGGAAATCGGCTGGAATTGGCTCCGGAATTAGCATTGTTCCTAGGTTCAAACTTGTATTTAGAGCAAATTCCAAGACTCGAAATTAATCACCACTTTTTGAGTTTAGAAATTATGAGATTATTGGCACCCTCTAGATAGGGGATGAAACACACACCTAAAAAAATTATGTAAATTATGCTCCTACAACACCAAAAAGTGCAACCAGAGCAATCACTCCTCCAAAAACAATCAATGCATAAAACTGAGCTCTTCCTGTCTCAAAATATTTGAGTCCTTCTCCACTACCAAGAGTTAATAATCCAGTCAGATTAACTACTCCATCAACTACTTTTGCATCTACCTCTAGGACTTCTCTGGCGAGCTTTCTACTGCCTTTTACAAAAATTTTCTCATTTATGTCATCTAAGTACCATTTTTTCTGAAGAAATGAATTGATTTGAGGGTACTTATTGGATAAAGAAACCCCAAGATCAACTCGTTTTAAATAATAAGTTAAAACCGCCAATAGTATCCCTACAGATGAAATGAATACTGAGGCAGTTGCAAGAGGGAGAAATTCTCCCCAACTAAACTTTTCTGCAGCTTCAATAGCCTCACTGGGGTCTAACAAGTTTGCAAATATACTGTTCCAAGGAACTCCTATAAATCCAATCAAGACAGAGGGAATTGCTAAAACTGCCAATGGGAGTGTCATTGGCCAAGTAGATTCATGTATCTTGCCAACTTGATGCTCTTCATGATCTTCATCTTTTTCTTTACCTGCTGAAGAAAGCAAAGAAAGCTGCATCTCTTGATTTTCGCCTCGAAAGTCCCCCTCAAAAGTAAGAAAATAAAGCCTAAACATATAGAAAGCTGTCATGCCCGCTGTTAAAAAACCGATAAACCAAAGTATTGGAAAACTATTAAAGGCTTGACCAAGAATTTCATCTTTACTCCAGAAACCTGCTAAAGGGGGTATGCCGCTGATAGCAATACAACCAATGAAAAAGGTTGTTGCTGTGATAGGCATTTTTTTACGTAAACCGCCCATTAATCGCATATCTTGAGCAAGTATTGGTTCATGACCAACCACCTCCTCCATGGCATGAATAACTGAACCTGAGCCAAGGAACAACATGGCCTTAAAACAAGCATGAGTAACGAGGTGGAACATTCCTGCAACTGGTGCACCACATCCCATTGCAAGCATCATGTATCCAAGTTGAGAAACTGTGCTGTAGGCCAATCCTTTTTTTAAATCCATTTGTGTCAAAGCGATCGATGCACCCAGGAAACAAGTTACTGTTCCAATAATTGCAATGAATAGTCCAACAAAAGGGAACTGGCTAAAAAGAGGATCAAGCCTTGCTACTAAGAAAACTCCCGCTGCAACCATTGTTGCTGCATGAATAAGGGCTGATATGGGAGTTGGACCTTCCATTGCATCAGGCAACCAAACATGCAAAGGAAATTGTGCTGACTTTGCCATTGGTCCCATAAAAACAAGGATGCATAGAGTCAAAGCTGCCCAAATTGGAACTGTCCCTGAACCAACTGCCTCTGATAAGCCTTCAGCGATTCCATGAAAATCAAAGCTACCTGTTGCCCAAAAAAGGCCCAAAATGCCAAGCAATAGGCCAAAGTCACCCACTCTATTAACTATGAAAGCCTTCTGAGCGGCATGTGCAGCACCATCTCTGTCATACCAAAAGCCAACAAGTAAGTATGAACACATCCCGACCAACTCCCAAAAAACATATATTTCTAGCAAATTTGGACTAACAATTAGCCCAAGCATTGAACTGCTGAATAAGGCTAGATAAGTAAAAAAACGAACATACCCAGGATCATGAGACATGTAACCGTGGGAATAAATCATTACCAAGAAAGCAATTGTAGTTACAAGAGCGAGCATGATTGCCGCTAAAGGGTCAATCACATATCCCATTGGCAACTCAAAAGATCCTGCACTTGCCCATATAAACAAGTGTTCAACTGGAGGCTTGCCTGAGAGTTGCTCAGCTAAAACTACATAGCTAATAAATGCCGAAGCACCTAGGGAAGTTAAAAGGGTTATTGCAATGGGTTTCCTTGCACGATTAAAAAGATCGTTAAAACTAATTAATCCCAAGCCAACCAAAACTGCCCCACAAAGAGGAAGTAGTGGAATTAACCAAGCAAAATCTGCAGCCGAATGCATCCAGCTAAATCATATTGAAATAAGTTTAGGCAATTCTTGCTAGTAATTCAGTTAAATCAAAAGAGAGAAATCTCTGAGCTCCAACAGAAATAAATTTATGGGACCACCAGAAAAAAAATACTGCAATGAGAATCCCCATTTGAGATGGCCTAAGAAATTCTTTTATTTGTAATTTTTGTCGTCCATCCAACACAGCCATGAATGGAACGACCGATGTGCTTTTCTTTACTTCCTCAAATTCTTTTCCGAATCTAAGAGAAAGTCTTCTATCACCATGCCAGATAGCAAACAAATGATGAGCAATCAATCCCAAGCAAGTAACAAGAGTAAAGCTTGTACCTATCCAAAGTAAATGCGCAAAACACCAAATAATTTGGCCAATTGCCTGGGGATGACGTGTGACTCTAATAATCCCAGAAGCATAAATTCTAACTCTGGGCTGTAGTACAGCAGGGATTTCTAAAAGGTTGTAAGTAGCTGGATACAAAAAAAGAAAACTAATTGCACTCAAAATCCAAATCACAGGAATTAGTTCGCTAATCCCTTGAAAATTCCAAAATCTAACTCCATCGTAACGATGAGCAATAAAGTAACCAATTAAAACAAAAGCTGAGGGAATACTTGCAAAAGCAAAAATCAACCTCCATGCTCTTGCACCTATTACCCTTTCAGCCTTTACCCGTAAAGCCGCTCCTCCACTATGAATCACTGCAAAACAAAATAAAAGTAATATCATTACCAAACTGGAATTATGAGTATCTGAAAATGCCATTAGTCCTACAAAAAGCCTCTTGAAAAATTATTAGATCCATACCGGATCAACAGTTGGAGTTGTTTTTCCCTACATTTTATTTTAATAACTGCCATGAAGGCCTGCCACCATGGCCGAGATCCCATTCACTCTTGATCAACTAAGAATCCTCAAAGCGATTGTTGATGAGGGGAGCTTTAAAAAAGCTGCTGACAGTCTCTTTGTTACTCAACCAGCTGTGAGCTTACAAGTGCAAAATTTGGAAAAACAACTAGAAATTGCCATATTTGACAGAGGGGGCAGAAAAGCTCAACTAACTGAAGCAGGAAAGCTTCTTCTAAATTACTGTGAAAGAATTTTAGGAGAGTGCCAAGAGACTTGCAAAGCAATTGAAGATTTAAATAATCTCAAAGGGGGATCGATCATTATTGGAGCTAGTCAAACTACTGGTACTTACTTGATGCCAAGAATGATTGGGCTTTTCAGACAAAAGTATCCAGAAGTTTCAGTTCAACTTCAAATTCACAGCACTAGAAGAACAGGATGGAGTGTTGCAAATGGCCAAATAGATATTGCAATTATTGGAGGGCAACTTCCATTAGAATTAAGCGAATCATTACAAGTAATTCCTTTTGCAACTGATGAGTTAGCTCTTGTTTTGCCTACTAATCATTCATTAGCGAAGTCAAGAGAACTCACAAAAGAAGATTTATATAGCCTAAGGTTTATAACCTTGGATAATCAATCAACGACAAGAAAAGTCGTAGATAAACTATTGTCTTCTTCAGGATTAGACGTTCAGAGGTTGCATATAGAGATGGAATTAAATTCTCTTGAAGCTATAAAAAATGCTGTCCAATCTAATCTAGGAGCAGCTTTTCTACCAGTAGTATCAATTGAAAGAGAACTATCAGGAGGAACTATTCACAGACCATTTGTTGCAGATTTAGAAGTCAAAAGAGAACTCAAAGTAATTACTAATCCTGGCAGATATTCATCAAGAGCTGCCGAAGCATTCACACAAGATATATTACCTCTATTTGCAAGTTCATTTTCGCCACTGTTTAATCCTAAAGATTAGAACTGTATAGCTTCTTTATTTATACCTACAGCATCTTCTTCAGCACCTTTAATTATAAATTTATTTTCATTAACATCTGCTTGATAAACGCAACGAACTATTGGTTGATCCCTAATTGAACCTATATAAGCAAATGTATTCATTCTCTGCTTGCACTCTCTTACATCTTCATTATTTATAGCTCCTTGCTTTTGCAAAACAGTCCAATTCTCTCTTCTAATGACGCACCCTGGTTGAAGAGCAGGTTGAGTAACAAAGCTTGTAGAGGGATTTAAGGTCGTATACATTTCAATGTCGATAACAAAGGCACTGGCACCGTATTGCCTACAAAAGTCAGGATCCGGAACTGCCATATCCAACTGTTGCTGACTTGCAATATTTCCCTGGCCACCTGAAGTTGTGCTTGTTATAAGACTGCCTATACCCACGCCGATTACTAATACTCCAGCCAAAATAGCAATTGAATTAGAATTAATCTTTATGCCACCTCCTCCGCCATCTGAGGGACCTGATGATTTGAATCGACTTCCTCTTGGTTCATATTGATCTCTAACATTTGAATTTTTTCTAGAATTAAATCTGTTCCCTTCTTCTCTTCTCGCCAGATCTGATCTTCTACGAGATGATGGTCGCCGATTATAAGGACCCTGATTCATAATAATTCTTGAGTTCGAGGTAATCCCATTGAATAGTTCATTACTCTGCTATTTGGGTTATAACTGAGTTCTCCTTCTTTCAGCAAATTTCGAATAAAATCTTCAAGCAAAGATCCTATTTTTCTCAAGCTGTAATCACTCAATTCATTATCGGCTTGAGAGTCTACTAATTGACGAAAGTAATCTTGCACCTTTTTTATTGATTGATCTCTCCAAAGAAATTCATTATCGGGATCAATATCTAAAGTCAGATGTCCATTATCCAAAATCAAATCATTATTTTCGACAACTGCAGTAAATATTCTTACGTGTCTAGTTGTGCATTTCAGAATGGTATCGCTCATGGATTTAAAACAACAAACCGAAATATATACTGCAAATTTAACGACCTTACCCCTTGTTGGGTGGTCTTGATCACTAAAGTTGTTAAATACTCTTTTATTTAAGTATGCGCGTAGCAATCGCTGGAGCCGGATTGGCAGGACTCTCATGTGCAAAATACTTAGCCGATGCAGGTCATACGCCATTTGTTTATGAGGCAAGAAACGTTCTTGGCGGAAAAGTTGCTGCCTGGAAAGATGAGGATGGAGACTGGTATGAGACTGGATTACATATATTTTTTGGAGCATATCCAAATATGCTTCAGCTTTTTAAAGAACTAGACATCGAAGATCGTCTGCAATGGAAAAGTCATTCAATGATTTTCAACCAACCAGAAGAACCTGGCACATATAGCCGTTTTGACTTCCCTGATCTTCCTGCTCCAGTAAACGGCGTAGCAGCAATTTTAAGCAACAATGACATGCTTAGCTGGCCAGAAAAAATTTCGTTTGGGATTGGACTAATACCAGCTATGTTGCGCGGTCAAAATTATGTAGAGGATTGTGATAAATATTCTTGGACCGAGTGGCTAAAAAAACAAAATATACCCGAAAGAGTAAATGATGAAGTTTTTATTGCTATGAGTAAGGCACTCAATTTCATAGGTCCTGATGAAATATCCTCAACAGTATTGTTAACGGCATTAAACCGCTTCTTACAAGAAAAAAACGGATCAAAAATGGCATTCCTTGATGGGGCTCCGCCAGAAAGACTGTGTCAACCAATTGTTGATCACATCAGAGCTTTGGGAGGCGATGTATTTTTAAATAGTCCACTGAAAAAAATAAATTTAAAAGAAGATGGCTCTGTTGAAAATTTCTTGATAGGTAGTGCCAAAGAGTCCGATGGAAAAAGAATTGAAGCCGACGCATATGTCAGCGCAATGCCTGTGGATATCTTTAAAACAATTTTGCCTAATGAATGGGCCTCTCACGATACTTTTAGAAAACTTGAGGGACTTAAAGGAGTTCCAGTTATCAACATTCATCTTTGGTTCGATAGAAAACTAACAGATATTGATCACCTTTTATTCAGCAGATCTCCACTATTGAGTGTTTATGCCGACATGAGCATAACTTGTAAAGAATATGAAGATCCAAATCGTTCAATGCTTGAATTAGTTTTTGCTCCTGCAAAAGACTGGATCGGTCGTAAAGATGAGGAAATAATTGATGCAACAATGCAAGAATTGAAGAAACTTTTTCCAATGCATTTTTCAGGTGAAAATCAAGCTAAATTGCGAAAATATAAAGTAATAAAAACCCCGAGATCAGTCTATAAAGCTGTTCCTGGATGCCAAGATTTAAGACCAGATCAAAAAACTCCAATAAACAACTTTTTCTTAACGGGTGATTACACAATGCAAAAATACCTCGCGTCAATGGAAGGTGCGGTGTTGAGTGGAAAACTATGTGCAGAAAAAATTCAAATCTCAACTGACATAGTTTCTTCTTAGTCTTAATGTATCAACAGCAATTTTTTTAAAATTAAAAATCAACAGCTTAATGCAAACTAAAAATCTTACAAACTTCTAATTTTGGCGCAGCCTTCTTTGAATCTAGAGGATGCCTACGAGGCTTGCAGAAAAGAAACTGCACAATGGGCCAAGACCTTTTACCTTGGTACCATGTTGCTGCCTCCTGCTAAACGCAGAGCAATATGGGCTATTTATGTTTGGTGCCGTAGAACAGATGAGCTGATGGACAGCACTGAAGCTCAAAAAAAATCTAGAAATGAATTATCAGATCGATTGAATAAATGGGAAGACAAAACAAAAAATATTTTTGCTGGTAATACTGAAGACGATCTTGACGCAGTCTTAGCAGATACACTTCAAAAGTTCCCTCAATCTATTCAGCCTTATATCGACATGATTGAAGGCCAGAGAATGGATTTAGATACCACCAGATATAAAACTTTTGAAGAACTTGAACTCTACTGTTATCGAGTCGCTGGAACAGTTGGGCTGATGACGCAAGGTGTAATAGGAATCGATACTGCCTATACGTCAAATCCAAATTTGCCATCTCCTGATACTTCAAAAGCAGCTATCGCTCTAGGAATTGCGAATCAATTAACCAATATTCTTAGAGATGTTGGAGAAGATAGAGAGAGAGGGCGAATTTACTTGCCATTAGAGGATTTGGAAAAATTTAATTACTCCGAAGAAGATCTCATGAATGGAAAAATTAATGAGAACTGGAAAGCTTTAATGTCTTTTCAATTATCAAGGGCTAGAGATTGGTTCCTTAAATCTGAAGAAGGCATCAAATGGCTTTCAATAGATGCAAGGTGGCCAATATGGACCTCACTAAGGCTTTATAGTGGAATATTAAATTCAATAGAAAAATTAGATTATGATGTCTTCAATAATCGCGCATACGTAAAAGGATGGGTAAAAGCTGTAAACCTACCCATCTCCTTTCTGATAACTATCAAAGATGAAAAATATAAACTTAGAACACTAATTAACTGATGATTTATACGGGAGTTTTTTGATTAGCTAAAAGATCCTTTAATTTTGATAGTTCTCCAGCCCATCTTGGATCTGGAGCTTCTTTAATTGGCGCATCGCTATGTACAACTTTCTTAACATCTTTACGGTTAGAACCTTTATTTCCATTATTCGAATTTCCTCCTCTTCTTGAATTACCGGAATTTGAATCTTTACGCTCAGAACGCTCGACCCTCAATTTATTGCCATTAAATTCATGGCCATTTAATTTCTCAATAAGCTCATTTGCAACATTCTCATCTTTGATATTAGCGAAACCAAATCCCCTACAAGCCTTGGTATCTCTATCGAAAACAGCTTTAAATTTGATGCCATCTCCTATAGATGCTAGAAGGGCTTCCACTTCTTTAACATTGACATTCTGCGGCAAATTACCGATGTAAAGACGAACACTCATTTAGAAAACAGGGGATAAGAAGACGACGGCATACGGCCGAGATTAATTTGATTTGTGTGTAGTTAATCACATAAAGGGTGAATTCTCTAGGGTCCATTTACGAGCGACCTCCAAAGCCTCTTTATCTGTAAAAAATCTTCCATAGGCTTTTTCCTTTGAAAGATACCTAATAAGTTCTCCTAGGAACGGGCCTGGAGGGATTCTAAAATTTTTTTGAAGCAAATGGCCATTCAAAGGCGATGAAGGGTGAAAGAGCGGATCAGAGGGGTCTTTCCAGCGTTTCAACCAAGCACCTGTATCTTTATCTTTCAAGAAAAGAATGAAAGATGGCATATCCTCCTCCAAATCAATATGAAGTTGAAACCTGTCATCCTCGGAAAGATTATCTAAGCCTAAATTATTAAGTTTATGAACCCAAAATCTAAGTTTCTTGCATCTTTTGATTTCATTTTTACTAAACGTCAACTTTGATAAGCTCTCATCACTAAGTAAACATACTAATTTAGCTAAAGAGCCTCCAAGCAAAGGCTTTTCTGAAGAAATATCTTTTCTTTTTAAATCAAGAAATGGAAGATCACCCTCATTCCATTTGTCCAGTAATTGAAGTTCTAAATATGTTTGCCAAATCGAAGAATTCCATTTTGAATAAACTATTTTCAAGATCTCCATTTTTATCCTTTCAGGTGCAACATTACTTAATTTATCTACATTATTTTTTAGAAACCTTTTAGTTTTTCTCTCTAACTTAAAATCCAATTCACACATTAATCGAAAACCTCTCAGAATCCTCAAAGGATCATCAAGTAAGTTCTTTTCACTTATCGCAACAATTTTCTTACTTTTTAAATCATCAATTCCTCCAGTTGGATCGTAAATCTCTGGCTTTTCTTTAAGCTTTAAAGCAATTGCATTTATTCGAAAATCTCGTCTTAATAAATCTTCTGTAAGATTTTCTCCAACTTGTCCAGCAAAATCTAGAGTCCATCCATTAATAACTAAGCGAGCAATATCTCTCTTTTCATCAAGCTTGATAAAAGTTGCACGAATCTTTTTAGATAAATTTTCACTGAACTTAATAGCATTTATTGGTATCACAAAATCCAAATCAGGTTTTTGACTCAATTTGTTCAATAATCCGTCTCTAACCGAACCGCCCACCAAAGCGCTACCAGGAGGTAAATCATCAATGGATATTGGCCAATCTTTTGGGTTTAAATCTCCAAAAAGATCATTTGATAGTAATGTGTCCTTACTTATCAAAATGACACCTAGATTTTTCTAGAAAAGTTATGTGCATATGTGTTGATTGTGCTTGGGTAGATAGATGTAAGACCTACTACAGAGTTGAAGAAAATCATCAAGTCAAACACCTCTCCAAAAATCCAGATTTTCAAGGTACTAATCCAAAAATACATATCAATATTTTTGATCTTCCTGATAGCAAGACAGGTATAGAATGGGATGTAAGAGAATGCGATAGTTTTAAACTTGATAAAGGGAAATGGAGTAGGCTACGTCCAGGAGAAGAAATTCCCAAGTAATAATCATAATAAATTCGTTGCAAAATTTCCATAACTCAAAATCAAAATATTTATTGGCCTTACACAGCTGCTCAGAATCCTTTGGAATAGCCATTAAAGATACTGAAAATCAAGAAAAAATCATAAAAAGCGAAATTTTTAATATTGGTCGTTCATTATCAAACAAATTATTTAGTTGTATAGAAACAATTCTTCCAAGAAAGTTTTGGAAGCAAATTATTCGCATTTCAGTAGCAAAAGGTCCTGGGAGTTTTACCAGTACAAGATTAACTATCTCAATGGCTAGAACTATTGCTCAGCAAATTGATTGTTCATTGGATTCGATTAGTTCCTTTCATTTAATGGCTCCAAGACTTTATAAGAATCTTTCTGAAAACCAAATCTTCAATCCATTTTGGATAACAGATGTTGTGCCACGCAGAGGAATTGTTGCTGGTAAATATCAACTAGTTAAAATTCATCAAGAGTCAAATTTTCATGAATTTAAAGAAATAATTTCTCCGCAATTAATAAGCAATAAAAAACTAATAAAACCGTCAGTTAAGGCCTCTAATAATATAGAAAAAGATGTTATTTCTCTGATAGATTTTTCACAATATTGTCAAAAATCAAAAGTTCAATCTAACTGGCAAAAGACATTACCCATCTATCCAACTTCACCAATCGATAATCAAAAATAAAAATGCATAAGTTACAATATTTCTAGTCTTGTAGAGATAATTAATTTCAAATATTGTCTATCAAACCTTGATCAAGCATTGAATTTATAGATTTTTTAATTTCTTGAGTTGTTGAGGTTAGGTCTTCTCTTTTCTTTGATTTAGGGGGTTGAATTACTTCACCAACTCTTAAATGAATAGAGACAAATCTGGGAAGAAGAGATCCTTTTGGAAAAGCTCTGTGACTGTTAACAATTGCCACAGGAAGAATAGGAGAGCTTGTCCTCGCAGCTAGAAAAGCAGCTCCTGATTTAGGGGCATTAACCCTACCATTTTCTTGTCTGGTTCCATCCAAAAACACGCCCGTAGCCCAACCTTCACTTAATCGATTAGATGCATTTCTTATGGCCTCTCTATCTCCAGCTCCCCTCTTAACTGGATAAGCACCACAAGCAGAAATTATGAATGACAAGATGGGCACCTTGAAAAGTTCAGATTTGGCCATGAAAGCTACCGGTCTGCCCAATGCATGGCCCAAAATAGGGGGGTCTAGATGGGAACCATGATTAGAAACGACTACAACTCCTCCTGTCTTAGGTAAATTCGAAATTCCTATTGTTTGACCTCTAAACAAAAAACGAAAAATCGGGAAAACGAATAGATAACTGACGCAACGATAAACCAAACTTTGTCGAGGTATATTTTTATTGATTTTTTCAACTCCCATAAGCACTTTAAATTGTTCCAAAATCAATAACCCAAATCACTTGCATTTGATATTTGACTGGCTAAAACCCCTTTCATTGATCGTTTAGCAAGACCGCTAAGCACATTTCCTGGGCCAATCTCAACCATTGTAGTAATACCTTCTTTTTGCATTACATCCATAGTTTCTCTCCACCTAACTCCAGTAGTCATTTGTTTTTTTAAGCGTTTCTTCAATATGTCACCACTTTTAGTTGGAGTTGGATCAACATTGCTAAGAACTGGAACTTGAGCATCTTGAAAAGTTACTTTATCAAGTTCTTCAGCAAAACTTTTAGATGCTTCAGTCATAAATATGGAGTGAAAAGCACCTGAAACTTGTAAAGGAATTGCTCTTTTACATTTTAAATTATCAGCCACTTTCTTTACTGCTTCTGGCTTACCTGATAAAACAACTTGAGATTCACTATTGTCATTCGCTATTGCAGCTCCATCAGTTTCTCTAATCAAATCATCTAATTCATTGCGATCAAAACCTAAAACAGCAGTCATTGCTCCTCCTCCTGCCGATGCCATCAATTCAGATCTTTTCTTTAATAGCAATAACGCCGTCTTCGCATCTAAAACATCTGCTGCATAAAGACCAACTATTTCTCCAAGACTGTGGCCTGCAATGATTTGGGTCTCCCTTTTTTGTCTTTTTAAATCATCAACCAATAGAGACTCAACAACAAAAAGTGCAGGCTGAGTGTTTCTAGTATCGTTTAAATCATATATTTCTTCTTTTGGAACTTCTTCAGCAGAACAAATTTTCCAAAGATCTCTTCCAAGAATTTCTGAGGCCAATTCAAATCTATCTCTCGAACCAGGCAAATCTATTAACGAATTTGCCATGCCTAATTTTTGAGAGCCTTGTCCAGGAAAGACCCAGGCAATAGTCATAGTTTTCTAAATTAATTATTAACCAGCTTAATAGGGACCATGCCAATAAAACAAAGCGGCTCCCCAACTCAAGCCAGCACCAAATCCACTACAGGCTATCAAGTCCCCTGATTTAATTCTCTTAGCTCTAACTGCCTCATCAAGCATCAATGGGATCGTTGCTGCTGAGGTGTTTCCATAATGTTTCAAATTTGAAAGCACTTTTTCCGATGGTATTGAAAATCTCGAAGCTACAGCATCAAGAATTCTTTGATTAGCTTGGTGTAATAAAAGCCAATCTATTCTTTCTGACTTAATTTGATATTTTTCTAAGATTTCTCCAAGAATGATTGGAACTTCTTTAACTGCAAACTTATAAACCTCCTTTCCCTCCATTTTTATTGGCAAGTATGCCCCTTTTTGATGGGTAACGCCTTCAACTAAATCTAAAAAAATATTTGATTGAGAGAGATTTAAGCAACCCCCTTTACTTCCATCAGACTTCAAATCATATCCAATCAAACCACTTTCATTCCCAGATGTCTCAATCGCTACTGCTCCTGCTCCATCTCCAAACAAAACGCAGGTCTTCCTATCATCCCAATCTACCCATTTTGATAATTGGTCTGCTCCAATCACAAGAGCTCTTTTCATAGATCCAGAGGCTAAATATTGTGATGCGGTTACCAAAGCAAATAAGAAACCACTACAAGCTGCAGTCAAATCAAAAGCGACTGCATTGGAAGCTCCTAAATTGGATTGAATTTTAGGCGCCGAGCCAAATAAATCTTCCGGAGTAGATGTTGCAAGAATTATTAAATCTATAGTTTTTACATCCCAGTTTGCCATTTTGACAGAATTACTTGCTGCTTTAGTAGCCAACTCAATCAGAGACTCATTTTCTCCAATAACCCTTCTCTCACCAATACCGGTTCTAGTTTGAATCCATTCATCATTAGTATCCACTCTCTGACCAAGTTGATCATTATTGATTACCTTGTGAGGTATGGCGCTTCCGCACCCCACAAAAGATATTCCTAAGTCCGATTGAGAATTTCTAATCAAATCTAAAAAATGCCCTCATTTCATAAGTCAATCACATGGTAGGACCGTTCCAATCAGACCTTTAAAACATCTGGCTTATTTAAATCTGCTAAATCATCCATAACTCCATGGCTTGCAGCGGAATGAACAACTCTTAAAGCACTCAAAACAGATAAAGCTTTACTTCCACCATGACCAATAACACAAATTCCATTAATTCCTAGAAGTAAAGCTCCGCCATGTTCGGCATGATCTAGACGTTTCTTTATTCGTTTTAAATTATTTCTTAAGAAAGCAGAACCAACTTTACCTCTTCTTCCTCTTGGTAACTCAGCTTTCAAAACTCCCAAAAGAACACTTCCAACTGACTCCAAAAATTTAAGCAAAACGTTTCCTGTAAATCCATCACAAACCACAACATCAAAATCGCCTGATAAAACATCTCGTCCTTCACAATTTCCAGAAAAGCAAAAACGTTCTTCTTCTTCTAAAAGTTTGTAAGTTGCTTGAGAAAGATCATTGCCCTTACAGGATTCTTCGCCTATATTCAATAATCCTATTCTTGGCTTGTTTACACGTAAAACATCACGAGAATAGATATTTCCAAGAAGAGCAAATTGATGCAAATAGGTTGGCTTGCAATCCATATTTGCTCCAACATCTAAAACCAATACTGGTTGACCAGGATCTTTAGTTGGGAATAATGCTCCAATTGCTGGACGATCAATTCCTTTTAGACGTCCTAACTTGAAAATCGATGAGGCCATCATTGCTCCAGAATTTCCAGCTGAATAGACACCCATAGCTTTTCCTTCTTTAACCAATTTCATTGCAATATTTATGCTCGCATCCTTTTTTTTGCGAACTGCAGTGGCTTCTTCATCCATTCCAACTGAAAGACCACTTGGAATTAATTCAAAATTTCCATCATCTATAGCTTTGTAGAGAGATTCTTCTAAGCCAAATTCAATTGCTGCTTTTTCTACTTGTTCAATTTCTCCAACAAATTTAATTTTCAATGGAAGTAATGACAAAGATTTCAAACACCCATCAAGAATCGCTCCAGGCGCAAAATCTCCTCCCATTCCATCAACAGCAACCCAAATCCTTTCGGAATCTTGAATTCCATGTTTCTCGTCTATACTTACTCCACCTTGTAGTCTCCTAAGAGGATCAAACACAAATGGTTCTAATGTACTCCTAGCTATTGATCCAGCACTAGTAACAACAGAACCAGCATTAGAAACAACTGTTCCAGCAACATTGCTTGCTGCTGTTGCTGAACTGGTTGCAGTGTCAACAAGACTTGTAACAGCTGAGTTTCGACGATACCAAATAACTAGTCGTCTAATTGCCTTAGAACGATTTGTTTTATTATTTAGGTGATTTTTTTCCACTGATTTATGATCCTTCAGGAATCATAGAATCAACAATTCGTTGAAAAAGATAGCCTGTTCCTCTTGCAGTAAGAATTAGTTCTGGATTTGCAGGATCATCTTCAAGTTTTGATCTAAGCCTAGAAATATGAACGTCCACTACTCTGGTATCAACGTGTCTTTCAGGTGTATATCCCCAAACCTCTTTAAGAATCTCACCTCGACTAAATGGTTCTCCTGAGCGACTGACCAATAGTTCTAAAAGACTGAATTCCATTCCTGTTAATCGAATGCGTTCATCATTTCTATAAACCTGACGTTTATTTGTATCAATCTTTAAATTCATAACCGCAATCACACCTGAATTAGGTAGTCCTGCTATTTGTTCTTTTTCTACTCTTCTTAAGACACATCTGATCCTTGCTTCTAATTCTTTTGGGCTAAATGGTTTAACAACATAATCATCAGCGCCAAGCTCTAGACCAGTAATTCTGTCTGCAACATCTCCCAATGCAGTCAACATGACTATTGGAACATCTGATTCTTTTCTTAGTTCCTGACAAACTCCATAACCATCCAATTTAGGCATCATGACATCAAGCACCACCAAATCAGGCTCACAATTTCTGAAAAGATCCAATGCCTCATTTCCATCACAAGCAGTCACTACCTGATAACCAATCATGGATAGGCGAGTTTCTAGGATCCTCCTAATACTTGCCTCATCATCAGCTACGAGGATGGTTTCCTTTGAGGGACTTGTGGCCGTCATTTGTTCCTTAGCTTTGGCGGCTGCAACAAGATCTTAAGTGAAGGTTCACCAACATTTAAAGATCACTATCTTTATTCAACTACAGCCAACTTCCTTTTTACAACTAAGTGTCTCGTTCTGTCTCTATTTATGTCTGTCAAAGTTGCGGTGCTCAAACCAGACAATTCTTTGGCCGCTGCAACAATTGTGGAGAATGGAACTCAATAATAGAAGAAAAAATTTCTCAAAAATCAGATAAATCTATTTACACAAAGATTAATTCTTCAAATAAGAAATCTCCCTATCGTTCAGAACTAATAAGCCAGACAAAAAACCAAATTATTGATCGTATTCCAAGTGGATATGAAGAATTAGACAGGGTACTTGGAGGAGGTTTAGTGCCTGGATCACTTGTATTAATTGGAGGAGACCCAGGAATTGGGAAAAGCACTCTCATTTTGCAAAGTGCGACTTCAATGGCTCATCAAAGATCAGTCCTTTATGTAGCTGCTGAAGAATCTGCTCAACAAGTAAAACTCAGATGGAATCGAATTGATGATTCTGAATCCAATCTTCATTTACTCGCAGAAACAGATCTAGAGCTCGTTATAAAAGAGCTTGATTATTTGAAGCCTGAAGTTGCTGTGATTGATAGCATTCAAGCTTTGCATGATCAAAATTTATCAAGTTCGCCTGGCTCAGTTGCTCAAGTTAGAGAATGTTCTGCAGCTTTACAGCAAATTGCCAAACGAGAAAACATTTCCCTTTTAATCATTGGGCACGTTACGAAGGATGGAATGTTAGCCGGACCAAAAGTTCTTGAGCATCTTGTAGATGCAGTACTTACTTTTGAAGGTGATCGCTTTGCCTCACACAGACTTCTAAGAGGCGTGAAAAATCGATTTGGTGCAACTTGTGAGCTTGGAGTCTTTGAAATGCAAGCAGATGGATTATCGGAGGTATCTAATCCAAGTGAATTATTTTTAAGCAAGACCTCTGCACCTGGAATTTCAACAATCGTCACTTGCGAAGGAACAAGACCATTAGCCATAGATATACAAGCACTTTTAAATCCCACCAGTTATGCAAGTCCACGAAGAACCACCACTGGTGTTGAGATAAACAGGCTTCATCAAATCTTGGCAGTTCTAGAAAAAAACATGAATCTTTCCCTCTCAAGATATGATTGTTATCTTGCTGTAGCTGGGGGATTAGAAGTAGAAGAACCTGGGGCTGACCTGGGAATAGCGGCTGCAATAGTTTCGAGCTTTAAAGATGTTGAACTTGAAGAAGGTGTGGTTTTTATAGGAGAAATAGGTTTAGCTGGTCAATTAAGATTAGTAAGACAGATGCAACAAAGAATTAATGAAGTGATAAGACTTGGATATAAGAAATTAGTTATTCCAGATGGAATAGATACAAGTGAGTTTGCAACTGATAAAAAATTAAAAATATTAAAAGCTTGTAATATAAATGAAGCATTAATCTATGCTTTAAATAAAAATTAAGCCTCGTTTTAATTACTTACAAGTAAACATCAACATTTCCTCTGCCTGTTGTCTTAAGCCAATTCTCTATATCTAAATACCCTCCTGGATATAAACGAACAGCTTTACTCCAAACTTCAGCTGCCTGATCGAACCAGATATCACCCTCATCTTGATTACCATTTCTTTGGGCCATTCTGCCTCTTTTTTCATAAATTAACCCCATATTTTTTAAGCAAGATGGCTGCTTTGGATTTTGGCTTAAAGCTTTTTTATATGTATTTAGTGCTTTCTCTTCATCTCCATTACTCATATAAATTATTGCCATGTTTTTTAATGTCTCTCCTCTATCAACTTGATTGTCTTCAAGTTTTAAGCTCTCTTCATAATATTCAAGAGCCTCTGAGTAATCCCCATCATTTTGAGCTGCTAAACCTTTTCGATAATACAGATAGGCTTCTTTTTCTTTTGAGGCAATTGGCATTACTTTCACTATTCCCTCAGCCATCTTCGTAAAGGCCTTATCAAGAAAATTGTCCTTGTTTTGACTTCTAGGCACGATTGAACCAATATCAATAGATATAATTATATCCTGCCTGGAAATAGAAAAAATATATAGAAATAATGAAACCAATTTTTGTGTATTAATAAATTATTAAATGAATGCAACATGCTTTTTATTTATTAAATTTAGAATAAGTTTCCAAAATTTATATCCCCTTGAGCAACAAAAAGATTGCCCAAAGCAAAAATTCAATTCTTCTTGATATAGATGGAATGAAATGCGGAAGTTGTGTTCAGGCAGTTGAAAGAATACTTAAAAGCCACCCAAACATAAAAAATGCAAGCGTGAATTTAGTTACAAAAACGGCTTTTATAGAAACTAAAGGGCCTAATAATTCCGTATCGGATGTAATACAAACACTGACATCCAAGGGTTTCCCATCAAGGGAAAGAACTGATCAAACTACTTTAAACACAACCGAACTAGAGATAAACGACAATCTGAATTTATGGAATAAATGGCGACAACTAATAGTCGCTACTTCATTACTAATCCTCTCTGGGTTGGGACATTTAGTAGAGGGTCAACAAATATCTTTTCCAGTTATTGGTTCATTACCTTTTCACGCTGCACTCGCAACATTTTCTTTACTCGGCCCGGGAAAATCAATCCTAAAAGCAGGCTTAAAGTCAGCAATCATGCTTACACCGACTATGGATACGTTAGTCAGCCTTGGTGTAATGAGTGCTTATATTGCAAGCATAATTGCACTAATTTGGCCAACAGTTGGGTGGCCATGTTTTTTCAATGAGCCAGTCATGCTGCTTGGATTTGTTTTATTGGGACGTTTTCTAGAGGAAAGAGCTAGATTAAACACAGGCACAGCATTAAAAGAATTAGCAAAGTTACAACCCGAAACAGCCAATCTAATATTAGAAAACAATGAAATTCGTGAAATTCGAATAGGTGCCCTAAGACCAGGTGAGAAAATTCAATTATTAGCTGGGGATAGAATCCCAGTAGATGGTTTGGTTATCGAAGGAAATTCGGCCATAGATGTCTCAAGTTTAACTGGTGAATCTTTACCTCTAGAAGCAACACCAGGCATTGAGCTTCCCTCTGGCAGCCTAAATTTAGAGTCAACAATTATTTTAGAAGTTCAAAAAATAGGATCAGATACTGCAATAGCAAAAATAATCAGTTTGGTTGAAGAAGCCCAAGCTAGAAAAGCACCAATTCAGGGATTAGCAGACAAGGTAGCAGGCATGTTCTGCTATGGGGTCACCACTCTTGCTTTAATGACTTTTATTTTTTGGTGGAAAATAGGAACGAGGATATGGCCAGAAGTTTTAGAAGTCTCTAATACAGGTTTTATGCAAAGCCATCATTTGCATGATCATTTAATGAATACACCTCAAACACCACTTGGGCTGTCATTTCAATTAGCAATAGCTGTTTTAGTTGTGGCCTGTCCATGTGCTCTAGGACTTGCCACACCAACGGTAATAACAGTTGCCTCGGGGGAAGCTGCTAAACGAGGATGGCTTTTCAAAGGTGGAGATGTCATAGAAATGGCATCCAAAATAAGTCAAATTATTTTTGATAAAACAGGCACACTTACAATTGGAAGACCTCTTGTTGTTGGCTCCTGGGAAAACAAAAAGTCAGAAAGAAATGTCATGCTCAAATTGGCGGCAAGCATTGAACAAGATAGCCGACATCCGCTGGCCCAAGCAATTATTCAAGAAGCACATAAAAAAGAACTTAAACTAGAAAAAGTTTCACAATCAACTACATATCCAGGGAAAGGATTAGCTGGCGAAATTAATAATTTAGAAGGACTGATCAGAGTCGGAACTCCTGAATGGATAAAAAGTGAAGGAATTGAATGGAATGAAATGATTGAAAACCATTTCATTCTTTCGAAAAGAAAAGCTCAATCAATAGTTGCAGTAGCTCTGAAGAAGAAATTATTAGGTTTTTTCTTGATTGATGACCAAGTCAGAAAAGATGCTTTACTTTCAATTAATAAATTACGCGCAAGAGGTTTTTCATTAAGTTTGTTCAGTGGCGATAGAGATTCAGCCGTCTTATCTTTAGGTGAAAAATTAGGCTTTAGTACCAAACAAATTTCATGGCAAATGTTACCTTCAGACAAGCTAAATAAATTGAACTTATTAAAAAATAATGGTTTAGTGGCGATGATAGGTGATGGAATTAATGATGCCCCAGCTCTTGCAGCAGCTGACTTGGGAGTAGCGATAGGAACAGGAACTCAAATCGCACAAGATTCTGCTGATCTTGTTCTGCTTGGAGAAAACTTGGAAGCCCTTCCAAATGCTTTAAAGCTTTCAAAACAAGCAATGCTCAAAATAAAACAAAATCTTGCATGGGCATTTGGATACAACTTAATTGCTTTACCAATCGCGGCAGGATTACTTTTACCATCCTCGGGCTTATTACTATCTCCTCCATTGGCGGCTTTACTTATGGCTTTGAGCTCTATAAGTGTGGTATTTAATGCTTTATCTTTGAAGTCACAATGAAAGGGAAATTTATTGTTTTTGAGGGTATTGATGGCTCTGGAAAAACCACTCAAATCAATCAATTATCAAAATGGCTTATTAGCACTAACCTTATTCCTGAAAATAATCAATTAGTGATCACTAGAGAACCGGGAGGGACTGAATTAGGAAAATCCATAAGATCACTTTTATTAGATACCTCTAAAACAAAAAGCCCAGATTCTATTACAGAGCTTTTGCTTTATGCCGCAGATAGATCACAACATGTAAATGAGATTATTCGTCCAACTTTAAATAAAGGTGATTGGATAATCAGCGACAGATTTTGTGGGTCCACACTTGCTTATCAAGGTTATGGAAGAAAGTTAGATATAAAGTTAATTAAAGATCTAGAAAATATAGCCACACAGGGAATTTATCCAGATATCACATTTCTACTAGACATACCTGTTGAAGAAAGTATAAAGAGAAGGATAAATAGGAAAGAGGATCGAATAGAAAAAGAAGGTAGAGAATTTTTATCAAATGTTTCTCTAGGCTTTCAAGCATTGTCTGAGGACAGTAAATGGAAAAAAATATCTGCTATTAACTCTAAAGAAAACATCATATCTGAGATTCAATCTGAGATAAAGAAGTTAATAAAAAACAAATAAAATGGATGATTTTGAAAATATATATGGACAACATTTAGCAATTGAAATTTTAAAGTCTGCTATTTCAAAAGAACATATTTCTCCTGCTTATCTATTCTCTGGACCAGCAGGCGTTGGAAGAAAAAAAACTGCTAGAATTTTTATTAAAACTATTCTTGACAAAAATCAAGACAAAAGAAGTACAAAAAGGAAAATAGAAAGCAATAATCATCCTGACTTATTATGGATAGAACCATCTTATATAGTGCAAGGTAAAAGTATTTCTCAAAAGCAAGCAAGAGAAGAAAGTATAAGCATTAAATCACCTCCGCAAATTAGGCTAAATCAAATTAAAGAAATAATAGAATTTCTAGGAAAAAAGCCATTTGAATCAGAAAAAAGCATAGTGATAATTGAAGATATTGAAAGAATAAATGAATCAGCATCCAATGCATTATTAAAGACTCTTGAAGAGACAAATACAGGATTATTTATTCTTATCACTCAAAGGCCAGAAAAATTATTATCAACCATTAGATCTAGATGTCAGATAGTTCCATTTGTACGTTTGAATGATAATGAAGTAAACAAAATTATTGATAAATTAGAGAATATTGAAGAAATAGATGATATTCCTCATGAAAAGCTTAAAGAATTAATCGATTTTTCATATGGATCGCCTGGAAGATACCTCATAAATCTTAAATATTGGTTATCCATCCCTAGTCCATTAAGACAAAAGCTAGAGATACAATTAACTAATCAAATTGAGTTACTCAAACTAGCAAAGGAGATTACTGATGAACTAAATATAGAGCAACAACTATGGTTTATTGATTTCCAACAAAATAGAGCATGGGAAAAAGAAAAAAATTCAAATATGGTTAAAAAACTTGAAGAGCTAAGAAAACAATTATTAAAACATGTGCAACCGCGGCTTGCTTGGGAAGTTGCCCTATTAGAGATAAACTTGATTGATTAAGCAATCACTCTTTCATCCGTATTATTTTTAAAAGAGTTAGTTTCTATAGATTTAGTTATTAATGGTTGAATTTCATTTATTTTATCTCCAGTTGGTAATTCCAAGCAATATCCCGCACCATATACAGTCTTAATGAATCTTGGTTTTCTTGGATCAGGTTCAAGTTTTGTTCTCAAATGTCTTACATGCACTCGTATTGTCTCAATATCATCGTCAGGCTCATATCCCCAAACTTCTTTCAAAATTAGAGATGGTGCAACTGTCTGACCATGCCTTTGCATCAAACAATGAAGCAATTCAAACTCCAAATGAGTCAAACGAACGGGAGATTCGAACCAGATCGCTTCAAATCTCTCAGGGACAAGTGTAAGAGGCCCGTAATTGAGTATTTCTTGCTGATTATTACTTCCTAATGGAGCACGATTGGTTCTTCTCAACAAAGCCTTGATCCTGACTTGTAATTCCTCTAGATCAAACGGTTTGGTTATGTAATCATCGGCACCAGAATTAAAACCCGTTACTTTGTCCTTGATACCACCCAAAGCAGTAATCATAAGAATAGGTATAGCTGATGTTCTTTCATCTCTTCTTAATCGTTGACAAAGAGTTAAACCATCTACTTTAGGAAGCATTAAATCAAGAAGAATGAGATCAGGCGCATATTGGAGAGCTAGCGCTTGACCCTTGATACCGTCCTCAGCTTTTTGGACATCAAAACCTGTGTGCTCTAGATGCCCTGCAACCAGATCTCTCATGTCTTGGTCGTCTTCAATGAGTAAAATGCAAGGCTTCATTAATAATTGCCCAAGTTAAAAAGTACCCGCAAGAGCGATTACTAAAGATTCACATGATTCTCTCAAAATTTTGTTTTTATTGCAGAATTCGGGAAATTCGGTTTATCGAGGCCTAATCGACAAGATCAATTGATATAACTGGTTTTTCATCCCTGAGAATACCCAAAAAGCCTAAACTGTCTTTAGAAAGTCTTCCGATTCCAAGGCTGTACTGTTAAGGAATTCTCAAAACTTTCATAAAAAAGCGTTCAAAAAAAATTAAAAATCATATGTTTTTATCTCGCAAATCAGAAAATATCTTTTGAAACTCATGGTCAACAAAACTATTCTGATGGTTAAAACAACTTTGCATATACTTTTTTAAAAATCTCCCCGGGCGAGATTTGAGTTAATTACTCCTGAATGCCTGCCCTATTTCGCTATAAAAGTATTCATACAAAAAAGAGACCTTTTGAGGTCTCCTCAATGTTCTGTCTGCTTCTAAAAACTCCCCGGGCGGGATTCGAACCTGCGACCAATCGGTTAACAGCCGATCGCTCTACCGCTGAGCTACCGAGGATTACAACATTAAGAACTTACCCTTGCCAGCTACCTATGGGCAAGTGATTTTAATTCTTGGAACACTTTTGAACCAGTATTCCAATTACTAATGCCCCCATTTTTTACAATTGCCGCCCCATCACAAAAATTTAATTCTTCCAAACGATGAGTCACCCATATTGCTGCAATTGGATCATCGGGAGAACTTGTCAATGTTTTCATTACTTTCAAAACTGAATTTTGACTTTCAGGATCCAATAGCGCTGTGGGCTCATCAAGTAAAAGTAAATTTGAATTGCTGACAATTGCTCCTGCAAGAGCTAAACGCTGCTTTTGACCACCACTTAAAGTATGTATGGGTCTATCCAACATTTCTCCTAAGTCCACTTTCTCAAGAGCCGATTGAATCACATCAAATAATCTGCTATGAGGAATGGTTTTAGGAGCACTAAGCATCAATTCACTTTTACAAGTTGGCATAAGCAATTGATGGTCTGGATTTTGATAAACCATTGATGGCCTAAACGAGCAGAAGATTTTTCCACTTTTTGGAGGAATTACTCCACTGATTAAACGAAACAAAGTGCTTTTACCACTCCCATTTTCACCTACTAGCATCCACAAACCAGGTTTTTCGATCGAAAAAGAGCATTGATCAATAACATTGACTTCATTAGGCCAAGAGAAAGAAACTTTATCGAATTCCAAATAGCCATGCCCTGAGGGTTTCAAAATTGAATCTCTCCTATTTTTCAATTCTGAAGTGAAAAACCAGGCCTTTTACTAGTGCTACTACTGGTTTTTTCATAAATCTGTACAGCTGAAATTTCACTGACAAGAACAGTAATTCTTTTATCTTCGACTTTTTCACAAGTCAACTCTAAATGCCTTTGATTACCTTTTTGCAGAGAATCTACAACTTCAGAGTAAAGCCTTTGAGCATCTCCATGCTCTTTTCTCTGTACTACCAAAGGCATAGGACTTAATTTAAT
>QCIQ01000017.1 GCA_003216595.1 Prochlorococcus sp. AG-402-M18
AGAGGTAGACCCATCAGTCACTAACTCCATTTTCAATCTTTCTCTTGTAGATCCCCCCTCAGCCACGGCAGTTTCATCAATAGTAAAATTAACTCTATTGATTGGCATAAATACAGCATCTATTTGAAGCAAATCAATTGCGCTTGTCTCTTCGTTTCTTCTATCAACTGGTCGATATCCAACACCTCTTTCTACATGAATTTCTAATTCTAGGCTGTGGCCCTCGTGAACTGTTGCTATTGGACGATCTCCATCAACGACTTCAACTTGAGAAGAGAATTGAATATCCTTTGCTTTTACTTCGGCTGGACCAGTAACAACAAGTCTTCCTATCTCAAGATCCTGGCTCCTACTATCAACTGGAATTTGTTTGCAATTTAGAAGAATGTCTAAGACATCCTCTCTTACACCAGGGATTGTTGCATATTCATGATTAACACCCGCGATTCTTACAGCAGTAACTGCGCTGCCTTCGAGTCCGCCCATCAATACTCTGCGTAAAGAATTACCCAAAGTTGTTGCTTGACCTCTTTCAAGAGGTCCAATAAGGAAAACGCCTGTTTGGGAGCGATCTTGAGAAACTTGATGATCGATCCTGTCTATCTGGTATTGCAACACGGTCTAATGCGATGTGGGAAAAAAAGAAAATTTCACTTAAGTGAATAGATTTTAAACGCGTCTGCGCTTAGGTCTCCTGCAACCGTTATGAGGGAGAGGAGTTACATCTCTGATCAAAGTAATTTCAAGACCAGCGACTTGCAACGCCCTTATTGCGGTTTCACGACCTGAACCTGGTCCTCGTACAAGAACTTCTATTTGACGCATTCCTTGTTCTAAAGCCCTTCGGGCTGCAACTTCAGCAGCGGTTTGAGCAGCAAAAGGAGTACCTTTTCGAGCTCCTTTAAACCCGCTTGCTCCTGCCGATGACCAGGAAATTACTTCACCTGAAGTGTCAGTAATTGAGACAATGGTGTTATTGAAG
This sequence comes from Prochlorococcus sp. AG-402-M18, assembly GCA_003216595.1. GTDB lineage: Bacteria > Cyanobacteriota > Cyanobacteriia > PCC-6307 > Cyanobiaceae > Prochlorococcus_B. The sequence continues at coordinate 983 of QCIQ01000017.1, forward strand.
GTACTTTGAATATGCACAACTCCATTAGGAACGTTGCGCTTTGATTTCTTAGAACCGGATTTCTTTGAGGTTGTAGCCATTAGGCTGTGCCTTATTTAAAAAAAGATTTAGTAAATTACCATTTGGTAACAGGAGTCTTAAGAAATTATTTCTTTCTTCCTGCAACAGTTTTCCGCGCTCCTCTACGTGTTCGGGCGTTAGTCCTGGTCCGCTGTCCACGAACAGGGAGACTCATTCTATGCCTTCTTCCACGAACACATCCTATATCTTGAAGACGTTTCAGTGCCATTCCTTCTTGACGCCTCAAATCTCCTTCAAGAGTGAATTCTTCAGTAACAGCTCTGAGCTTCTGCACATCACTGTCTTCTAAATCCTTTACACGAGTATCAGGGTTTACGCCCGATTTCTCGAGGATATTCTGAGCTCTGGTTAAGCCGATACCATAGATGTAAGTTAAGGCAATTTCTACCCGCTTTTCGCGAGGTATATCGATGCCTGAGATCCGTGCCACTTAGGGATAAATCGAAGAGGACAATAAAGATCATCATAATTTAATGATGACCTTGTTGTAAGAAGTAAACGAAAAGAAAATTAATCTTTCTAAGCTTCTTAACAAGTCAGGAATTAGCCCTGACGCTGTTTGTTTCGAGGCCTTTTCTTGTTGATCACATAGATCCGGCCTCTGCGCCTCACGATCTGATCGTCAGGACTAATTTTTTTGACTGAGGATCTAACCTTCATTTGGTGAGACTCTCCTATTTCCAAACTATAACTTTACTACATCATCCGCCTAAAGCTTTCTCAATACATGAAAACACAACATCTATGTCAGCATTACCGTCTATCTCCTCAAGAATTCCTGCTTTGGCATAGAGATCAATAAGAGGGGAAGTTTTTTCTCTGTAAATTTTGAGTCTATTTATTATGACTTGTTCATTATCATCCTGTCTTCCTCTTTCTAAAAGCCTTTTAATCAAATAATCATCGGCAATTTTTATTAATATTACTCCTTCTAAAGGTTGATTGATTTTTTCTAAAAGACTTTTTAGAGAATTAGCTTGATTAACATTCCTAGGGAAACCATCAAGCAACCAGCCTTCATTAATATTTACCAATCTCCCTTCGACAATTGAAAGCACTAATTCATCACTTACCAACTCTCCTCTATTCATAACTTCCGCAGCTTTAAGACCTAAATCGGATCCTGAGGAGACCTCATCTCTAAGCAAATCTCCCGTTGAAAGATGATCTAAACCATACTTTCTACAAAAAAGATTTGCTTGAGTTCCTTTACCCGCGCCAGGGGGGCCAAGGAATAGTAATTTTTTTTTCATTTAAATTAAAATCATAGTAAAAATTTTATTGACGTATTAATCCTTCATATCTTTGAGAAATGACATAAGTCTGAATCTGCTTAGATGTATCAATTGCTACTCCTACCAAGATTAATAATGAAGTCGCACCAAGCCCTTGAAAAGTTTGAACATTAGTTGCTCTCTCTACTGCAGCAGGGACAATGGCAACTGAACCAAGAAACAAGCCACCAAGTAAAGTGAGGCGGTTTTGAACACCTGAAAGGTAATTACAAGTTGAACCTCCAGGCCTTACTCCTGGAATTGCAACACCACCTTTTTTTAAATTAGAGGCAATATCTATTGGATTAATTGTTAACGATGCATAAAAGTATGCAAATCCTAAAATTAATGCAAAAAACGTAATTGCATATGGCCACGGGTTGGCCGAACCTGGATTAAGTGAGCTAGCAGCCTTAATTAGTAAAGGGTTTTGAGTGAAATTTGCGATTGTTATAGGGAGGAAAATCAATGCAGAAGCAAAAATTATTGGCATAACTCCACCGGCATTTAACTTAAGAGGTAAATAACTTTGCCTATTTGGCAAAACGGCTGTACCTCCCATCTGGCTTTTTGCACTAACTATAGGAATTCTTCTAGCACCTTCTTGAACAAAAATAATACCGACAATAGTAATTAAAAAAACTATCAAAAGAATTATTATTCCCAGAACATCAGATCGATCCCCAGTTTGAGCTTTTTCAATAGTAGAGCTAAGTGCCTTAGGTAAAGTAGCCACAATATTCAAGAAAATAACTAAAGAAGCGCCTTGGCCTATTCCTTTTTCAGTAATAATCTCACTAAGCCACATAACTATCATTGATCCAGTGACCAATGCCAGTGATGTTTGAATAACAAATTCAGTTTCTCCAAGACCTTCGACTGCATACTGTCGAAGAATCAAAGCAAAAACTGTACTTTGAACCAATCCCCAACCCAATGCGACGTATCTAGTAATTTGAGCAATCTTCCTTCTACCTGCCTCTCCTTCATTTTTCTGTAAATCTTCCAATTGGGGTAAAGAGGCAGTAAGCAATTGAATAATTATTGACGCATTAATAAATGGAAGAATACCTAGTGCAAAAATACCCAAAGTTGAGATTCCACCTCCTGTGAAAATATCAAGAAATCCAATCAACTGCCCCCCCTGATCAATAAAAGTTTTAAAAGCCTCTCTATCTATTCCAGGCATAGGAATATAAATTCCTAATCGAACAACTAGCAATAAACCCAATGTCGTAAATACTCTCCCCCTAAGCTCCTCATTACTGAAAAGCTGAGTGATTACTTCACCTGCGCTTGGATTTCGACCTCGACTTATTAGCATTTAATAAGAATAATTTATTGAAGGCTAGTGTATAAAATCTAAATTTTTAGATCCAGAAATTAGTTATGTACCTCACATGTGCCACCAGCTTCTTCAATTTTCTTTTTAGCTGATGTTGTGAAAGCGGCAGCTTGAACAGTCAATTTTGCGTCTAATTTACCATTACCAAGTATTTTCAGAGGATTTTTTGGTTTAGTCAAAAGCCCTTCCTTAACCAATAGATCAAGGTTAACAACAGTTCCTTCTTTCAATGCATTCAAACTGGAAACATTGAGGACAGTAAAATTTTTCTGATTAACTATTGGAAAATGTTTTAGTTTTGGAACTCGTCTATATAAAGGCATTTGACCACCCTCAAAGCCTGGTCGAGTAGGTCTACCTGATCTAGATTTTTGCCCCCTCATTCCAAAGCCGCAACTAGCTCCTTGACCAGCAGAGATACCTCTACCTTTCCGCATTTTTTTGCGTCTAGATCCTGGATTTGATTGAAGAGATTCTAATTTAATAGTCATGATTTTTAAGAATAAATCTGCTCAAGTGAAATACCACGCTCTTTTGCTGTGGCCTTATGAGTTCTTAACTCGCTTAAAGCAACCATTGCAGCACGTGCATTATTGAGAGGGGTCTTACTACCTAATCGCTTAGCAAGTACATTTTTTATTCCTGCCAACTCCAAAACGGTCCGAATGGAACCGCCAGCAATTACTCCCGTTCCTGGCGCTGCAGGACGAATTAAAACGCTTGCTGCTCCATCTCTACCGTTAGAGAGAGTTGGGATCGAGCTGTTTCGAGTTAAAGGAACACGAACTAAATGTTTTTTACCATCTGCGACTCCTTTACGAACGGCACCAATGACATCACCTGCTTTTCCTACACCAACACCAACTTGTCCTTTTTCATTGCCTACTACAACTATTGCCCTAAAACTCATTTTCTTTCCACCTTTGACTGTTTTGGAAACCCTTCTAATTTGGACAACTCGTTCTTGCCATTCAGAGTCTCTTTCTTGACCTCTTCTGTCTCTTCTCCCTCCACGTTTTTCACCACGGTTGCGGCGATTTTCCTGCCTACCATCAGCAGCAGGGGTATCTGATGATCCAGAATTTTTTTTATTTGAGGACTGGTTTTTAGAGTCTGTCATTATTGAAGCAATGATTAAAAGTTCAAGCCTGCCACTCTGGCAGCTTCGGCTAGAGCTTTAACCCTGCCATGATAGATGTTTCCACCTCTGTCAAAGATAACTTGTTTGATACCTTTTGATAAAGCTTTTTTTGCTACGAGCTCTCCTACAGCTGTAGAGGCGTCACAACTTCCAGCATTAACTTTTAGAGAGGCTTTCAAGTCTTTATCCAATGTGGATGCAGCACATATAGTGTTTTGAGCATCATCATCTATTACTTGAGCATAGATGTGGTTATTAGAACGAAAGACAGCAAGTCTTGGTCGAGATTCTGTTCCACTTAAGCTTCTCCTCAAGCGTTTATGTCGTTTTTGAGTCTGTTGTTTTCTAGAAAGTTTTGACATGGCTAAGAAATTTTAAAAGACAAATTAAGCAAAATTAAGTTTTGCCAGACTTACCAGCTTTCCTAATTATCTGTTCTCCTTCATATTTTATTCCCTTACCTTTGTAAGGTTCTGGAGGCCTGATTGATCTTATTTTGGCAGCTTCATTACCAACTAATTCTTTATCAGATCCAGTTACAGTCACATTTGTATTATTTTCAACTTTAAAAGTTATACCTTCTGGAGGAACAACCTCAACTGGATGACTATAACCAGCACTAACAACAAGAGTTTTTCCTTTGACTTGGGCTCTTGATCCAACACCAACAATCTCAAGTTTTTTTGTAAAGCCATTACTAACTCCCTCAACCATATTTGCAACAAGAGATCTACATAGCCCATGCATTTCTCTGGATTGTCGCTTTTCGTTAATTGGTTTAACAACAATAGTATTGTCGTTTTTGCTTAGGCTTACTCCATCAGGAAGAGTACGTTGCAGTTCCCCTTTGGGACCTTTTACCGTAATGGAAAGGCCTTCGATTTTTACATCTACCTTTTCAGGAAGGGAGATTGGTTTTTTGCCAGTACGAGACATAATAAATACCTAATCAATCAACAGACGTAGCAGAGGACTTCTCCTCCAACACCTTGTTTGCGAGCATCACGATCACTCATAACTCCCTTAGAAGTAGAAATTATTGCAACTCCAAGGCCTCCTAAAACTTTTGGTAATCCTCGAGTATTTTTATAAATCCTCAATCCTGGTTTACTTACTCGCTGCATTGAACGAATAATGGGTGAGCGATGCTTACCAGTGTATTTCAATCCAAGAATGAGCTGCTTTCGAAAGCCTTCTCCTTCTTCATTAATTTCTGCAATAAATCCCTCACGCTGAAGAACCTTAGCGATACTAAGAGACATTCTTGAAGCAGGGACTTTGGTTTTTTCATGACGTTTTTCACTTGCATTTCGTATGCGAGTGAGCATGTCTGAAATTGGATCGTGGTTGGCCATAGTATTTAGCTAATCAAACTCATTTTTTACGGAAGGGCATTCCCATTTCACTCAGAAGAGCCTTGCCTTGTTCATCAGAGGAAGCACTGGTCACAATTGTGATATCCATGCCTCGAATGGCGTCGACTTTGTCAAAAGTAATCTCAGGGAAGATAAGTTGCTCTTTGACTCCAATGGTGTAATTCCCTCGGCCATCGAAGCTTTTTGGACTCACACCACGAAAATCTCTGATTCTTGGAAGTGCCAAATTAATGAACCTTTCCAAGAATGCATACATGCGATCACCTCTAAGTGTGACTGCACAACCTATAGGCATTCCTTGTCTGATCTTAAAAGTAGCGATTGCTTTCTTGGCCCTTGTCACAAGGGCTTTTTGCCCAGAAATTGTTGCCATTTCAGCCAGAGAAGCTTCTAAAGCTTTTGAATTTGATGCAGCTTCACCAAGTCCTCTATTTAAGGTAACTTTCTGCACCTTAGGGACTTGATGAACATTTTTCAGACCAAGATCTTTTAAAAGCTTTGGTCTAATTGTCTCTCGATAGCGGGTTTTTAATGACATGGCTGGGAAAAAAGTTAATTCTGGTCTTGGTCAGAATTCAATTGGGAAAAGAAAGTCTGCTTTAGTTAATTAAGACAATGGGATAGTGAATTAATCAATTAATTCCCCAGTCTTTTTTAATCGTCGTTTCTTTGATCCGTCTTTATCTACAAAAATTTCAACCTTACTAGCAACTTTCTCTTTAGTTGAGTAGATCATTACATTTGAGGCATGCAAGGAAAATTCTTTGGTCTCTATTCGACCAGTTTCTCCTTCCTGTGAGGGTTTTACATGCTTTGTTCTTTGGTTAATTCCTTGGACTAAAACTCTATTTTCATAGGGAAGTGTTTTAAGGACTTCACCGGTTTTCCCCTTGTCCTTTCCAGAAATAATCTGAACTGTATCTCCTTTACGTATCTTCATTTTGATCCGATCAGCAGGTGCTTTGGATTTGTTAATTGCTGGCATGACTAAATAACCTCCGGAGCTAAAGAGACAATTTTAGTGAAATTGCGCTCTCTTAATTCTCTTGCGACAGGACCAAACACCCTAGTACCTCTGGGGTTTTGATCATCATTGATAAGGACAGCAGCGTTGTCATCAAAGCGAATTGAATTTCCAGTCTCTCTACGCATTGTTGCTCTAGTACGAACAACAACCGCTTTAACGACATCTGACTTTTTGACTCCCATATTTGGCATCGCATCTTTAACAGAAGCAACAATCACATCGCCTACATGGGCATACCGACGATTGGAGCCTAAGACTCTGATACATTGCAAACGCTTGGCACCACTATTATCTGCAACGGTTAAGAATGTTTCTTGCTGAATCATTTTGCAGCCTCCTTAGATTTCATACCCTGAACGAGAATATCTGTAACCGTCCATCTTTTGTGAGCGCTCATTGGAGGAGACTCTTTAATCCGAACTCTGTCTCCCACTTTGCAATGGTTTTCTGCATCATGGGCTTTATATCTAGTCGTACGACTAATAATTTTTTGGTAGATAGGATGTGGAAATCTATTTTCCACAGCCACAACTACTGTTTTTTTCATTTTGTCACTGACAACAGTGCCGACCATTTCCTTAAGTGCCATAACTAAAAAATCAAGATGATGTATTGGAGCGGCTTCGCTCGTTAGAAACCGTTAAAAGTTGCGCTAATTCGGTTCGTGCCTCTTTGAAACGATGTGTTTTCGCTAGCTGTCTAGTAGCTTGCTTGAAACGAAGATCAAAAAGTTCTTTACGAAGATTTTCAATCTTTTCTGATATCTCGGAATCAGAGAGATTCCTTACATCTTTCGTAGTTGTTTTGCTCATGATGATGACTCCGAATCTTCTGCTGTAACTGAAGTTTTAGCAGGTTTATAATTTCCCTTATTGAGATCTTCCTCTAGGGAAATAAATTTTGTTTTTACTGGCAGCTTGTATTGAGCAAGACGCATTGCCTCTTTTGCAATTTCCTCTGTAATTTCTTCGCCACCCATTTCAAACAAGATTCGACCAGGCTTGACAACTGCAACCCAAAATTCTGGGTTACCTTTACCAGATCCCATTCTTGTTTCAGCAGGTCTCATCGTTACTGGCTTGTCGGGGAAAATACGAATCCAAATCTGTCCTCCCCTTTTTACATAACGAGTCATAGCTCGTCGACTTGCCTCAATTTGCCTTGAGGTGACCCATCCACAGTCTTGAGCTTGCAATGCAAACTGACCAAAAGAGATTTTGTTGCCTCTAGTAGCAACACCGCGCATACGGCCTCTTTGTTGTTTACGAAATTTGGTTCTTTTTGGACTAAGCATGATTAAAACTCCTTATTTACCTTCATTAGAACGATCCTCAAATTGTTGAGGTCTTCGATTCCCCCTACTGCGTCGAGGTGAAGAACCAACAGGCAAGGGCTGTTCTTCTTTAGGAAGAACTTCGCCCTTGAAAACCCATACTTTGATTCCTAAAACGCCATAAGTTGTACTAGCTACTTTGGTTGCATAATCAATTTCTGCTCTCAAAGTGTGGAGAGGAACCCTCCCTTCACGTGTCCATTCGGAACGTGCGATTTCAGCACCATTCAACCTTCCACCAACTTGTATTTTCAGACCTAAAACACCAGCTCTTTGTGCTCTTTGAACAGCCATGCGAATTGTTCGTCTAAACGCAACACGCTTTTCAAGTTGCTGAGCAATGTATTCGGCAAGAAGATAAGCATCTGCATCAACTTTTTCCACTTCAACTACATTTATTCGTACTTGTCTATTTCTATCACCGATTGTTTTTTGAATACCAGATCTGAGTTCTTCAATGCCACTTCCTTGCCTACCAACAATGACTCCTGGCCTAGCAGTTTTCAATTCGACCTCAAGTTGATCTGCTTTTCTAGCAATCAATACATCGCTTATACCTGCTGCTCCATACTTTTTCTTGATGAAAGTTCGAATCTGATCATCTTCTTGGAGTAGTAAAGGATAAGTTTTACTTGGTGCATACCATTTAGAACGATGCTCTTGGGTTATACCAAGCCTAATTCCAGTGGGGTGAATTTTATGTCCCATCAGTCTGAGTCCTCAGAATTGTTTGATTGATTAGCTGAAACAGAAATGCTGATATGGCATGTCTGCTTTTTAATAGCAAATGCTCTGCCTTGGGCTCTAGGCCTGTAGCGTTTCATCGGTGGGCCCATGTCAGCCGTAGCAGTCGTAATAACCAGAGAAGAAGGATCAAGACCAAGGTTATTTTCTGCATTAGCAACAGCTGATCGCAATACTTTCGTTATTGGTTCAGTTGATCGATAAGGCATAAATTCAAGCATAATTAATGCATCCCTGTAAGTTCTTCCTCTGATTTGATCAAGAACACGTCGTACTTTTGAAGCTGATCCGCGGATATAACGCCCATGAGCCAGGGCTGCTGTTTTAGTTGATGAAGTAGTCATGATTAACGTGCTCCTTTTTTATCTCTGATGTGACCTCTATAGGTTCGAGTTGGAGCAAACTCTCCTAACTTGTGACCCACCATTTGCTCAGTTATGAAAACAGGTATGTGACTCTTTCCATTGTGAACAGCAATTGTATGGCCAATCATCATTGGCAAAATTGTTGAGGCTCTGGACCATGTTTTGATGACAGTTTTATCGTCATTAGAGTTTTGCTTCTCGATTTTACGAAGCAAACTGTCTGAAATAAATGGCCCTTTTTTTAGTGAACGTCCCATAACTGTTTAAAAGAATTGGTAAAGAAAGATAGAAATCATGAATCGCGACCTCCTCTACTCCGTTTAGATACCTTGCGTCGTTTTCGAAGAACGTACTTGTTGCTGGGCTTGTTTTTCTTCCTGGTTTTCAAACCAAGAGCAGCTTTACCCCAAGGTGTCACAGGACCAGCACGTCCAACAGGTGCCTTTCCTTCTCCTCCTCCATGAGGGTGATCACATGGATTCATGACACTTCCTCTAACTTGAGGTCGTCTGCCAAGCCATCTTCTTCTTCCAGCTTTTCCAAGGCTTGTATTTCTAATCTCAGAATTACCAACCTCTCCAAGAGTGGCATAGCATTCCTTTCTGACTAAACGAACCTCAGTTGAAGGTAATTTCAACGCAACGTAATCTCCTTCTTTAGCCATCACTTGGGCGCTAGCTCCAGCTGTACGAACCATCTGTCCGCCTCGACCTGGATAAAGTTCAACACAATGAACACTCGAACCTAAAGGCATTGAAGAAAGTGGTAAAGCATTACCAATTTCAATTGGTGCATCTGGACCTGAAATCACTTCTTGCCCAACTGTTATGTCCGCAGGTGCAAGTATGTATCTCTTTTCACCGTCAGAGTAAAAGAGTAGAGCAAGCCTTGCATTCCGATGTGGGTCATAATGAATTGCTGCAACTTTGGCCGAAACACCATGCTTATTTCGACGAAAATCAACAATCCTATATAGCCTTTTGTGTCCTCCTCCTCTATGACGACAAGTAATTACTCCTCTGTTGTTACGACCTTTCTTGCGATGTTTGGATACGACAAGTGATCGCTCAGGTTTATTGGATGTAACTTCACTAAAGTCAGTTACTACTCTTGTACGAGTACCCGGTGTGTAAGGTTTGAAACTTCTTATAGCCATTGTTTTACGCCTCCTCTGATTCTGGGAACAACTGTATTGAGTTGCCGTCTGCTAGGCGAACCACAGCCTTCTTAACTTGAGGTCTCTTTCCAGAAAACCTTCCAACTCTTCTGCTTTTTCTTGGGGGATTCATAGTACTAATACCAAGAACCTTGACATCAAACATCTTTTCCACAGCAGCTTTTATGTCAGGCTTAGCTGCTCTTGGATCGACTTCAAAAGTGTACTGATTTAGGTCCAAAGCTTTTGTAGCCTTCTCAGTTATCAAAGGACGCTTAATCACATCAGTAAGTCGTTTATCAAAAAATTTAGTCATTACCGTAGACCTCCTTAATTGTTGATAATGCGTCTTCGCCTATTACCAAAGAATTGGCATTGAGAAGGTCAAACACATTTAATTGATCAGCAGAGATAAGCTTTATCTTTTCTAAGTTTCTAATTGAGCGCTTTATAATTTCTGATGGCTTATTGAGAATAATAAGAATTTTCCCATCAGCATCGATTCCTACTCGCTTGAGTACAGCAAGAATTTCTCTTGTTTTAGGAACTTCTAGCTTTGAACCGAAATCTTTAATTATTTTTGCGTCTGAAATCCTACTCATCAAAGCAGTACGAAGAGCTAGCCTTCGTTCCTTCCTATTCATTTCCAAGTTATATTTGCGAGGTTTAGGGCCAAATATAATTCCACCACCTGGTCGAAGAGGAGTCCTGATTGAACCTTGCCGTGCTCTACCAGTACCCTTTTGCTTGTAAGGTTTCCGCCCGCCTCCTCGAACCTCAGACCTAGTCAAAGTACTTGCAGTCCCTTGACGGCTGTGCGCCTGTTGACGCAAAACAGCGCGATGTAATAAATCTGCGGCTGAGGATTCTTTGGCAGTGTTCAAATCAATTGATGATTCTCCAGCCTCTTTCCCTTCCCAATCAAGAACAGTACAGTTAGTCATCATTTACCTCCTTGCTGGGTAGAGACGCCAACTCTTTTGGCAGGTCTAATGTTTAAAAGAGATCCAGGCTTCCCTGGAACAGATCCTTTGACGACCAATAAATTGTGATTTGTATCTATCTTTAGAATTTCAAGGCCTCTGGTAGTGACTTTTTTACCGCCCATGCGACCAGCCATCCTTTTCCCCGGATAAACACGACCAGGAGTTGTTCCAGCTCCAGTCGAACCAGGCAATCGATGATTCTTTGAACCGTGACTCATAGGACCTCGACTAAAGCCATGACGCTTTTGATAACCAGCGAATCCTCTACCCATAGTGTCGCCACTAACATCAACTTTTTGACCTTTTTCGAAATCATCGACAGTTATTGCCGCTCCAAGCTTAAATTCAGAAGAATTTTCTACTCGGTACTCTCGAAGATGGCGCAAAAGATCATCTCCTGATTTTGCAAGATGACCTTTTGAAGGTTTGTTAATAAGTTTTTCACGAATTAATTGAAAGCCTATCTGAACAGCGGCATAGCCATCCGTATCCACAGATTTCAATTGAGTGATTCGACAGGGACCCGCTTCTATCAAAGTGACTGGAACGGCTCTGCCTTCATCATCGAAGAGTTGGGACATACCCAACTTCTTACCTAGAATTCCTAAAGACATGAGTTAAATAAACGCCAGCTAAAAGGTCAATCTGTAAAGAGAGACTTGGAATCTGAATTAAATCGCTTATCTAGCCAAAAAAGTTGAAGTTAATTGAAATTCAATTTATTTGGAAAAATGCTAGCGACAATCAGCTGGCTGAGACTTTTTCAAACTTTTCACAAAGTTCAAAGAGTATCCCGACAAAAGAAAATAAATTCTTCTGCACTGGCCAAAGAGACTAAACGCAAACGCCTAGTCTGCTCAAGCATCTAGAGGCCCGGCTAGCGGGCGGGCATAGAAAAGCTTTAGCAACTTAAAACATTACACTATTAACACCCATTTTGTGTGATGCTTCACTTGAATAAGATAAAGAATTTGATTTAAGGATGCCTTTATTACTATCTGGTCAGAAATTTCGCACTGATCTTGAATCATTCGGCTGCCTTGCCATCCTTAGCCCATTAGAAGGTGGAGCAGAAACTCGTTTACTTCGAAGACTTAGAGCTAGCGGATATCAAACACAGATAACTTCCGCTAGAGGATTAGGAGATCCAGTTGTCTTTCTTACCCAATTACATGGAATCAGGCCACCACATTTGGGACATCAAAATGTTGGAAGGAATGGGGCCTTAGGGGAAGTTCAACAAGTTATTCCTCAATTAAATGAATTATTAGTCGAAGATAAACCTTTGGTTCTATGGTTATTAGAGGGTCAAGTCCTCTCTAAATCAGAACTATTAGCAATAAATAATCTCTGCCAAAAGGAACCTCGAATCAAAATTGTTATTGAGATGGGAGGGGCTCGAAGTATTAAATGGCAACCATTAAATGAATTCATTAATAGAGATTAGAAATTAATCAAGGTGATTACTCAAAATTCGATTTGCAATTCTGAAGCTCTCAAAAAAGGTAACTGGGTAAAATTAATTTGTGGTGCAAGTAATCAAGACTTACCTGCAATAAATGATCTTTGCTCAATTTATGGAGCTGCCGGGGTGCATTGCATTGACCTCGCTGCCGACGAAGCTGTTATACATGCAGCTCGCAATGCTATTGATTGGATTTTCGAAACTTATGGGAAAAAACCTTGGCTGATGATCAGCGTCAGTGATGGAAAAGATGCACATTTTCGCAAAGCTTGGTTTAATCCTGAGCTTTGTCCTTCTAATTGCTTAAGACCCTGTCAAAGCATTTGTCCAGCTCACGCGATTGAAAACGAAGGTGGTGTAAAGGCTAATAAATGCTATGGATGTGGCCGATGTATTGATACATGCCCATTAGGAATTATTCAAGAAAAGGATCGAAGATTAACTCTGAAAGATTTTGCTCGATTATTAGCAACTATCAGACCAGATGCAGTAGAAATACATACGGCTCCAGGAAGAGGCCAAGAATTTGAAAAAACAATCAAGGAAATTTTTAAAGTCGATCTGGAGCTACAAAGATTATCTGTCAGCTGCGGTTTACAAGGGCATGGAATAAACCATGAAAAATTAGCAGAAGAACTTTGGCTGCGACATCAATTCCTGAGAATTCATAATCAAAAACCTCTTTGGCAAATTGATGGGCGCCGAATGAGTGGAGATCTTGGAGCAGGTGCGGCAAAAATTGCAGTAAAACTCTGGGAAAGGATACGCCCAATAGCTCCACCAGGCCCCTTACAACTTGCTGGAGGGACTAATGAATCGACCATTAAGTATCTACCAGAGATTAAGGGTCCTGAAGGAGTTGCTTTTGGAGGGAAAGCAAGAAAGATAATCCAACCATGGTTAGAAGAGGCTCAACGAAAAAGAATTAGTCTTAGAGAATGGCCTGAAGGCTGGGAGGCGGCTCTTGCAGAGGCAAAACAACTGATAAATCCTTGGCTTGTAAGAAAATCTTTATAATTGGATTTCCTTTAGCTAAATCAATCATTCGCTAACCCTCTTTGAGCTGTATTAATGAAGAAATCTTCCGAATAACTAAAAAAAACTGGATAAAGACATGACAGGATTGAATCAAATATGCAATTATCTAAGAGAAAGAATCCAAATCTATGTCTTTCAATTACAAACATAGATCTGGAACAATGGGCCGTCGCCAAGTGGTAAGGCATCGGGTTTTGGTCTCGACATTCCTAGGTTCGAATCCTAGCGGCCCAGTTTTCAACAGTTAGTGATAGAAAAACCTCTACTTGTTCTTGATTTTGATGGCGTCATCGTTGACGGCATTAAGGAATATTGGTCAAGTTCTCGCCAAACTTGTCTAAATATACTTTCTGCCAAAGAAAAAAAAATTCTTTCTTTTCCTAGTGAGATTCCCCGCACTTTTAAGGCCATGCGGCCATGGGTACATCATGGTTGGGAAATGGTTATTCTAGCTGCTGAATGTTCAAATAAAACTAGTCAAATAAACTTAAAAGGTTTACAAAATTTCTCAAGAAATTATCAAGTAGAATGCTCCTTAGCTCTTGAAAAATGGGGTTGGACACCTATTCAATTACAAGAAGCTTTAAATCAAACTAGAAGAGAAGCAATATCAAATAATTTCAATCAATGGTTAAATTTTCATCAGCCTTTTTCCTTAGTCACTCAACGCCTGCAGACACTTGAAAAGGAAGGTATTGAATTTGCGGTTTTAACAACAAAAAGTATTGAGTTCACAAAAAAACTTTTGGATTGTTTCGATCTTCAGCCAAAGCTTGTTTTCGGTCACGAATCAGGAAGTAAAGTCGATGTCTTGAAGCAACTCTCACAGACAAGAATAATTCAAGGTTTTATTGAAGATCGAAGAACTACCTTAGAAAAAGTCTTGGGAGATCCAAAGCTGGCATGTATCCCTTGTTACTTAGCAAGCTGGGGATACTTAAAACCCCAGGATAAAAATAATCTTCCTTCCGGTATTAAATTATTAAATTCAGATACTTTACAAGAACCTATTTCTAAGTGGTCTTGACTTAATAGCGTACGTCTGTACTATCGGTTTAATTGCTATTCGTTGAGAAGCTGAGTATTTCATCATCAATCCCAACGTCTGTTGTTATCCCTCTGAATTAACGTTATTTGTCATGTCAAACGAAGGTAAGTCACTCCAATCAACTGAACCTAAGAAAATAGACGCAAAATCTGGAGAAAAAGAAAAAGCATTGAGCTTAGTGGTTGGACAAATAGAACGCAATTTTGGGAAGGGTTCGATCATGCGCCTTGGGGACGCGTCAAAAATGCGGGTAGAAACAATATCTACGGGTGCTTTAACTCTTGATTTAGCTCTTGGTGGCGGCTATCCCAAAGGACGTGTAATTGAAGTTTATGGTCCCGAAAGTTCCGGAAAGACAACGCTCACATTACATGCGATCGCTGAGATTCAACGTAACGGGGGAGTTGCTGCATTTGTAGATGCAGAACATGCTCTAGACCCAGTCTATGCAGCTTCTCTTGGTGTTGATGTAGAAAATCTTCTCGTATCTCAACCGGACACAGGCGAGATGGCATTGGAAATCGTTGACCAACTTATTAGATCTGCTGCAGTAGATCTAGTTGTTGTTGATTCAGTCGCTGCACTTACGCCCCGTTCAGAAATAGAAGGAGAAATGGGGGATCATTCAGTAGGTGCTCAAGCTCGTCTAATGAGTCAAGCAATGAGAAAAATTACTGGAAATATTGGCAAGTCTGGTTGCACAGTAATCTTCTTAAACCAATTACGTCTAAAAATTGGTATTACATATGGGAATCCAGAAACAACAACTGGTGGAAACGCGCTTAAATTTTATGCCTCTGTAAGATTAGATATTCGTCGCATTCAAACTTTAAAGAGAGGAACTGAAGAATATGGAATTCGTGCAAAAGTGAAAGTCGCAAAAAACAAAGTTGCACCTCCATTCCGAATAGCCGAATTTGATATTCTTTTTGGAAAAGGAATTAGTACTCTTGGTTGTCTTCTTGATTTAGCAGATGAGACTAATGTCGTTACTCGTAAAGGAGCTTGGTATAGCTATGAAGGTGACAATATTGGGCAAGGGAGAGACAATACCATTAATTGGCTTGAACAAAATCCTGAATCAAAAGAAATAATTGAAAAGTTAGTTAAAGAAAAATTAACTGAAGGCTCAGAAGTAAGTGCTAATTCAATGAGACCATTAGCGGCAGCTGCTCGACAGGCTTCATCACGACCAAACCTAAGCCAAGTTTCAGCGAACGGTTAAAGGTAACAACATACTATGCTTTACCTGATATCAGCAGGAATCCACCACCCTGCAGCAGGTCCAATAAAGCGAACAATGATCCAAAGAATAACTAAGGCAGCAATACCTACCCATCCTGCACGAATACTTAATTGTATAAATTGATCTCTTTGCGCTTGCGTAACAGGAAACCAAGGGACAATACGAGGTGACTCATTTCTAGAGTTTTTCTTACTACGAGGATTTAAGCCTTGCTCAGATCTTCGGCGTGCTTCTCCCATTATAAAAAAACAATATTTTTTAATCTAAGAGATTGATTTTAATAAGGCAATAAACGCTCTAAAGCAACCCACGGCTCAAGAGCTTCGAATATTAATTTTCCCCAACTTCTATAGTGCATACGGCCGTCAAGTATGGCGACTCGAACATCATTACCCCTAATGATTGCAAGCGATTTAAGAAGGATAGTAAGGGTTTCTGGAAAAAGAAATTCTCGAAACCAGTCACGACCTTGATGCTTAAGCATTTCAACTTTAGCGGCAATCCAGGGTGATTCTAAAATAGGCAATGGAATCACTGGAAAAATCAATTGATCTGGTGTTGGCAAATTGTACTGATTAATAATCCACCAATTACAACTACAACAAATAATCCCGTTAGTCTCAATATCAATAGTTTCATGAACTACTCTCAATCCAAATTCTCCAGCCAATTCACTAGTTATCTGACGTCGTAGTTGTAAATCATCTACCAAAATAATAGTTGGATGAGTACGACCAAGAATTAATCTTTGACACTGCCTTATAATATGACGATAAAAATGAGACGTATTTGGCAAAGGTTGTCTTTTGGGAACAAATAAAGGAATAGGTTCTTGATCAAATTTATTTCCTAAATTCACCTTTACAGTGAAAGTAATTTTTTTACTATTTAAATCTATAAAGAAAGAATCGCTTTGACCTAAATTAGTCAACATTAAAAGAGTATTTTTTGATAATAAACCCGAGAGAGTTTGCAAAGGAGTCAATGGTTGAATGTACCAATCCCAACTAAGTTTTCGATTATCTAATTTCGCCCATGTTACCCATTCATTGTTGACCACGTTAAGAGCTCGTTTCCAAGGCATTCTGGCAGGCAAGTCATCATTGAGAATTTCTTTTAACGCTAAAAGTTCCCTATGATCAATTCTTATGACAGCATCAGAACTTACTGAATGACTGAAAAGACTTCGACTTAGACGTTCATGAACTTCAATAATCGAAGCTTCAAAACTTGAGTGAGAAGCAATTAAATCCTCCCAATCTTTTGGAGTAATTTTAATAGACATAGATTCTCTAAGCTCACTAGAAATAAAATCAGATTCAGGAAATATTAATTGGCGATTTTTTAATAAATCTTTTTCATGCGCGAAAATAAGATCTTGGTATCTTAAAACCCAAACTTTTTTATCTGAGGGAGTTAATTTAATTCCTTCTACATAATCGAAACCTAATCGACTAGATTTCAACTTTGGTAATTCCACTTCAAACAAGAGACGACATTGTCTCTCTGAAAGAATCAGAACAATATTATTGTTCTGCAAACAAAGTGGAATCAAAAGGCCAGGCCACCAAAAATTTCTACTATCACTTGATAATTGAATAAAAGTATTATCTTTACGACTTAAGCTTCTAGATATCAATCTTGTTAGGGTCAAATTATGAGGCCATTGAGCAAGATTCTTTTGATAATATTTTTTAAGATGTTTATGTGAATTCACCTCAAGCATTAGTAGTACCTTTTATCAATAAATTCTTTTAATCATGTTGCCCTATCAATAAAGATATAGAACAATACTATTTATGGAGCTTAAAACAAAAACCTCTGAAAATATTGGAATTGTTGGATTAGGTCTAATTGGAGGCTCCTTAGGCTTAGATCTCCAAAAGCTTGGATATACAGTTTATGGGATTACTCATCGAGAAAAAACTGCACAAAAAGCCAGAGCAAGAAAACTAGCCCAAATTGTTAGTACTGATCCAAATGTATTAAACAATTGTTCTCTTATATATATTGCTTTACCACTTGAGCAACTACTAAATCCTTCAACAGCTTTAATCAATGCCATTCCTAAAAATGCTGTTGTTACTGATGTTGGATCTGTAAAAGTCCCTATTTTAAATACTTGGGATAAATTACATCCACGTTTTGTAGCCAGTCATCCAATGACAGGAACAGAAGAATCAGGCGTTAACGCAGGTCGACATAATTTATTTAAAAACAAGCCATGGATCGTCACTCCAAGCAAAAGAACTGATCAAAAAGCCCTCGAAATAGTGCAGCAAATTTCTTTGTCACTTGGGAGTCAATGGATAAGCTCTGAAGCTCAAATACATGATGAAGCTGTAGGCTTGATTTCACATTTACCAGTTCTAATTAGCGCGGCATTACTAAATACACTCAGTGCAGATACAAAGTCCTCCTTATATTCACTTGCAAAAATTATTGCCTCCAGTGGGTTTGCTGATACCTCTAGGGTCGGAGGTGGCAACCCAGAGCTAGGAGTCTCTATGGCAAAATTTAACAAGAAAAATATAAAGAGACATTTGGCCTCTTATAAACATTCTTTAGATCTTTTTGAAAAATATTTACTTGAAGAGAACTGGAGTGAGCTCGAAAAAATACTAATCAATACTCAGGAAGAAAGACAGAATTTCATTTTAAAATCTACTAATTAAAGACAGGGATATTCAAATGTCTACCTTTAGATTCCATTAGTTGTCTAACAACCATCATGGCTGATTGGCTTACGCCAGCTGTACCTTCGCCGGGATAAATTGAATCTCCACAAAGCCATAAACCTCTGAGAGGGGTTCTACTTGCCAAGCCAAAAGGGCCAAATTGATCTGGATGTTGACCAAGGCCTCCGACTATTCCACCAGGACGTCCTGTCCACCTTTCAAAGCTTCTTGGGGTTGAAAGTTCTTGATGATCCCAACTCGTCTCTTGCAAATCAAACTTTTGATTTAAAATAGTTCTAATCTGTTTTGATAAAATATTTTTTTTTCTGGCATAGGATTGACTATCTAGATTAGACCATTGATTAATATCAACAAATACACTTGCAATTAAAGTAGCCATTCCAACTGGTGCACGCTGATCATCTTCCATACTTATAGAAATAAATAAAGAGCCAAAATTCTCATCGAATATTTGAATATGCCCTGGACAATCAACTGGCAAGTCAGCACGACGGAGAGCTCCGTAAAACACAAGGGCACCACTGGGTTTGGGTAATCTTTTTATACTTTCACGGTATGTTATGGATAAACCTCCATCAATAGGAATTAAATCTAAAAGAGATTGAGGAGGCAAGCTACAAACAATATCTGATGCTTTCAGCTGTATCAAATTCTTTCTTCTATCAATCACATTGACTTCAAAAATATTTGAATTTTTTTTACTTAATATTTTGGTCACTCTATGCCCAATCAAAAGGCTTCCTCCATCTCTCAAAAAACTATCTTTCAATAAATCGCTAAGAACTTGCATTGATCCCTGAAGATGCCATAGGCCTCTAGGAGATTGAGCCATTTGAAGAACAGTTGCACCGTATAAAGCGGCCGTCCTACTTGCTGGTTCTTGAGAGTAAAGTTTTAATTGTAGGTCTAAAAAACTTCGTAAACGTCTATCTTTATGACAACCAGTTATTTTAAGCAAGTCTGCAATAGTCAACTTACTCAGAAAAGCTGATAAAAGATTTGAAGGACGTATGGCTCTAATTAATTGACTTAAATCCCAAAAATTTCTTACCGGAAGTATGGGATCTCTTTCTACAAATTCCCAGTTACTTTCGTGAATTTGAGAGCATAACAACCAGAAGATTTCACTCCCAGGGAACTGTTCTTGTCTTTCTTGCAGCCATCTCAATGGATCATGCCAAAGATTGATTGGACGACTCCCATCACCAAGAACAACTGAACATCCAGGATCTAAAATTTTTGCATCAGGTAACGGAATATCCAAATAATTAAATAAACGATGATGAATTCCTCCCCTCTCAAGGCCTGCAACTTGAGTAGCGCCTACATCAAAGGTATATGAACCTCTTTTAAAAGTTCCTGCACAGCCACCTAATTGACTATGTGCTTCGACCAAAGTTACACGATAGCCCTCTTTAGCGAGAAGAGCAGCACCTGTCAAACCAGCTATCCCTCCCCCAATAACAATGATAGATTCTTCAGGCATAAGAAATTTTCAAGCGAGAATAAAGTGAATGGAGGAATTAATCAAAAAGGCTCTTTCAAGTTCAAATAAAGTAAGCAAAAACTCACTAATAGAGCAAATAATTCCAGTAGGCGGAGGGTGTATCCATAAAGCCTGGTGCATTCATTTCCAAAATGGCAAGAAAGTTTTTGCCAAATCAAATCACATTGACAATATTAATATGTTTAAGTTTGAACGTGAGTGTCTTTCAGTTCTAAAAAAATATACTAATAAATCGTATATCTGCGTTCCTAAAACACTTGATCTCATAAGTTATGAAAATTTATCTATACTTTTTTTGGAATGGATAGATCTCAAACAAACTCAACAAAATCTCCTTGGGAAAGGCTTAGCACTACTGCATAAATCTTCTAGTGAATTGAGCCAAAAAAATTTCGGATGGGAAGAAGAAGGTTTTATAGGATCTAATAACCAAATAAGTGGATGGGACAGTAACTGGGGAGAATTCTTTGTAAATTATCGTCTTAGACCACAACTTATACAAGCAAAAGGATGGGGGGTTAGAGTTGATGAATATGAGGATGTTTTAATATATTTAAGCTCATACCTAAATGATCATTACCCAAGGATCTCAATAGTTCATGGTGATCTATGGTCCGGTAATTGTGGAAGCACTAAAAATGGTTTAGGAATTCTTTATGACCCTGCCAGTTACTGGGCTGACAGAGAAGTTGATATCTCAATGACTAAATTATTTGGTGGTTTTAATAAAGAGTTTTATAAAGGATACGAAGAGATTTGGCCACTAGATAAATTTTCAAAAGATAGAACTGATATTTATAACCTTTATCATTTGCTTAATCACGCAAATATATTCGGTGGCTCTTACAAAGAAAGTTCAGTAAAAATACTAAAAAATCTGAGATCTCGTATTTAACGAAATCTCAGATCAGTTATTCTTGCTCTTATTAATTTATCCTAAGTATTCTTTCTTAAGATTTTGAACTTTGTCAAATACAGCTGTTCTTTTTTCACTAGTTGTTAAGTTCTGCCAACTCCATTGGCCTAAAACAACAATTCCAAGAAGTTCTAATAAACCAGGAAGAATTGGAAAAAAGTTAACTGTATCAATAACAACCTTGATTAAAACTTGAGCTAAAACAACAACAGCAATGATCCCTGCCGCCTTGCCATACTTACCCATTTGAGTCCAATCAATTTTGCTCAAAGATTCATTAACTTTTCCCATTACATCACTGTAACGTTCTGAAAAATTAACACCTTCTGTTTTCCCTGCCTTTGATTCATCTTTAGAATCAGGATTTACATCAGACATGAACACAAGCTACTAAGCAAATATGGACTGAGCGTATCGAATTTATTTAATAAATGCCATAGGCTGAATAGAGATAAGTCCGAACCAAAATAGAGAGAATGCCGAATCAAATCATTTTTTCCCATGAAAACTCCAAAATATATTGAATTTCATAACGAAACGAATTGTGTTCTCTCTAGATTTTTAAAGGCTGTAGAGCCAGAGGAAGGCTGCTGCATGTTAATTGGCAAAACAAACAGCTTAGCTAAAGATCACAAGAGAAATATTTGGGAAGTAACTCACATCTGGAATTGTCGAAATATTTGGGGAGAACAAGAATCGAAATTAATTAATCAAAATATAGGAGCGTTTTCTAGGCAAAAAAATATGCAATTATCCAAAAAGAATCGTTTCGAAGTTGACGCAAAAGATCAAATTGCATGTCACAAATGGGCAAGAAAAAATGATCTAGAAGTTTTATGTTGTGCTCACTCTCATCCGTTAGATGAAAACAAACCCTCAAGAATAGATCTATTATTACATCAATCTCCTGGTCTTATGGTTATTTCAAACAAGGATGGAGATTTAAAAGCATGGTGGATTAAAAATAAATTAAACTTTCATAGCGTGAAAATTGAAATTTCTTCTTTAACCTAAATGAATCACAAAAGGTTTGATTAATGGATCAAAGCCAGAATGAAGCAAATTTAAGTTCTGAAGAAATGAATAGGTATGCAAGACATATAAGTCTCCCTGAGATAGGTATCAAAGGCCAAGAAAAATTAAAGACAAGTTCAGTTCTTTGTATTGGGACAGGAGGGCTGGGATCTCCACTTTTAATTTATCTTGCAGCAGCTGGAATTGGACGTATCGGAATAGTTGATTTTGATGTCGTTGAATACTCAAATTTACAAAGACAAATAATTCATACTACAAATTCAATAGGCCTCTTAAAAACAGATTCGGCCAAACAACACATACACAACATAAATCCTTCTTGTCGAGTTGATTTATTCAATCAAAAGCTAACAACTAGTAATGCTTTGGAAATACTTAAAGATTATGATGTGATATGTGATTGTTCAGACAATTTCCCAACACGTTACCTAATTAATGATGCTTGTCTAATACTTAAAAAGCCTAATATATATGGTTCAATTGCAAGATTCGAAGGACAAGTAAGTGTATTTAATTTGGAGGAAGATAGCCCTAACTATCGAGATCTTATCCCCACGCCCCCTCCTCAAGAGTTAATTCCATCTTGCTCCGAAGCTGGAGTCATGGGAATTCTTCCAGGAATTATTGGTACAATTCAAGCAGCGGAAGCCATAAAGATAATAACAAATATTGGTTATCCGCTAAACGGCAGGATACTCGTTTTTAATGCATTAAAAATGAAATTTAAAGAGCTTACATTAAAATCCAATCCAGACCACAGAACTATCGATAAATTAATAGATTATCAAAGTTTCTGTTCAGAGGTTACAGTTAAAAATGAGGTGGATTGTTATATAGAAAGTATTTCAGTTAAAGAATTAAAAATACTTCTTAGCCAATCTTCAAAAGAAATTATATTAATAGATGTTCGCAATCCAAATGAACACCATCAATGTTCAATTGAAAAGTCAAAGCTTATACCTCTTAGCACTATTGAAAATGGGAAAGCCATTAGTGAAATTAAAATTCTTTCCGCAAAAAAAAATCTTTATGTTTTTTGTAGAAGTGGGAAAAGATCGTTGCGTGCATTAAAGCATTTAAACAAATTTGGCATTAGAGGTATTAATATTCAAGGAGGTATTGAAGCCTGGAATAACGAAAAAAGTTAATTAAAACTAATAATCAACCCCCCTTTTTAAATCAACACCTTTTTCTGCATAGTGCTTGTGACACACCATCTCAGAATGAACACTTGCTAAATCAAAATATATGGGTTGGTTTTTGCATCTTCCTGTAATAATCACCTCGGTTTCTGAAGGTTTGCGCAGCAATGTCTGAACAATAGGCTCAACTGGGAGGAGTTCCAAATCAACGGTTGGGTTTAACTCATCCAAAATCACAGTCTTATAAAGACCACTTGAAATAGCTGCTCTTGCAATTTCCCATGCTCTTTCAGCTTCTACATAATCAATGGGCTTTTGCTGCCCCCTCCAAACAATCGCATCTCTACCAGATCGAAGGTGGTCGACTAAATGAGGATAACTTTCTCGAAGAGCTGCAATCGCGGCATCCTCTGTGTAACCACTACCACCTTTAAGCCATTGCAAAATTAAAACACGATGACTTTTATCCTGACTAATTCCTCTACCGATAGCTTGTAAAGCTTTACCCAGAGCACTGGTTGATTTGCCTTTACCTTCACCGGTATAAATTTCTATCCCTCCAACATTATTTTCAAAAAGAATTTCATCGTTATTCAGCTCAGGTCGTCTGTGAGCTCTCATCTCAGAATGAAGTTCCGCAACTTTAATAAGAGGGTTGGGTGCAGCTCTTCCAGTGACGATAATTTCCATTCCGCTTGGTCTAGCAGTAAGTGTCTGAACAACTTCTTCAACAGGTAATAATCCCAAATCCAGAACAGGGTTCAATTCGTCTAAGACAACAACTGAATATAAAGCACTGGCAATTGCCCCTTTTGCGATATCCCATCCTCTTTGAGCTTCCTGATAATCAAATTTGGTGGATTGGTCAGCGCTAAAAAATTCTCCCCTGCCAGTCCTCACTTGATCAATCAAGTGAGGGAAGCCTTGCTGCAAAGCATCAATTGCTGCATCTTCGTCATACGAGCGACCAGGTCCTTTCAAGAATCTAAGAAGTAATACTCTTGTTTGTCTTTTCTCACATATACCTAAACCTATAGTCCTTAGGACCACCCCCAAAGCTGCCTGACTCTTACCTTTACCCTCTCCGTCATAAACATGTAATTGTCCGTGACTACGTTCCTGACTTTCCGATGCTGTCGTAATTCCTATACCGTTTGATACCACGATCGAAAATTCTGCTTCTTATGCATGCAACTTAACTTCTTCTACATTAGACGTCATAGAATATTCGAAATGCATACAAAGATGAGAGAGTGTAGGAGTCTCAATTTCATCAAATTAATGACCTTTTTAAAACGTGTTTTTTAGTCAACTTGAATCTTTAACTGACTCTGAACTGAAACAATTAAAATTGTTAAGGGAGTTTATTAAAGATATAAATCATGCATGTGTTGCTTTCTCTGGAGGCGTTGATAGTTCTTTAGTCGCGACAATAGCGCAAGAACAACTAGGTTCAAAAGCCTTTGCAGTTACTGGTGTCTCTCATTCCTTAGCTCCATACTTACTTAAGCAAGCGCGTCTTCAAGCAGCTTGGATTGGTATCCATCATGAAGAATGTCAAACGAATGAAATTAATGACCCAAATTACTTTAAAAATCCTGAGAATAGATGCTTTGCATGCAAACAAGAATTACACAAACATTTAGATCAAATTTCCAAAAGATTCCATAACGCTCAAGTCCTTGATGGAGTGAATTATGACGATATTTACGACTTTCGACCAGGGATTAAGGCATCTAATCAGGCTGGAGTAATATCACCTCTTGCTGAACTAAAAATAGATAAAAAATCAATTCGTTCAATTTCTAAATCTTTAGGTTTACCCTGGTGGGACAAACCTGCCCAACCATGTTTAGCATCTCGTATTCCATTTGGAGAGGAAATAAGTTCGAAAAGGCTTGAACAAATTGCTTTAGCAGAAGAATGGATTATTAATAAAGGTTTTTCAAAAGTGCGTGTACGAAGTCAAGGCCTATCTGCCAGAATTGAATTACCTGCAAGTGAGATAGATCACTTCCTTAGAATTATCGAGAGAAATAAATTGATAAAATATTTTTTGTCTTTAGGTTTCCATTCTATAAGTTTAGATCTAGAGGGTTTGATTAGCGGAAAACTTACAAGAGACATAAAGACTAATAAAAATAAACTCTGATTTCTAAGAGATTTTTGATTTCTTTTAAATTTTTATTTTATCAAGGTTCACGATGCAAAATTTGGATTCCTGAAGGGATTTCTCTCGCAATATTTCGAAATGAGAAGTGCTTAGCCAAAAAATCTTTAAAAAGAAACTTGCAAGCTTTTTCAGGCATCGTATGGTCACCGCAAGTAAAAACATCAATAGCTGCATAACCAATCTCCGGCCATGTATGTATTGAAATATGAGATTCAGCCAATAATGCTAGCCCCGTAACTCCCTGAGGCTTAAAGCTATGAGTTACCAAATTTATGAGTGTTGCTCCAGCGATTTTGGCCGATGATGTGATGGTTGTTCTTATGAAGGCTTCATCATTAAGCTTTGCATGATCACATTGATAAAGTTCAAGTATGCAGTGCCTTCCAATATTTTCGCTTGAATTAGTCTTGATGGTATCTATATCTTTTGACTTGCAAGAGTCACCCCATCCAGGATTTGGATGCAATTCAGGTAAGAAAGGTTCCATATTATCCAAAAATCATTTCCACAATAACCGACTAATAGTTTCAACTAAAAGAATCTAATTGCATTAATTGTGAGTTTCGCACCCATTCACCTTCAAAAGACTCTACATGTGTTGCACTTATTAAACACTGATGTTTTTGACCAACAGCCTCTAAAAGCAACAATTGTCTTTTGGGATCTAGCTCAGCTAAAACATCATCTAAAAGCAAAATTGGAGATTTTCCATATACCATTTTAATTAACTCTAATTCGGCCAATTTTAAAGCCAATACAATCGTTCTTTGCTGACCAGCAGAACCAAAACGTCTAGCATCCACCTCATTTACGAGAAACAGTACATCATCACGATGAGGACCTACTCGACAATTACCCGTACTCTCTTCCTCAGACCTCATTTCTAAAAGTTGACGCTCAATGCTTTCCCTCCAATTTTTTTCACTCTCTTCACCCTCAAGTTTACTACCTGGCAAATATATAATATCCAATTTCTCTTTACTATTACTTAGATATTGCTGCCAGTTTGAAGCTATGGGAAGTAGACGATCTAAAATACGTCTACGTCTCCGATGAATTCTTGTACTCACCAAAGCCATTTGCGTATCATATGAATCTAATAGAATGTTTGTATCCTTGCTCGATTCAACACTCAAGTTTCGCCAAAGCTGACTTCTTTGCCTAAGCAATCTAGAAAACCTTCCTGTCAAATCAGAATAAATAGGCTCAAGTTGCTGGACAATTCTATCAAGCCAATTTCTTCTAAGAGAAGGTTCTCCTCTAATTAATTCTAGATCAAGAGCACTAAAGCCTACGCTTCTCATCGATCCAATCAAATCAATTTGACGAATTAAAAGTTTTTCATTTTTATAAGCTTTTCTAC
Source organism: Prochlorococcus sp. AG-402-M18 (assembly GCA_003216595.1). Classification (GTDB taxonomy): domain Bacteria; phylum Cyanobacteriota; class Cyanobacteriia; order PCC-6307; family Cyanobiaceae; genus Prochlorococcus_B. The sequence goes on from QCIQ01000017.1 coordinate 27,443, forward strand.
CACCTTTTCTATTTAATTCTAGAGAAAGTTTTTGATCCTCATCAACCAAGGCAGATAAGCAAGCCTTATCTTCATCCCAATAAATTAAATCCTGATTTCGGTTTGATCGATGAGAACGTAAACTAGATAATAATTCTACAGATTCAAGAAGATTAGACTTACCAACCCCATTTTGCCCTATTACTATCAACCGATTTTCAGTTAACTCAAACTGAAAACGTCGATAATTTCGAAAATTATTAAGTTCTAACTGATGAAGTTGAATGTTACTTTATGGAATTTGTATGTAAGCTAATTTTAATAAGGTCTCAGCCATTTGGCCTTTTTTAATAACACCCCTTCATTGGGCATGTAGCTCAGTTGGATAGAGCATCAGATTCCGGTTCTGAGGGTCGGGGGTTCGAGTCCCTCCATGCTCGTAAATTTAATTTTTCAAAGTCTAATGCCCATTGTTTTGATACCATTCGGATCTAATAAAAAACCATTAGCTTTCAATGGATTAAGTGAAATTAATGGAGCGGCAACAGAAATGCTACAACCTGGCAACTCCCTTCTAATGATTTCAATTGCCTTAAAAACTACAATAGACATGTATTTTTCTTGTTGATCACCAGGCTCTGCAACTAAATCCCACAAATTTGCGTTTAAACCTTTATCACTAGTCACACGAACAAATCCCAAAAGATTTTCAGAAGTTTTTTGAAGGAGAGTCAAATAAAAATCACTATTTGTCAAAGCTAATTCTAACTTTCTTGGTTGATGAGTATCTTGATTACATCTTGATAGGAGTCTATTTATTTTACGTACAGAAATAGGTTTACTTCGATGTAGAACAAAGCCCTCAGGAATTTGAGGACATTTATTTACTGAATTTAATCCAAGCATATCATCCTGTATTTCTCATCCCTGCAGCAATACCATTGATGGTCAACAATGCACCACGCAATAATTCACTACGGCTATATGTTCGTGAACTTTGACTAGAGTCAATATTTACATCTTCACTAATAGGTGGTTGACGATTCTGCTCTCTTAATCGTTTAAGAAGAGCAACTTGTAAAAATCCTAAAGGGACAATAGTCCTATTCCTCAGGTTTACAGACAATTGCAAAGCAGGATCCGCACTTAATAGCTTTGACTTGTCAGTGATTTCTAGAATTAATTTCTTAGTCAAAGTATATTCATTTGAGATAATCTCAAAAATACCAGCGAAAGCATCCCGATTATCATTACCACCTAAACTAACCATATAATGATGGGCAACATCTAAATCAACTTTTGAAAGCGTCATCTCTACCTTAGAGATCAACATTCTAAAGAATGGCCATCTCTGATTCAACATTCGCAACATCTCCATTTGGTCGGGGTCTGTCTTTAATTCAGTAGCTAAGGCTGTGCCGACGCCAAACCAACTTGGCAAGAGGAAACGACTTTGAGTCCAACCAAAGACCCATGGTATAGCACGAAGACTTGATAAGTCTTTTGCACCACTCTTTCGTCGAGCAGGACGACTAGATATTTGTAACTTACTAATTTCTTCTATTGGAGTAACTACTTGAAAAAATTGAACCAAATCGGGATTATCATGTACCAAAGCTCTATAGTGCTCTCTTGAACGAGATGCAAGTCTGGTCATCAATTCATTCCAATTGGGCGTAGCATCTAATTTATTGGTAACCAAGCTATTTTGGATAACCGCAGTGGTTACAGTTTCTAGATTATATAGAGCTAATTCTGGAAGACTGTATTTTGAAGCAAGAACCTCCCCTTGTTCTGTAATCTTTATACGTCCCTGCAGTGTACCACTAGGTTGAGCCAAAATAGCTTGATAAGCTGGTCCACCTCCTCTCCCTACAGACCCTCCTCTACCATGAAAAATACGCAATGCTATTCCTTGTCTACTTGCCAAGTCTTGGAGTGCTATTTGGGCCTTATGAATTTCCCAATTACTAGAGAGAAAGCCTGAATCCTTATTGCTATCAGAATAGCCAAGCATAAGTTCTTGAAGAGGTTGGTTTTTCTCTCCTACGCGTGGAAGTAATTCGCGATAGACATCTGTCTGGAGTAACGACTCCATTACAGAAGGAGCATGTTGTAAATCCTCAACCGTTTCAAATAACGGAACAACTAGGAAATCAGCAGCTCCAAGTGTTGGATCAATTAAACCTGATTCTTTAGCTAAAAGAAGAACTTCTAATAAATCTGATGCTGTATGACTCATTGAAATTACATACGATCGACATATACGAGTACCAAATTCTTTCTGAAGCCTTTGAAGCATATGAAAAACGGAGATAGTTTCTTGAGTACTTTTAGACCACTCAAAAGCAGGAGGGATAAGTGGTCTCCGAGTTTTTAATTCCTTCATCAACCATTTGACTCGAGTTTCCTCATCCATAACGCCATATGCCTCAGGCAAATCTAGGAAGCGAGTGAGTTCATCTAACGCATCACTATGTCTTGTGCTTTCTTGCCTAATGTCTAAGCTAGCCAAAGAAAAGCCAAAAATATGCACTTGATTTAACAAAGTATCTAGAGGTTCACAGGTAAGATCTGTACTAACTAAACTATTTCGAATAAGTTCTAATTCATTTTTTAATTCATCTACAGATCTGTAGTGGAGAAACTCATCAAAACTATTATTAGTAGATGTTAAAGGCTTACCTTCTGGTGAGAATTGCCATCCAGCATCTGCTAGCTGCTTATTACGTAGTTGAGTAAGTCGTAGTCTCTCCAATGTATAGCTAAGTTTCAAGCGATAAGGTTCTAGTCTATATCTGGCAGCCCTTTCCTCATAAACCTCAGGAAAACGAACTCTGTCCATTTCTAATGACTCTAACAAAGGAGAACTTACTTGACTCCATTGCATAGATATACTCAGTTGATCTCTTAGCTCTTGAACTGAAGCAATATACCTATCCAACATTAATTGTCTTTGATAACACGCTGTTCTCCATGTGATTTCCGGAGTAACAGACGGATTCCCATCACGATCTGAACCTACCCACGAACCAAATGTACAAAAAGCTTCATTAGGAATCTCTACATCTGGATAACTAGAAGCAAGTGCTGTAGTCAGTCTCCTTCTTAATTGAGGCATAGCATCAAACAAAACCTGCTGAAAATAATGAAGCGCGTAGTCAACCTCATCAAGAACAGTAGGTTTAAATTGATGAAGCTCATCAGTTCTCCACCAAAGTCTTATCTCCTCCTCTAATTGCAACCTAAAAATCTCCTTCTCCGATTCAGAAATCAAGCTATTAGATTGAAGCTGTTGCAAAAGAGTGGCTACCCTACGTTGCTTGTGCCGAACAGTATGTCTAACTATTTCAGTTGGATGAGCTGTAAAAACAAGACGAATATCCATTTCCCTCATCAAAGCATCAAGCTGAGCTGGAGGGACATTCAAACAACGTAATCGCTCAAATAATTGTGTAAAAGTTGCTGGGGCAGTCTGACTCGCTAAAGCAGGAGCAAATGGGTCTATTTTGTAATTACTATTATCTAACTTCCCTTTTTCTATACTGTCTAAATAACTATCCTCTTCTATACGTTGCTCAAGAATGTTTACTAACTGAAAATAAAGAGAGAAAGCCCTAGCAGCAGATATCGCCTCAGCTAAATCCATTTCTGTAATTAATTGGACTATTGCCTGTGAGGAATTAACTTCATCTGACTTACTAGGATCACTGAGTTCTTTTAAACGCAATAATCTCTCTGTTTGATCAAGAGGACATTCACTTTTGAGAACTGTTTTCCATAGATCCTCAACCAGTTCAAGCCTTTGTTGCAATAAATATCCAGGATCTTGATCCTCAACACATACTGTCGAGTGAATTGAGGTATTTTCGTTAGGAGGATTTTTCAACATAAATATATTATGAAGCAGTTCTAGCGACTTAGTAACTAATGGGATGAATTTATTTGAATGAAATTGGTCTCCTCTCGTTCCATTTCACTAATACCTTTCTGAAGCAAAGACTGAATTGATAGTCCCTTGGAATAAGAGTCCAGCCATATCATTGATTGATTTCCATTTGTCAAAACTGATTCAATAGGTTGAAGTAACTCAAACATATCAAGCTCCTTAGCCAAAGGAGTTACATCTAACAGAAGTTCCTTGATCCAATCACGACAATTTATTTGTTTCCCATTTTTCCAATGCGATAAATTTGCATCAAGACTAGATTTAGCTGCCATCAAATCATTTTCATCTGCTAATAGAGACAATTCTTCTTGAGTTTTAGAGCTTGCTTCAATTGGATCAAGTTTTTTCATATTGTTTTTAAGACTAATAATTCTGAGCTCAAGTAACGCAGTAATAGCTAAAAGCAAATCAGCATCAGCCACCAAATCACATATCCTTAGCTCTAATCGATTTAAGATATGTGGCCTGTCTGGACCATTTGGTCTTACTGATGTCCACAAATGTCTTTCATTTTGCATCTTGCCCTTACTTAGTTGTTCTTCAACCCATGCAACATAATGCGCGTGATCCACAAACATTGGAACATTGGCGGGTGTCTTAGGGAATTGAACCCATCTTTGGGAATGAGCACCCGTTGCATATCCGTCTAAGAAAGGAGAACTAGCACTTAAAGCAAGAAATAATGACGCCTCACATCTAACCAAGCGAAGTGCTGAGAATAGTAATGCTAAATTTTCAATACCTAAATTAATATGAATACTTGCTGTGACTACATTCGTACCATAGTTTTTTTCTATAAATGAGTGATACGGATTTTCAGAATCTGACCTTTCAAAAATTTTTGTATTGCCAAGACTAAGCGTGCTGCCTGGCAGAATTGTAAGTTTTTTACAACAAAGCCATTTCCTAAGTTTTTGTCTTGGTAGTAAAAGTGCATGCTTTAAAACAGCGTATCTTTGATCTGGAACAGTTATGTACTCCAAATTTCTTTGATCCGGTTCTTTAACAAAATCTGATAAATCTTGAGTAATAGCAGATGCAACCCCTACATTTTTGCCAGCATAAGTGCCAGTAAAAAGCTCAACTTCAAACCCCTTTAAAAGCATAAAGTTGGTCATAAATCCTGGGGTTCCAAACAAGCTAAAGCAGTAAACATCCCTTTCGCTTTATTTAAAGTTTCTTGATACTCATTAGATGGAATGGAATCTGCAACGACCCCTGCCCCGGCTTGTACTTGGACAGTAAAATCTTTTTTATTTTTCTTGCGAACAACCATTGTTCTGATCGTAATAGCTGTATTCAATGCTCCATTTAAGTCTATGGAACCATAAATGCCTGAATAGGGACCTCTGCGTTGTTTTTCTAATTGATTGATTAGTTGCATTGCTCTTATTTTTGGGGCTCCACTTACTGTCCCAGCAGGGAAAGAAGCAATTAATAAGTCCCACACATCCTTTTCTTTTTTTAAAATGCCTTCAACCTCACTGACTATGTGCATTACATGCGAATATTTTTCAATAACCATTAATTCTTTTACAGCTACACTCCCTGGAGTACAAACACGACCTAAATCATTTCTGCCTAAATCTACTAACATCACATGCTCAGCTCTTTCTTTAGGATCTTTTAAAAGATCTTTCTCTAACGCTTCGTCTTCCAAATCATTTTTACCTCTAGGACGTGTACCAGCAATAGGTCTCAAACTTGTTTGAATACCCTTTTCAGTTTGTTGGGCCTTCACCATTACCTCTGGACTAGAACCAATAAGTTGCCAGTCACCAAAATCAAAGAATGCCATAAATGGAGAGGGATTTACCATCCTAAGGCTTCGATATAGTTCAAAAGGTTTTTGCATAACAGTAGACTCCAATTTTTGACTAAGAACCAACTGAAAAACGTCTCCTTGTTTAATAAATTCTCTTGCCAATTGAACACCATGCTCAAATTCACTTTTTGAGGTATTAATAGTCATATCAAGAGATCTATTCGCTTTTTCATTCCACTTTAAAGACTTTATTGGCTTTAAAGGAGAAGCCATTAAATCTTGAAGTTCAATGATTTGTTCACAGGCAATTTCATAAGCTTTTTGAGAAGAAACCCCATCACTTAAATTTCCATATGCAACAGCTGTTATTAGTCTTTTTACTTGATCAAAAATAAGAATTTTATCCATAAACATCCAAATGCCATCGGGTAGGTCGCGGTCAGATAATTCATAGGTAGGCACTGAGGGCTCAATCCATTGAATTAGTTCATATCCCCACATTCCAAAAAGTTGTCCCAGCTGTGGCAAACCAGATAAGGAAACTGATTTATAAGACTCAAGCATTTTCCTTAGTATTTCAATTGGATTCCCATGAAACTTTTCTTGTTTTCCATTTCTCCAGCATCTAGTCACTTCATCGCCCCTAACTATCACCTGCCAAAGAGGATCTGATGCAACCACACTCCACCTACCTATAGTTTCTCCACCTTCTACTGATTCAAGCAATACGCCTTGGGAACCATCTTTACCAACTTTAAGCCAGGTTGTAAGAGGAGTTTCTAAATCTGCAGGCCAACTTTTTGCCAAGGGTATATAGTTTGCCCCACTGGACGCTGATAAAAGAAATTCTTCCTTATCTAAACTAAGCATGACTGCATAAAGGCAGCACAATATATGAATTTAAAGGGTGCAAAAGTTTTA
>QCIQ01000018.1 GCA_003216595.1 Prochlorococcus sp. AG-402-M18
ATACTTCCTTTTTCGAATTTTCTATAAAGTACATATCCAATTAGAAATAATACAATCAGGGAAAAGTTTTGATTAAAAACCCAAACGATGAGATAAGCAAATACTGGAATTAATAATAATCTTTTGGCTGATAACTTTTCTTCATGTGTTAAATCACTCCATTCAAGATACCTTCTCCATTGGAATACCCTCTTCATTTCTCTCCCTGTCGATTTTCTCCTATTAAAAAGCTATTAAGTAAATTTTTTAGATCATCGAGGCGGCTCATAAGATCATTATGTCTCCATTATTCTTAAGTTACCTATAAATAAATAAAACTCCATGCAGCAATACTAAGGTCAAAAGTAGTTAAGACCTTTGCTTTATCGACATATCTGAGAATTTATTTAACTATGGTGTTCTTTCCCCAAAAAATGAATGAGGTTGAATACTCTTAAATAGATGAGATAAAAGACTGACATGTGCCGTCTTTTATCTCAATTATCTCACGATTAATTAATCGGGTTTCATTTAACTGTAGATTTTGGCACAAATCGGACCAGCTTCTTCATCTGTAAATACTGGAGTTGTTTCCCAATCTAGAAATTCAGCCCATTCTGCTGCATGCTCGTAAAGTGCTTTTGGATCTTCAGCTTTAACTAGGATCCAACCTTCAAGTGATCCTGGAGCGTGATATCTACCAAGCATCTCTGCTCCTATGTAAGGAGCTCCTGTGGCCAAGAATTTTTCTGCTCCTTTTTGGTGATAACCAGGCTTGAATTTCCAATGCTGTATGTAGAGCATGAATCATTTGAGTAATTTTGAACCTTATAAACGAATTTTGTTTTTAGCGCTCGTAAAGATGATCATATTTAGATACTTTCTTTTCTTCACACCTAAACTAATACTCCAAAGCTACGTAAATTACTTTTATTCACACCATGGAAAATAGACGTTATTCTTACTGATTCTTGGTTAGTTAGATCATCCTCAAATGGTATAGCTCCTTCAGCAAAACTTACTGATTTAAAAATCAATATGACATGCTACTAATTTTTTGAATTTAAAATATCTATCTTCTATGACATATTCTTTTGGGCTGTATAAATATTCAATTTCATTCTGTTTTTGGATACGTGTACGTTTGAACAATTCTAATATCAGAAGAGCCAAACGTTGATTCAAGTGTCGTGAAGTGATTGAGCCACAAGCAAGAAATTAGGTGTTAAGACGCACTTGTTTATTTTCACTGATGACGCATTAATTAATTAATTAATTTTTTTTAATGCCTTCACGAGTTCTTGATGATTTCATTGACGACTGCTTTCTCAGTGGTGATGAGATTTGCAAATTTAAAATTTATAGATCAAGAAAATATGAGAATAGGGTAAACCCAATTGCTTCTCAATTAATAGCATCTAAAGATAAGATCGCTTTAAACAAGACTACTTAAATGCTTGTAAAACCTTTTTCACTACGATTAGATATTAGATTTATATCAATATTTTTGAGCATTATTAGTTTTTACTGGATTATGGCAAGACATGCATGTAAAATAAAATATATGGTATATAATTTTTCAAAATGCCATTAAAGAAAAAGCCTGTACCAGTTCCATGGGATATAGATGTGGAAGACGATAATTTTCTAAAAGAGCCTTGGATTCTTAAAAAAGGAAAAGAGTTTATTACTATTGAGACAGATAACAACAATAGAGGAAATTTTTACCTTCAAAAAGATGATGAAAAACGTTTATCTTTAAGTGCTTTACAAGCTAAATTGACATATCATCAACTTATTGAGTTTGGTTATAAGCTTCAAAAACCAAAGAGAAAAAAAGTACAGACTTAAGCGAGATCTTTTAATAATTCAATTTTAGATCAACTTTTATTTTGTCTAAGGACGAAATTCTTAATTTTAAATAATTCTGGTAATTATAATTGGATATAGTCCTGGTAAACACTTATTAAAGTGTCTTCATCTCTCTTGCAAATATATATATCTAGTTTTCATTGATATATATAGCTAATTTGTATGGATACTCCAAAAGTTATTATTACTAAACAAACGACTATAGCTAAGCAATTTTCTTTTGAATATGATATTGGCTTATCTTCTTATGACTTAGCCTTGATTTCTATTAATAAAATCACTAAGAAGAGTAGCTCATTAATGAATGACTCGTTAAAATCTTCTTATCTAATCTAAGACCGAGTATAAGTCATCTACTATATGATGGCATTCTTTGATGCTTTCATATAGCAGATAATTAATTTATTTATAGTTGTATTAACTTTTTAATGACTAATGAATGTAGTTGTTAAAACTTGATTCTTATAATTTCCTATTAACTTGAAATAACTGCAAACTAACTAATGATAGAAACTGTGAAAAAATTACTTTTTTTAAATTTTAAATCATACAAAACTGAGAAAAATAATGATTTAGTTGCTGTTTGAATTTTTTCTTGCATTAATGCATAGTCATTTCTGGACAAATTATTCCTGAGGTGTTCTAGTCCTAGTAAATACTGAGGTAAGAAAACGGAGGTCATAATACCCCCGCATTAAGACGGATTTACTATTGGTTGTTTTTCTATTAAATCAAATAAAGAAAGTCGAATAGCGCTAAGACCTTTAAAACTTTAGAGAGTTCGAAAAGGTTCTCTTCTCTAAAAACTAATGTCAAAAAATGAACAAACAATCTTCAGAAAAAACAAAAAATCAAAATCATGATTATGTAAAAAGATCTCATGAAGAAATGCAGAGGAGATTTGTTGATCTGCAATTCAAGAGAAGTGAACTCGAGAGGCAGTTAAAAGTAGTTAATGAAATTCTTTTTGCTTTAGGTAAAGAGATGGAGCAGGACTTTTCATATAATGAGCTTTATAAGGAAGACTAAATTGTTGATATATGCTTATAAATAAAATCGTTTATAGTGTTTTAGTATTCCTGGAAATCAAAACATTTTATTTGACATGAATTTTGATTAAATCTATTTTCTAGATTGAGTAAAGACTTATGACATCAACTTCTTAAGAAAAGATAATTTATGTATATTTACTATAAGTTATAGATTATTGTCTTTTATGGGTTGTCTTTAGTAGGCATAATCATAAAAATAGCTATAAATAATGATTGCTTTTCGAAATTATTTACACCAGGGATTGCTTTTTTGTTGCATCTTTTTTCTAATATTTTTCACTTCTTCTTTTAAGATATTTGCTGATGAGTTCGAATGGTTAGAAGTATCTAAGACAGAGAATGAATTACTATCTATAAACCCTTATTCAATCAAATATAATAACAAAGGTTATCTCTCCGTTGTTGCTAAGCAATCCGAGATCGATCCAGATGATAAAACTGTAATAAATAGTGATCGCTTTTTAATGGCTATCGATTGTGAGAATAGATTATTTAGTAAATTTCCAGAAAATGCTGATCTTAAGCAAGTAAAAAATTGGGAAAACCCCATTAATAACAAGTTGATAAAAACAACAATTATTAACAGTTGTTCTTACTAATTGATTGGTGTGAAAAGGCATAATTACTTTCTTTAAACTTGTAGGTCAAAATCTCATAATTAAAAAGTTCTAGAAAGGTCATATTTAATTGAATTTTTGACAACTCTATCCAAAGTAGTTTAGTTGGTTTATTTTCCCTTGAATTATGCAGCGCTATCTGATCTCTTATGAATTTAATGATGGTGAAGATCAAGAAATCGGTGGCGATATGTTGGTTAAATGGTATGAAACAGGAGGAGTAGAGAATAGACCAGAAACCTATGAGGTTCATTCATGGGTTTTCCTGATTCAGAATGGTACTGGTCATTGTGTAATTAGCGCAGATTCTTTAGATACGATATGGAAACTTTGGCATCCTTGGAGAAAATTGATGGATATATCTATTCAACCTTGTTTAGACCTGGAAGAAACAATCTCATTGATCAAAAAAACTAGGCCATAGATCAAATCTAGATCGCAAATATAAAAACGATTCTAAAAATTACTGGATCTTTTTCACTTGATATTAGGTGTAATTCTTATAAGCATGTTGCTTTACTCAGTGGAAGCTATTGCTCCGTCTGTTTCAGCAAAAACATTGCTCTATTTTAGAGGCTTCGTTGATGTTGTTGCCGCGTGCAATTTAGGTATTGGCTTTTTATTAATTTTTTCAAGTTCCATAAGAGATTTCCATTCTGCTAGACAAGTTTTCTAGGTGAGTTGGTTTTGATGTCTTGCTTATTAATAGTTGCTGTCTTCAATAGAATCAATGTAGGCATTCTTGTGGATGTGGTCCACCCCCACCTTTTATGATTGTTCTATTCGCAAATATTTTCTTGTGTAGATATGGATTGCTGAAAGGTAAGAAATGTAGAGCAAACGAAGTCTGTATTGTTTATTGCTATATATTCCGAACGATGAGAAAAGTTAGTGATAATTTTTACTAAGCAATGAATAAAATGACCCCAATGCTCTTATAAGCTCTGCCTTAATTGATGAGAATTTATGCTTACTTCCTTATTTGCTTCTGCATTTCCGTGGCTCTGGCTTGCTGGAACAGATCTTGGAATAAATCATTTTACTACAGATTTAATTCTTGTTGTTTCATTCGCAATTTTGACAGCTTTACCCATGTCATTCCTAAGGCCAACAATTAAAAAGTGGGAACAAGCTGGAGTGAAGAGCTCTCTTTTTACAAAGTAGAATTTAGAAGTTGACAGCCGATTTCTTTTGGGGGGCTTAGCCCCTCTTTTTTTTGGTTTTTCTAACGGATTGAATCTTGTTGAGCTATCGATTTATAGAAACAAATTTAACGATTTTATGACCATTACAACTTTCTTCAAAATAGATTTCTTAAATAAAAACAGGTTTGTTGTACAAAAAGTTCCAGTAATGATGGAGAACTAGCTAGAAACAATGGCTTATTTGAAAAAGATTTAAAACGAAATAATTAAGGCATAAGCCAAACTTATGGATAAGAAAGTAGGGTGGATCTAGTTAAGGCTTAGATTATGACTGCTACTGCTGCTCCAACAGTAAAAGATCAGGAATTGATGCCACATGGATTGGTTGAATCAGCAAGTATAAATTCATTTGCTGATTTCGTTTCATCAAATTTGAATGAAATGGAAGCAAATAAAGAAAAGGAGGTAAATGATTTTATAAATACCTTTATTTGTCATCTGATCTTTTATGCGGTTTTTTGCATTTCCCTTGTGTTGCACATCCTTATTGATCTTGGCCTTGGATCGTTAGTTAAAAATAAATTTCTTCAGTTGATTGCAATGGCAAAAAATACATTTTTTGTGAAAAATCTTGCATTCGCTTGATTAAAGAATATTTACAAATTAACTAAGCCCTGCAGTTGATTCGAGGCGTGTTTTTAGATTTTTGGCTAACTATTTGATGCCATATAAGATTAGCTTCTTTTGCTAAATCCATATATTCATTTCTGCCTTCAGCATTCTTCATCTTCAATAATGTGAATGCGTACCGATAGGTGAGTTTTTTAGTCATAATTATAATGTCGTTAGATAGAAGGATGTATGAAAGGATCAAAATTGATTGTATTGAATGTCACTTTATGAACTTTTTCTAATGAAAGATTTGTCATTGCAGTTGTTTGACAAGCTATTGACTTTCAATTAGATAATCGCTTTTATATAACATCCTCAATAAAAGACAAATATTTTGCTGGACTCTTTGTTTCGTTTTTGTGGTTTTTGTGATTATTTGTTGGTTCAGTATTCCAACCAAAAAAATTGAATTCAACTTATTTATTAAAGGTTTCTCTTGTTACTGATAAGGTTGATAAATGATTTTACTGAAAAAAACTTTAAATTTGATATTCAAACAAGCACATTACTTTCTACTAAAATCAAAAAATCAATTTAATTCTTATGGGAGATAAGAAGAAAAAGAAGAAATGCAAAAAGAAAAAATGCTCTGCATGGAAGGGTGGTAAATGTATTTGTCATGGTCAATAAAAACATTCATGAATTGCAGGGCTATTGAGTCGATACACATTTTTTTTAAAGTCAAAGTATTAATAAAATGACTTAATCTCCAGGGTTAGCACTACATCGACCGAACTACGCAGTAAGGAATGTTGTCTTATTGTTAAGAAATGGTTAAGCGAAATCTCTTTTTCTTAGCCGTAGTTCCTCACGCAATTTAATCTTCAAAAATGTCCTCATCTAATAGTCCTAAAAACTGGTCTGAGTGGAACAACTCTAAGCATTTCACTGATTATTCAAGAGATTCAGGTACAGAGAAATTTGTTTGTTTTATTATTTCTTCCTTACTTTTTGTCTCTGTTGTTTCTCTTGCATACATGACAACTATCTGAGTTTCGTTATTCTTACTGATTTGAGAGGACAATGATTAGTCCTTACTAGCTTTTTAACCTAGTAGAGAATGCATCACCCTCTACAAAAATCTTTTTTCTATTAATACCCGCTGGCAAAGCAAAAATTAGTACTATAGATAGGAAAATGATTAAATCCAATGGGAACCTACCAATTCCCCACTCTGAGAAAGCTAAAGCTAAAGTTGTGATTTGCATCTTAATTTTTTGATGGTTAGCCAAAATTTATATGAGATTATTAAATTTGGAATATTGGCTTAGCAAAAGTTATTGAGAGAGCTTGGAGTTTCTGGATTCGATAGTTACTACTCACTACCGTTAATAACAAATTTCAGTATTTCGCAAAATTATCAATAGTAATTTGGAAGCATTCACAATTTTATGTAAAAATTAGAAATTAATATTCTCTTGAGTTCTAAGTTGATTTAATTGCTTAATCATTAGTTTTAGATTCAACCCCAGCTCAATTCATTGGCATGAATAAATAGTCAGGGAAATAGCTATTTGCTCCAATAAGGATAATGGCAGTGTTTGAAAGCCATAGTGATCCAAGAACGGGCGCGGTACTAAACCCTTTGTTCGTAAGTTTTTAATCATTGAAGATTTGAGTGTATGTTTGGTAATAGTCTTTTTGTAAATTATTCGAGGCTATAGAGTCAGCACTTCTCTTTCCTTTCGATGAGGATAAGTTAAATTACTTGACCAGCTATATTCGACGTATAAAGTCATAACCCCTCTAATTGAAGTGTGCGAGAGTGAAAAGGCTTTTTATGTGTTTTAGTTGGTCCAATTAAATACGTTAGAAAATATTAAAAAGTAAAAAATGTAGTGAATTAGACTCATCTGATAAATTGCATAACTGTTAGTTTCGCATTTGCCAATTGTAGGGTTGTTGTATCCAGTCGCCTAAAAGGCAGAGTATATAATGCCTTATGTGATGTTATTCAATCCACTTCACGTCATGACGACTTAAGTATTGAGGTTTTTAATTGACAAATAACTCTTTAAGAGGAGGGGGTCTCAGGATCAATAGATTTTATTCTCAAAGATAGTATTTCGTAATGGTATTCAGTTCGCCAAGAAGATAATCTTCTCCTCGGTGTTGCAGGGGCGGCTGCTTGTGCTTTAACAAAGCAGTAGTAGGTAGTTCATTATGTGCACAAAGCAGGAATACTGTTTATACCAGCTCTACTTGGAGGCGTGTGTAAAGGAGGACGTTTGGGATCTAAAGAAGGGGAAGGAAAAATCTATTATTTTTAGTCATTCGTTTGAACTCTGAAGAAAGCACTGTTACTCAAAATTTAGAAAGCTTAAAAAGAAAACCTCTAAAAATCTAAAAATGAATTAGCTGAAATTAGTGGTTGAAAAACAGGGCAAATCAAAATTATTGTGAAATGCAGTGTATTTTTTAAAACTAATGACTTTTGAATAATATTGATTTTAGAAGAAAAGGTGGGAGCTATGAAGAATTGTGTTTATATAGTTTCAGTCCAGCAAAAAAATAACTCTGAAGCTGATGAGTAAGAAAAAGAAGAGAAAAATAAAAAATACCAAAAATGATCAAAAAGTTGTTGAACAAAAACAACCAGAAAAAAGCAAAACACTTATTTTTGGTGGTATTTTACTTGCAATGAGTTCGATTGGACTTTTGATTTTTGTACTTAGCGATAAGGTATTTCATTTGAGTTAAGACTTTTAGTTTCTATTAAAAATTACTTCCGAAAGACATACTTTTAATTTTTCATCGGGTAATGATTTTGAGAGGTTTTGTTTAAACAAATCCTCTGACTTAAACCTTTAATTTCTAATTTAATTCTTTATTAACTGCAAGATTTTCACTATCAGTAAGAACAGGAATGATCTCAACATCATTTCAAAACCTTTACACCAGGGCTGACACCATTTCCAAAATGCTTGTTGATTGGACGCTTTTTCAATCGCCCATCCACATTGGCTACTTCAAGATTAACAACTCTGTTAATGACCTCTAGTCTTTAAACTTGTCTGAATCTCAAACATTTTTAAGAGATTGAGCAAAAACATCAGCCCCTTTCTTATCTTCTTCTTATCGGGATACTGGCAATGAATTAAATAAGTTGCCTAAATTAATAAAAAATTAATTACAATACATATTTAAAAATAAAAATGTTACTTGATCACAAAGCTGTTGATATGCAAATTATTTTGATCAAATCTAACTCTTGATCTTAGCTGAAGGCGAATTTGGTAAAGCAAAGAGTAAATCACACCGAACCATGTAAACTGAATATCACTAACTCACACTTTTATTTCTGTTAATAGAAGATAGTAAAGTTATTCAAAACAAAAATGACTTACTTTAAAAGGGTTTCTTTGGAAGAAGTTTTGGAAGAGGATATTTTCTTCAATTACGAACAATTTTTAATCTTTTGGAAGATTGTGAGTGGTTTTGAAAACTTCTGAGCTACTTTTGATATTTTTTTCATTATCATTTTCTTTTTTAGGAATATCTTTGCTTGTGATTTTTTTAGACATTATTCAACTTTATTTTATACAGCTAAATTGTATTGGATTAATTACTCATGTTCATTAGATTTAAAAAGTGCTTTTATATAGAATAATATATCTCAATTTTAGCTTTCGATTTTTACCTGATGGAAGACCAAATTTATGCTGCTGAAAAAAGTACATCTATTTCCGCCGAAATATGCCAATGGTCAGGAGCTGTATTTGGTATTTTGATTGGGGTAGGCTTTTTCCTGGCTGAGGTTCAAAAGAACGACTTAAAGTCTTTACCTTGGTGGAAGCCAATCTCTGCGCTTGTGGCTGGAGCAGCAGTTTCAGCTCATGGTAGTAATGTTGTTAGTAACAAAAGAACAGCAGAATTAACTGCTTTGTTAGTAAGATCAACTAATAGCGCATCTGAGTTGCCTATAGCAAAGTCATCGGAATACTCTGATCTTCTGGAGGACTCTGATAATCAATAATTTATCAAGTAATTAAAGAGTCATTATAATATTTTATAAGGCTTACACTTTATTAAATAGCGAAAAAAGAGAAACCCAAGAAAGTCAATGATAATGAAGAAAATATTAGAATTAGTTCAATGTATTTCATTTGAGACACCTTAGAAATTTACTCTTTGTGGTTGAGCTTGATAAGAACAGATGCCAAATTGCAAACATTCCATTTCTTCATCGTTGTTTGATGAATGCTTTGAAAAACTTAGTCTTTCAGATAGTTGTCTAAGAACAAGTCGAGCTGCATTTTCTGCCGCCTCTGTAGTCAACTGTGCAAAGCGATTTCCGTAGGACATAGGAGGTCTCGAAGATCCATAATCTATTTCTACTCCTATGGGGTTAATGATACATAGAGAATAAACACTCAAGTATTTATTCCTTTTCAATAGTCAATAGTTAGTCTCTCAAGATCTGTACATTTTGATAAACTTAATTTCTCTGTAAATTCTGTGAAGATTTTAAGTAAGGTATACAACATTTTAATAGTTGCAGAGATTGGCTTTTATTGATTATTAGGTTTAATAAATAGAAAGTCATGTTGAACTGGATTGATGAGTGGTGATAACCTGCTTTTTCATTTGCCAGTAAAGTTTTATTCTGATGAAATGACGGATACCAAAAAGATCATTTATTTAGAACAAAAATCTCAAGAATTAGATGATTTTTTTGATGATATTTCTGTAGTAGCATAGTGCTGGATTTATTTTTATCCAAAATATAACTCTTCTGGTCTAGGTGATTGGGCTTGCACACCACAAATCCCAAACTGTAAGCATTCCTGCTCCTCATCTTTTCGTTGTTTTTCCGTTTGAATATTACTTAGGAATAATTCTTGTATATTGTGAATTAAAAGTTTGAATGGATTTAAAGACATAATAAACTCCCTAAATATCCTTTAATATTTTACTCTAATCGGGTAGCAAAAACCTAGAGAGTAAACCCCAAAGTATTTATACGCCTTTACAGGGTGTGAAGAGGCCGTTTTAAGTATCAAATGATGGGACTAGATTTAACAATATCTAAAGTTACCGAATGATCAAAACAATAATAAGAGCAATGTATTCTGCTTTTATTTCTATTGTCTTAATCTCAATTATTCTGGCTGGCTGGACTTGTTTTGCCTTTATTTCCCAACCCACAAAATCTGGTGAAATAATTAATGTTATGCAAGATATGTATAAAAGTCAGAAGTCTGTAATCATAGACGTTGTTGAACTTTCAAAATTACTAATAAAGGATAAAAGTGAAAGATTAGCTAGTGAAGAGAATAATCTTTTAACAGAATCAGAATTGCTGACAAATGAAGAAGATAAGTCTCTTTTAGATGAGACGTCAATTCTAGAAGACAATGGTGATAATCCTCTAGGGATAGTTATTGAACCATCCTTGCCTGAAGTAAGCAATGAAAATTTGCCTGAAATTAGTGTAGGACCATTAGATAATGACAAGGGTGAGGCTTCTATGAATGAAATGGAAATAGGAATGGACCTGAATTAAGTCTGTTAAACGAACTTTCTTAAAAGGGTTTAATATTGCGTTGCTTCCAATTTTTTTATGAATAAAATTCTACCTTTTGTATTTGCCTTTTCTTCTGCGATAGCACCTGTTTTGGCATGGGGTGAAGGTGGATGTTCTTTATCTAATAAGGATAAAGCAAGTCAAAATGAGACGGTTGAGCAAGTTGAAAGTTCCGATTCTACAGATAGGTAATTTCAACAATATGAATGTCTCATTGCTAATTCGAATTGCTTCTCTCTCTCTTGTTCTTCTTCTGATTCTTAGTCCTGCGTCTATTAATGCAGATGAAATAGATTCATCGCTTATAGAATCCGACCCTACTGAAACTGTTCAAGCTCCTAGGCAAATGACAGAACAGCAAATGAACGATCTTTTTGGCGAAGATCCCTATTTAGGCCAAACTTCTTATCTTCAGTCTCCGGATGGCTTTAGTCAAAGAGAAAAATCAAAATAATTAAACTTTATCTAGAAAAGCCATAATAAAGCTTGGAGAAAAAGTTGCCCGTATAAATAAAACAATGTCTTTCAAAAAAAGCACTAGTTGATCCTTCGATAATTGTGACTATGTATTGAATGTATTTCTTTGACTGTATAAATACTTGAGTGTTCTTCCCCATAGATTTCTTAAAACAATATGAGTAGAAATTAAGCATGTTGTTTAGATGTCTAATCATGCCATTCTCAAAGCAATTATTTCGAAATTTTTCTGGGGTTTCCATTCAAGAAAATGATATGTCCGAGCTTTTATCTAATTACAAGCCAAAATATGATGATGATGTGATGGAGTGCTTGCAATTTGGTATCTGTTCTACCCGTCCAGCTCCCCCAAGTGAAATACCCTATTTTCACTTCTGATCAAATATCTTTCCTTAATAGAAGTTTTAACTATTAATTGGTCTTTAATTAAATTAACTAGCTTAGGTTAGCCAAAGAAAAATTATAAAAATCAAAACAGTCGTAACTAAAGGGAACGCTGGGTAACGAGTTTTGAAATTAGCAGGAGGCCACGGAGACCAGGAGATAAGTCTTCCTTTGGGCTCTTTAATTACCTCTTTTATTTCTGAAGCCTTTGACAGCTTTGGATTAAATCCAAGCTTTTTGTTTTTCTTTGCTTTTTCCATAGTTAATTCACTTAAATAAATATTAAAGGGTCAATTTGCAGAGTGAGACTTTGAGGGCAACTATATTGATCTAAAATTTTCTTTAAGATGATTT
The DNA here is from genome assembly GCA_003216595.1 of Prochlorococcus sp. AG-402-M18. GTDB lineage: Bacteria > Cyanobacteriota > Cyanobacteriia > PCC-6307 > Cyanobiaceae > Prochlorococcus_B. Next base: position 12,080 of record QCIQ01000018.1, read on the forward strand.
GTTCAAACACATAAAAAAAGTTAAATAGCATTTTCATAGTTGTTTATGTGCACTTTTCATTAAAGAAGCCTTACCCCTAAGAATCTCTAGTGCAATGTTCAATGAGAGAAAAAGTATTGAGAGCTTTAATGCTTATCAATGTATTCGAAGTTATTTAGTTTATTTGTAAATACAAGAGTTAATAGAACTCGAAAAAGACTATGGAATCGAAGTGGGTAATGCTTCCTCGTTGAATTAAAAATTGGAGGTTAACCCTACACGCGGTTGATAATGTCCCTTTTCAGAATGATCGAGTGGTAAATCAGAAACCAAAATTTTGTTAAATGAGTAGGCACAACGTTCGGGTAAGAGCTAGATCCCCGCATGGCTTCATTAAGAATGTAGCTAAAAGAAAAGTAGACGATCGACCTGAAAAGCTTCATATGTTCTCCAAAGTTGTGATGGAAAAGCAGGCCTTGAGAGAGAGGTATATTAAGTTGATGAATGATGCTGAAAGAGCCGTTGGCAGGAAAGAAGCTATTTACCTTCTTAGAGATGCTGAAATTATTTGGCAAAAAATTAATAGTTGAGATTTTCCCTTTTTAACTTTCGGGAGTTCAATAAATTTTTACAATTCGATCGTATTAAAAAGTAAATTTCTAAATCCAACAAGTTAATATTTAAGGTGTTAATTCTAGTTATAGATCTTCATTATATTTAGTCATTAAATCTATTAGGTCATCAACTATCTCATCTTCATCTAGTCCAATGATAGTTTGGGCCCCAAGGTCAAAGGTGGATTTTATATCAGAAAGTAATTCTCTATCTTCTTGGTTTAGAGGATTTATTTTATCGTTTGGCATTATTTATATACAGAAGGATCAAAGTTGATTTCAAGTTGATTAATGTTATTTGAAAATGATATAGCCCACACAACTCTCCTCTTCGGAAGCTTCAACTATTGATTCGTAGAATTCAGGAATATGTGATGACATGGTTCTAAATGGATATGGGTGGATTGCCCGCAGAAAGTTGGTGGAAATTAATCACTCCAAAAGAAATGAGAGCGGGAATGAACCAACTAAATGGAAGAAAAATTCTTATTTTTTAGATTTTGTATTTTCGGACATTGTTGGAATACAACTATTTAATAATGTGTCAATTATTTCTTTAACGAGAAAATGATTGGTTCGGTTACCTATATAAAAACGTCATCCAAAGAATTTTTTTATGTTTGTTGTTTCTATTGAAGATAATTAAACTTTGTTTTTAAATTCTAAAGCCGTAACTATGTAGATTTTAAATTTGGGTGTTAATTCATGAGGAACAGCTGTAATGGGAAATCCCACCGGCTCCAAAGAATTTCTTTGGCTTGAGTCTGTCGTATTTTTTCTGTACCTCTAATGATTGTTCCTCGTAAGGTTTGTCTAAAACAGTTTGTAGTTCCATTATGAGACCATAGTCGCCTTTCTCTGCCATTTCGTATGCTGGTGTGATGAGCCATTCCCGCCATGTGTATTTTGGATTAATTCCTTTCATTTTTGCTGATATTTCATTTTGATCACCTTTGTTAATTACGTGCTTCCGCCATCTTTGTAGCCAACTGATCCATTTTGTCTCAATCTCTTCTGAAATTGGTAGATAGAAACTCTCTTTTAAGTCGTTAAGATTTTTGGGGATACTTGATAGCTTTCGGAAAAAGATTGTGTAGTCGACCTTTGTGTGAACCATGAGCTGTAGCATTTCATTTACTAGAGGTGCGTCATAGGAGACTAAGCCTAGTTTCTTTGTCCACATGTTTTCCATTTTCTGATTCATTACTGTAGTAAATCCATCGCGGATGCTATCTAGCCTGTCCAGAGCCTTTGCGTTGCCGGTAAGCAGAGGTCGAATCGCCCCCCAAAACATTTGATAATTTGCTTCGGCAGCAACTTGTTGGTTAAAGAATGCAAAATGTTCACCACCTCCTGTCCAAGGTTGGAATCTGGGATCGAAGAGTTCGCAAAAACCAAATGGACCGTAATCTAGGGTGAAACCACCTGCAGCGCAGTTGTCACTATTGAAATTACCTTGACAGTAACCAATCCGCATCCAATTAGCTACTAATGATGTGAGTCGTTCTCGGAATGAATTCGCGAGCTCAACGACTTGATCGCTAAAGCTAAGGATCGGATCAATTTCCTCATTGTAATTTCTTATGATTAAGTGCTTCACAATCATCTCGAGCTCTTTCATTGCTTCCTGATGCTCATTGTTGCGTACTCGACGTGCAAAGAGTTCTATCTGACCTACCCGTAAAAATGATGGTGCGACTCGTGTTGAGATTGCAGCCGGTGTATCTACCAATATGTCTGGATCGATTGAATTAGAGTTTTTTGTATACCAAGGCCTGCGGACTGTTTCAGATTTAGAGACATATAGTGTGAGAGATCGTGATGTTGGTACTCCGAGTGACTGCATATATTCCTGCGCTAAAAACTCACGAACACTTGAACGAAGAACTGCTCGTCCATCAGCTCCTCTGCAGTATGGTGTTGGCCCTCCTCCTTTAAGTTGCATCTCCCACCTTTTGCCATTAAAGAGACCTTCAAATACTGAAATAGCTCTCCCATCTCCATAGCCGTTACCTGTCCCAAATGGACACTGCTGAGTATATTCAGTTCCATAGATTGATAGTGCGTAACCAGTAGCCCAACCAACTGGTCGCATTGGAGTTGTTGCAACACTTATGTCGCCGGAGAATAGACGACGAAAAAGCTCATCTAGAGCAAGATCCTGACTCAAGCCTAACTCCTTAAATAATATTTTACTGTGAGCGACATATTCTGGTTTTGGAATTGCTGTTGGAGTCACAGGTACATAGTGACCAGAAAAGACCTCTCTTGTTAGGTGGTCGTCACCATCATCTGTTGCCTGAGGATCAGGTTCGAGAGAATCCATGAATGAGTAGTCAGCTTGTTTTGCAAACTCAGAGAAAGTTCTAGTTGTCTGCATAGCTTTAGTACTGCTCATTTAGATCTTTTTGTAGTTGGTTAAGTCTTTAATTTATGATCCTTTCATTTATATTTCTAGCATAGATTCGAAGATTTATTGTTCTTAAATTTTGTTTTGCACTAGTAGATAAGTCTAAGAAATGGAGAGTAAAATATTATTGATTCAGCTGTATCGTTGAGAAAGTTTCAAAACATAAAACTACAGTGCTAATTCAATTCCATGTAAAAAGTTAATTTGTATCAGCTACATTTTTAAAGAACTCACAATAAAGCATTAAATCCGACTCTTTTTCTGTTTTGATATTTAGGTCTAAAATTGCTTTAGCAGTTTCAATTCTGTAAGCGTATCAATCTAGGCAATGATCTCTTTGTCTTTGAGTCTCAGAGATTACATTTGGTTTTAAGGAACTGACTCAAGAAGTTTTCTTGGTACACCTACTTATAAATACATCAAATACAACAAGAGAAAGAAAGTATTTCATCTTTTAATTAACTTTGTAAGTAACTAGTGATGACGGTTGAATCGTAAATGTGTCCAGCGTCCTCAATTAAAGGTCTTACTTCAGGATTGGAAAACATTGCGAATGATTTACCTTCTTTAGCTTGCTCAATAACAACGGCTCTACTTTGATCCTCTTCCTTTATCTCTTTATAAAGACAAACAATTTTTTTTCTTTTATAAGTTGTTTGCTTTCTTCACTGTCATAGACCACTGTCCATTGTTCAAACGGAACAAAAATCTCAAAGCTGAATATAATTGTTTCAAGAGCCAGTTATTTGATCAGATGATTAGTAGTCAAAAATAGCATTGCATATTTTATAAAATTCTGTCTAATTAATCATATTTTCAAGCTCTTCTAACTCAATTATGATTTTTTACTTTCATCACTATTAATTAGCTAAATGGCTGATTATCTAAAAAGACCTCCTTTTTTCTTCGGAGTCTTTGCCTGAAGCTGTTCTTCTATGGCTAACATTGCTTTTTTATGAGAAATTTTAGCCTCAACCATTGTTGTGATTGAGATCAAAAATAAGCCTCCTATTCCAATTAATTTTTCGGCTTTTGTTGGCTCTGCATCACTATTTAATATGGCTCCTAGAATGAACCAAGCCGTAGCTGCGCCTCCAGTTACAAAGTAAGGAATCCAGCGACGTTGGTAAAGGTATCCAGCACCTAAGCCAGGAAGGAAATTTAATGTTGTTGCTACCCATCCACTGGATGCCGCAAGAATTTGTTCCTTAGAGGGATTATCCATGAAAATCTCTAAAATCAAATTATGTCGATATCAATTGTTGTCTGTGGACTGAACTTGCTGTTGTGAGTTACACCACACAATTAGAATTTAGTTTCGATTTTCTTTTAAGCGGATGACCAGACTCGAACTGGCGACATTCAGCTTGGGAAGCTGACGTTCTACCACTGAACTACACCCGCAGATCTTTAAGTTAGCGAAGTTAAATGGCTTACCCCTATCTTTAGACACTTTCTGATATGAGAATCTAATCAGTTCTTTGAATGCCCATATTTCTGTTGTTGCTTTTTTTTTCTATTTCTTTCTTGATCATTTCATAAAGGGCCAATTCTTCTGGATCTTCAGAACCAAGTCCATATCCCATCGTTGCAGCAATATAAATTTTGTGTTGCCTATGAGAACTCAGACTCATTAGCTTTTAAACACTAATCAACGTTAGGATTGAATCCTATTATCTAATTAGATAATAGCAAATGTAATTTTAATAAATCATAGGGATCTTGATGTTGATAAATATCTTCTTAAGCAGAAATTATTTCTTTTTTTCTTGATCTCTTTAAAACTGAGTAAAAAGCTAAAACACTTATCGTTCCAGATGGACCTATAAATACGTGCCATATTTGTTCACCTGAACTTGAAAGTAGAATCCCAAAAAATGTTGTAAATATTACTCCGGTGATTGGATAAACAAAGAAGACCCAATCTTTAAACCGGCTCCACCATTGCGATATAAGTAGAATACTTATTAATACTTGAATTAAAAGAGTTGTTGACTTGCCTAGAAACCAATAAGAAAAAACCGCGGCAATTATTAATAAAATATTGCTACTTATAATCGACTTGTTTTTAGCTACTGAAATAGTAAAGAACGATAATCCAATAGAAAGAAATGAATAAAACAGCCAATTATATATTGATGAGTGATCTACATAAATCCAATCCGTAGTCGTATGATCGAACATCTCAAACATTGAGGCAAGGCCTAATGAGATAAAAGCAAAAGGCGGTAGCAGAGGAAATCTAATTTGCTTGAATTTATTTATGGACTTAATTCCAAAAAGTATTGGTATGAGAACTGCTTGTAGATGTACTAATAACAATAATGCTCTGAAGGTCAATTAAATTAATTTGGAGCTAATACGAAATTAGCAACATTATTGAAATCTTCCTAATACAACTACTAATATTTTTTAAAGAAACTTACCAGAGATTGAAACCGGGTTTGTTGTTTAACAGAGAACAGCTGATGACGGACTAGTCGAATATTTGGACGCTGACCGCATATTCGAAAAATAATTAAATTTAATATGTATATTGAAGCTAATACTTGTATAAAAGCAACAAGTAAATCAGTAAGAAGATATGTGCTTGATTCCTCCAGACTCACTTTCAAGATTTTTGATTGTAATGGCGGTGGCAGTTGTTGAGATGATGAATTGTTTTGCCGTTTAAATCCTTTAATAAAAACCTTTATCCAAGTTGCGCTTGTTATTGGACCATTGAGTCTTGTGGGTGTCGTTTTTATGCTTAGGAAAATTGAAAAAGATCATCCAGAACGTATACGTTGGAAATAGTGAGAAAACAAAATGAATTCAACTCTGATTCGAATTATGCAGAAAACTTGTGGCCGAAAATATTAACTCTTCTCAGTATGGTGGCTTTTATTTATTGGGTAATGACTTCGCAGAATGCTGATAAACTCTTGATCAATATCTTTTTGACCCAATTCTCAGACTATTTGACAGAATAAAAATAAATGGGTTTTTCTTAAATGATTAACAGACTTATTTCAAGCGAAAGATCAAAATGGATTTTTGTGATTGGAGTGGTCGCTATTGGTGCAGGATTCACAGCAAAGAATGTGATCTCATATCCAACTGAATGTATGAGAGAAGAAGTTGTACAAGACTTTGTTACACCTGAAGGAACTACAAGGAATTTCACCATTTTCTAGTTTTTTCCCCTCAATAAGTCAAAAAAGCCTCTAGATTTGAAGAAAGAAATTTTAAAATGTTTTTCTTTAATCCTTTTTGGCCTTTATCAGCTTTAAGAATCGCTTCGTTAAAAGCAACTTCAACATTACTTTTACTTCTTTTAATTAAATCAAACCTTCTTCGTTTGAAAGGTGGCCTGATAGGGGGACTTGTTGCACTTACACTTGTCTCTGGGTTAATTGTCTCAACAACACTCGCAGGCGGAGCTGCTTACTATATTTTTCAAAATAAGAAATCAAATGATGATGATGTAAACATTTCTAGCGATGAGGTGATTAATGCTGAAGCAGTTTCAGCTTGATTTCGTTTTGCAGTTACGTGCTTATAGACTTATAACGCACAATTAACTAATTGTTTTAAGCACCTTTTTAACAAATTCAATTTAAGAAATTATCTTATATGGATTTCCTTTGGGAAACTGAACAATTGCGAGATTTAAAAATTAGATTTTGAATTATCTATATGTTTGTGAATAAATTTAAAATTTCATTTTTTAAATTGTCCATCGATTTAATAATCAAATCTGCACCTGCTTTTCTCAACTCTGCCTCATATCTTAGACGTTTCTCTCGACTTGAAGCTACATGTAAATGTGGGGGGGCAATAGCGAGACTGATAAATTTCTGATCAGGGATCTTAATTCGAGCATTTATAACTGTTTTAACATCTGCAACAGTATCTCCAATATATGCAATTGGAGGATTGGAAAGGCCTAATGGTTTTTTTGAAAGTTTAGAAGATAGTGAAATAAATCCTGTTGGATCAGGTTTTTCTGGCGCCTCACCCATTGCAATCAAGGGTGCAGAGGCTAAGCCGAGCCTCTGCTCTAGGACGAATTTAGCTGATGGTAATTCAGCTCCACTTACGAAACCCCAACCAATTCTTCGCTGGGTTAATTCATCAAAAAGTGTTTGTTTGACTAATAACGTTTCATCTTTAATAAAACCTGACCATTCACTAGAGTCATGGTTTGGATCTCCACCAAAATAAAAGTTTTCAAAGCATTCAATTAATATTTTTCTAGACGGAGTTGAAAAAGAAAGATTGTTTTTTTGTACATGTCTATTGATCATTTCTAGGCTCAAATCCCAATCATTGTTCCAACAGCCTTCACTTTTTATAGAATCAATATCTTCTATCGAGGGTCTCCACCCACTAAAAAAATGTACAGTTTCTTGAATAGCTAATCGATAGCTGTTGGTTACGTCACGAATAACCCCATCGATATCAAATAAAATTAGGCCAATATTATTCATTATTGAGTTTTTTTCTAATCAAAAATTTTCAATCGAATTTGTTGTTTAGTTGAAGCTTAAGTTCTAATTCACGATTTTTGAGTCCTTTTTCATTTTTAATAATTCGATTACCGACCCAGGCAATTCCCATTCCAATTATCGCGGGTATACCAAAAGCTGAAAATCTTGTAATGCTATTCATGCGTTTTGCTCAATAATGAAGAAGATTTTGTTTAAGTCTTCTTTGAAGTTAACAAGCAATTTTGAAAATTAAAATATTAAGTGAATTTCAACTTGTTTTGGTTCTTCTTAAATCTCTCCATAAGCAGGCCATCAAATAGAAATAACCAGCCATAGCAATGATGAAAAAAGATGTCATTAGTTTTGCTCTGCAGTGGACATTTGAAAAATTGAAGCAGAACTAACTACTAAAAGGATTGCGAATAAAATTATGTGATATGGAGTAAGCATGATAAAAAATTAAAGTCCTAGAAAATCTAACCAACGAAATAAGTCTATGTTGTAGTGCAATGCGAAGTTTTTTGGGGTGGTTACACCAATATTTGAGAATATGAGGTAAAACCATATTGAATAAATGTAATGTAATGGTTAGTTTCCTTTTCTTAATACTTAAGCCAGTACTCTTTTTGATGTTGAAAAAATTTTTCAAGAAGCAAATGAAAGCTTTTATTATCAGTGCAATTGAGTGGCTAGTTCTTCAAACAGACAATGACTTAGACGACAAGATTCTTGCCAAGGTGAAAAGAGGAATGAAATTAGGTGTCGTTTGATCAAATGCATGAGCAAAGGGTTAATGGATTTAATATATTGACTCCTTGCCAAATACATTTATGGTTTTGTTGTTAGGTGACTGCAAACTATGATTGAAAAATTTGAAACGAAGTGGTCACCCACTGAAGATCAAATCGATAACATAATTATTCCAGCAATGCAGGGAACTGCTCAGCAATACGCTAGGTATGCTAGTGAGCTCGAATGTCCTCCTGCATTTATTGCACTAATGCTTCGAGATATTGCTGATACTTTTGAAGAAAATTCAATTGCAGCTGATAAAGGTTGTGATTCTTTTTAAACCAAATTCAATTCGTCTACTAATCAAAAGTTAATTATCCAATTGTCTCTGTTAATGCATTCTGTTGGATACTTTTTCTTATTTGCCAATTCAGCACATATAACGAGGAATATCCGAACTTTTTGTGTACTGCTTTCCTTGTTCCTCGCATTGCGACATGTTTTTCATTTCTATTTTTTCTATTCCGTAAGTACTGTTTTGAGGGATCAACCAAAAACTTTCGGCTTGTGCATTCATAGCTGTCAAAAATAAAGCAGATGATAAAAATAATAAATAGCGTTTCATAGATCTTCTCCTATTGTTCAACTCTATCCAGAATTAATTCACGTTTTTGCAGTGATTTCCTCTTTTGTACCCGACCTAGTTAGCCCTACCTGAACCGACCTTTAGGGATAGATAATTCTTGGTTATGTTCTTTGAAATTGATTTTTAATTTTCAAAACATTTTTAGCAATGACAGCAATTAATAAAATTACTGCTGCTAAGCTTTTAGTCTTAATAAACCTTCCTGTTTTACTTTTAATAGCAGGTGTTTACCAAATAGGTTCTGCAGTAATAGTTTAATTATTACTTTGGCTGATTTTTTATTAGTTATGAACAAATGGATTCCGTCCCAAAAGCAAAAGTCAGGTTTAATAAGTAGAACATTCGAATTCTTTATTGATGAATTAGCTGAATTACAGGATGAACTTGATTGCCCAGATGAATTCATATGTGATTTCTTGGAAGTTGTTAAAAATCGTTGGTCGCCAGATAGTTGTCATTCAAGGGCTCGGCAGCATAAAAGAGATAATCCAAGCTCCTACTGAAAATGCAAAATGAAAGTTGGCTTGTGAAAAAAGATCGAGTCTGGGCAATGAGGTTTTTTAAAGATAAACACCCTGATGAAGACGGAACTAAATACATTAGGGTTCACTACGCCAGCTGCAGGCTCAGATTCCTAAACGGTATTACTCCTCATGTTCAGTTACATGAAAGTGAGAAGTTAACTTATGAAAAAGCAAGAGATCTATGGAGGTTGTCAGTGGAGACAGAATGGGAAGTCTCTAAGAAACCCTTGTGGGAAACCTCTTAAAGCTAAAAAAAATAACCGAATTCTCTTTTAGTTGATAGTTAAGAAAAAAAGATTTTGAAATTTGAGTATATACCACTAGATAGTTTTGTATCGAGATGAACTACACGTGCCATTCATACATAACATAATAGTTTTTGTAGCAACCGCTACCAAAACGTTCAACTCGCTACATGGCGAGCCGCATCTCGATTTAAGCCAAGGAACGGGGACTTAAATCAACATTCGGAGTATGGATGATGACAACTCTTCTATATCGTGGACAAAACTATGTCCAGCACAAAGAGCAAAAAGCGCAAAAGGATTGTGTTGAGTTGACTTACAGGCGTAATCACTACAACACATGCAGAGACGATGCTAAGTCTGAGCTAAATTCCCAATTGGCCTATCGCGGTCATCGATATCAGCATTAGTTTGCTAACTCTTTTTATAAGGCCCTCCTATGCAGGGCTTTTTTTTTTGCCTAAAAGATTCTTGCTTAGTTGAACAGCTATTAACTCGTTCAAAGTTTATAATTGTTAGCCCTCATAAACTTTGCATGTAGATGCTGTTGGATGATTACTACATTCTTTTTCCCAAAACTCATCTCTAGTTTCATTGGGAACCGTGTAAGAGAAGTCATGCATTGTTCGAATATCACTTAATGCATTTTTGATTATGTTCAAAGGAGTTTTTAGTTTCATAACCCTCCATATCGGTATATAGATGTTCTAATCGATCTTGATAAATTTATACACCTCGGTTTTTACTCAAGTAGAATTAACTAGTAGTAGATTAACGAATCAAAGATATCAATTATAGGAGTAGAGGCTATGTTTAAAGCTTTACTAAGTTAAAAAAATATAGTCAAGGTTTTTACCATTCAAATGAATAATTGATTGGCTTATTTTTTAAATGGTTGTGTAGTAAAAAAAATCTAAAAATGAAGAATGATAAACGCTGTAAAGTCTATTTTTACCAATCTGGATAGAAGTAATCGTCTCCTATGGGCTCTTCATAGAATTGACCAACTTCAATTCCATAAAAATATTTTGATAATTTGGCGAAAAATTTTGCATTTAAATAAAAAAACGGTCTGTGCAGACTCAGACCGTTAGTGAATTACTTCTTACCTATCTAAATACATTATTTTAGTTAGTGCGATAGTAAGGAATACCCAAATAATTTGTTTAAGGACAAGCCTAGTCTGTATTAATTGGAATGAACACTGACAAAGGAAGGCGCTTCAAACTTTTTTGGAGTTTAAATAATGTATTTACTTTATTCTTTAAAAAGGAACCAAAACCCAAATCAATAAAAATATATAGAAATAGGGAATAGCAAAAAAACACATAGAAAATAAGATGACATATGAATGTGTCTATGAGAACAGATTCTTTTTCATTAGTTGTTTGTTCTTCAACATCTATCTTGGGTGACTTAAAATCACTTATTGAATTATTAGCTATTGACTCAACCCAGCCAAACTGTGCTAGTTCTTGATCGATTATTTTTAGTGCTGAAGTCATAAAAAAGAAGAATTTTCAAATAATCATCTTTTTATCGTGTTAAAAATCAAGTTCTAGGCCAACGTTACATTTTTTAGTTTTTTATCTAATTTTGCTTGAAGACGAACACATGATTCCAGTTAATTTCTTCCATTGCATCTTTGAACTGCAAGCATGTTTGCAGCCGCATGATTCTTTTCTGATTTCCAAATCTTATTTGAAGTTTGACCAATACAAGCAACTTCAGCTGCATTTTTTATTCCTACGGGTATTTGAGTTAAAGCCAAGATCATTAGGGTAAAACCTGTTCCAGGGGCATGAATATTTAATCGAAAGCTTTTGAGCCAATTTTTCTTACACATTGATCAATTCCTTTTTAATTATCCTTTATAGCTAATTTTGTTATGTATGCTTGAGTTGAATGAAATGTCTCAAAAGCAAAAGGCGAAAATTTAATTAAAAATGTTATTTCCAGAAATAGAACCTAAGGAACAAGGGATATTGAAAGTGAGCCCACTACACTCAATCTACTGGGAAAGAAGCGGCAATCCAAATGGATCCTCTGTCTTGATTGTTCATGGAGGCCCCGGGGGTGGGAGTAGTCCTTCTTATAGAAGATATTTTGACCCAAAGAAATTCAATATTGTTCAGTTTGATCAAAGAGGATGCGGTAGATCTTCTCCTCATTCTGAGTTAAAAGAAAATACGACACATCATTTAATTGAAGACATTGAAAAATTAAGACAACTCTTGAAAATTGAATCATGGCATGTCTTTGGGGGCTCATGGGGCTCAACATTAAGCTTGATTTATGCCATTAAACACACGGAAAAAGTTTTAAGTCTTACTCTTAGGGGTATATTTTTGTGCAGAAAAACCGAATTAAGTTGGTTCTATCAAAAAGGTGCTAGTGAGATTTTTCCTGAAGAATTTGATCTTTATCAGTCTGTTATTCCGCAAAATGAGAGAGGCGATTTGATTAATGCTTTCCATAAGAGATTAACCAGTCAAGATAGGTCTGAAAGAGCCAAAGCGGCTCATGCCTGGACGAGATGGGAAATGTCAACAAGCTTTCTCATGCCAAAAGAATTATCCATTAAAAAAGCTGCAAATGATAATTTCTCAGATTCTTTTGCGCGTATAGAATGTCATTATTTTGTTAATAACATTTTTTTAGAGGACAATTATATTTTAAAAAACATTACTAAGCTAAAAGATATTCCTGTTTCGATTGTTCAGGGAAGATATGACGTGGTTTGTCCCATGAGAAGTGCATGGGATCTTAATAAATCATTGCCCTCTTCAAAACTTTATGTAATCGATAGTGCAGGACACTCAATGAAAGAGATTGGAATTTCTAAAAAATTAATTGAGTTGACGAATGAGTTAGCTAATTCTCCTTTAACACCTAATTTTTATTAGCTGTTACTTGATATCAATGATATTTAATTAATCCTACATCCATTAGAAATTACAAGAAAATTGTTTAAATTCACTCATTGATTTAATCTTGCTTGCTGTCTTTTTTTAATTCGCCAATAGCTTTTACTGGGAACTTCATACCCTGTCTCCATACAGCTGTAATTATTAAAGCAATGAAGGCAATAATGGGTATGAATCTAAGTACTTCCATCGTGGAAGGTTCCGCAACTAAAGATTTAAAAGGATCACTAAGAGATACGGGAACGACCTCGTATGAATTTGCTAGTTCATTTAGATCTACTTGCATTTTTTTATTGGCATTATTTCTGAACCTTATAAAAAAAAACTGCGTATTTTCTTTTGATTCGTTTGTTTGTGATTTGTATGTAAAAAATATACCTGCAAAAGTATATAAAGCCAATCCTTTAGGTGATTTAAGTTTTCTTAACCAGCTTCCTTTGACTTGTTGATACTCTGATTAGATTCATATTTGCACGTCTTTTATTTTAGATAATTTATTTGGTCAACCCTGAAAAGAGAAAGAACCAAGTAAAGATAATTATATTTAGACCAACTGTTAAAGATATTGCGATCAATTTATAAGTGTTTCCAACTTCCTCAGATTCTTGATTGAGCTTTATTCTTTTCATTTCGCTTCTTTGTAAAAAAATACTTCTGATTCACTCTCTGACTATAGCTATAGGAGGAGAGGTGTCATTTCCCTTTTACTTAATAACAAGAATTTTTCTTTTGAAACGGCTTAGATTCTTTGCCCTTTAAGTTAAACCCAGTTCATTGCTATTTCAGGAATTTTATTAGTAGTGGGAGTATTTATATTCGAGCTGAGTTACTTCTTTCGTGAAGGTTCATGAGAAGCATTTATATGATTCGCTGTCTTTGAGTTGGCATTAAAATTTATTTTTATTAAGTTTGCATGTTTTGCACTTGATTCAATGTCAATGGATTTATTTACTGATTGATAAAACTTTTTTATGAGCTAAAAATGTATAGTTGCAGATTAATATGAACAGAGCTCAAATTGCGGCACCTCCTTTACTAAAAGGCTCTACTGAGGTGAAGATCATTGAACGAAGTTGGGGCATTGAAAGGTGCTACGTAACACCAGATGGTTGCATTGTTTTTAATAGTTAATTATTAGTTGTTAATGGTTTAGAAAATTCCAGGAATGATTTGACCTGTTGTGAAGTATGAAACCAAAAGACTGACCATTCCGATCATTGCCCAACGGCCATTTGTCTTTTCTGCTTCTTCTGGATAGCTGGTGTAGTCCTCTACAAGCTGAGGCTGTGTTTCACGAGCAAAGATGTTTTGCTTGCCGTACTCAGTGATTACTTGAGAAGAAGATGAACTTGTCATTACTGGCGTGGTGTTGATGTAAACAAATGTAAAGTATGAATTTTATAAATGGAAGATACGGTTATGTACGGCTTCTTCTAAAAATCAATAGAAATAAGTCTCAAAACCTAACGACAGCAACTAGTTAGAGAGATGTTTATACAATGATTAGATCTCTTGATGACTCTAATAAGTACAAATAGTCCGAACTGGTTAAGACTACTTAAAGCAACCTTTAGATGATACTTCAGCCAAAGTTGTACCTACCTGCGGTGATAGTGCTGTGCTTATTCATGAAAACTTTTTATGGAAGTAAGCATAAGTGAAATACTCACTACTTCACACTTGAACTAACAGCTGATGATTTTAATTAATTAGTTTTGTGTACCAGCAATTGTTCAAGTCTTTAAATTGATTTCTTCATTGGGACCTATGGCGGTTTTAAGACCATTTTGGATTTAGTAAAAGTTAAAGAGAACCACTAACAAGTCAATTGATGTCGCGTAAACTGTTAAGTCCTATTTCTCTAAGTCCATTCACAACCTATTAGAGATTTATAAAGGACTGAATATTCACTAATCCTTCTCTTCACCGTTCACAGAAATGAATATATATAAATTCTTACTAATTGATGCTGTATTAGTAATTACAACAATACCAATTACAATCTTTCTTCAAGGTAGCAATAAAAAATATCCCCTTTTATCCAGTTCCAATAAAGAAAGACTTTTAGGTAGAACTTCATTAAAACTCCCAGACAAAGAAAAACTTATTGGACTAGAAAAACATGCAAAGAAAAAAGGGAGTGGAATTAAATTTGATTCGCTTGTAGGGGATTGGAGATTTATATCCGTATGGAAAAAAGACATCGACGAAGAAGATCTTTTTTTCAGTTCATTGCTTAGAATCTTCGCTGCAAAAATAAAGTTCAAAAAGGCAACCGCTACAGAGTATTTAAGTAATTTTTCTGTTATTGCGTCCATCCAACTTGGAGTTTTAACCATAGAGTTTTCAGGTTCTGGTTGTTTAAAAGGCGAGGAAAATTTATTAACATATCTTTTTAACTTAATTGAACTCAAATCAGGATCAAAAATTTTAATGAGCAAATCAATTGAAAAACAGACAGACAGGAGAAAATCATATTTTTCTCTGATTGCATTAGATGAAAATGGCGAATGGCTTGCAGCTCGAGGACAAGGAGGTTCTCTCGTGATTTGGTTTAAAGATTGAATTCAATTTTCAATGTCTACTCTTATGGAGAAAGGAAAGTGAATTAATCTTCATTCACCTCACCTGGGCAAATGAAATATCTGAAATGTTTCCAAAATATATTTAATCTTAATAACGTTTTTCAGATCTTTTTAGATCAACACTCACTTCTTTTGTATTGGACGGCCAACTCATCAGGCTCTTCTGACATAAGCATTTTAATTTTTAAGAAAACTAGGATCTTCAAGTTGAGGGAGTAAAAATACAGTTACATCCTTATGGATATAGCAGTAGAAAGATATCTGATATATACGATTTAGACCCTAAATAAGACATTTACCTTTTTAACCGAACAGCTTTAATGCTCAACTTTATTTTTTACATAGACAAAATCTAATTTTAGTTGCCAAGATGTTACCTAAGTCCTTACTTCGACTATGGAATCTTTTACAAAAGATACGCATAGGTACGCTTTTGAGCTCGTTAAGGCTGCAAGGTCAATGCCAATCGATTTAGCCGAAAAGCTGCAATATATAAAGCAATTGAGATTTAACTATCAACTAAAGGGTTTAAGAAAAAGAATCAATAAAAGAATCACCTAAGGAGGGTTAATAGCCTCTTTTTTTTGTTTTTGCAGAGAAGGTTTTATAAAGTCCAATCTTTAAATTGATCAGGTATTGGAAAATCTTCTCGTATTTGTTTTAAACGTTTTTTGTAAATAGTTTCGTAATGTGGATCACGGCTTTTATATGCATTGTAATTTTGACCTTCAAAATCTTCTTCTTTGATTAATTCTTCTACTTGCTTAATAAGGTCTCTATAGATATCTGCTCCTACAATCTGTTCTTTAGTAAGTTCGCTTCCATGAGAATCAGCATATTGAATAATCCCTTTGTAAGTAAAAAGCCATTGCCTCCTTGCAAGTGGATCTAGTGCGATAACTTCTTTAACTATAAAACTTGTACAAAGTTTGAACTTTAATTCTAAATTGTTAGTTTCAATCACAAAGGAAGGAGCTTGTCTCCCCTAAATTGTAGATAGCTATTTTGGAATTCATTCAAGCGGTTTGAATCCCTCAACATGAATGGTTTTGATTTCGTTATCAGTTGAGTAATTTTGATTCATTATTTTCTGCATCTCCGAATTACTCGCCAAGAAGAAAACCCCAAGTGCAGCCATAAGCGGGAAAAAGGTTTTTATAGTTTTCATTAGCTTTTTCAACTAGAAACGATCTCTTAAACCTCAAGTGAATTGATTTATTCAATGAGATCAAGAGTATAAACAGTATCTTCGCAGTTATTTCTTTTGTCGAACTCTATAGCATCATCGCTTTCTAATGATGCTCATACTTTAATCCATATTACTGATATGGATTAAAGTATGAGGTTTACTTTTACAAACTCATAATCACTCACATAATCCTTAAC
>QCIQ01000019.1 GCA_003216595.1 Prochlorococcus sp. AG-402-M18
AGCATGAGTTCGGATTAACTTACATTGATAATTTTTTAAGTTCTCAAGCTCTCAAATCTCTTAGAGAATTTCTACTTGGAAGTACAATTTGGTTTGATGTCAAAACTGGTGGATATCTTGGAGCATATTTAAATGAAGGTTTGGCTAATCCATTAATTATTCAAATAGCAAATGAGCTAAAAAGGAAATTCCCAAAAATCTTCAAAGATCATGGGATCAATCAAATATGGGCTTACAAGTATGATAGTCGGGCAAAAAATGAAAGTTCTTCACTTAGCGGCATCAAAGTTCACGCAGATCAGGCAGCACTGAATGTAAATTTTTGGATTACTCCTAAAGAAGCAAACTTAAACCATGACTCTGGTGGATTAATCGTCTACGACGTAGAAGCACCTAAAGATTGGGATTTCAGGATTTACAATAATCCTAATGATAAACAAAAGATCCGAGAAGAATTAAAGAAAAGCAAAGGTAACACAAAAGTGATTCCTTATAATGAAAATCGTGCTGTCATCTTCAATTCAAATTTATTTCATGAAACTGATGAGTATGAATTCAAAGAGGGATATGAGAATCGTCGGATTAATGTCACGATGTTATTTGGGAAAAGAAGTGATAGTTAACCAAGCTCACTATGTACGTACACATGAATAAGTAATTAAAGAACATAAAATAATTTATTTTTGCAGAGAAATCCATTCTTTTACGATTTTTCTGTAGAGATACTTAAAAGAGCATATGGGAAACCTATGGGAAACGAGACCCTGAAAATCATTTTCACCATGATTGGTGATTAGTAAGAGAATTAAGTGTAAAACGCCAAGAATTCAATTATCACTAAAAAGTAGACATATCCTTCATTCCCACTCAATAGTCCCGATAAAAATACAAAGTTCAGGATTACTGATGGCAATTACCTAAAATATATCCTTTCTTTATGCTTACTAACCCATGACAAACCCGTGACAAACCCGTGACAAACTAACAAAGTTCAATAATTAACAGAATTAGTTCTAGTCTATGAGTTGTTGTCTGAATAATCGTAGAAAGTTAAATGAAAATATTAGTTAATCTCGCTCTATAAATAGTCAATGATTTCAGAAAGAATTAATAAGGATTCAAATTAGTAGTAAAATAGGAAAAACCATAAGAGAGAAAAGATACTAGAAGATGAATGGTTCTAGTCAAAAAGGTGAAGGAAAGAAGAAAGCGAATGAAATTAAAACATTCCCAGTTCCATTTGCTTTAGGAGAAATAAAAGAGAATATTTCTATTTCCACTAACACTTCTTCTAAACCATCTAAAGAACAAATAATTAATCAAGCATTTCAGTTTCATCTAAAAGGTAATATTGCAGAAGCATCAAAATGCTATCAGTATTGTATAAATCAAGGTTTTAATGATCACAGAATTTTTTCTAATTATGGAGCAATTTTACAAGGTCTAGATGAATTAGAAGAAGCAGAAAAGTGGTTTCGAAAAGCAATTGAAATTAAACCTGATTTCGCAGAAGCACATTCAAATCTGGGAAGCATATTGAGTGATCTGGGTAAATCACAAGAAGCAGAATTATCTACTCGCAAAGCAATTGAAATTAAACCTGATTTCGCAGAAGCGCATTCAAATCTGGGGACCATATTGAAAGATCTTGGCAAATTAGAAGAAGCAGAATTATCTACTCGCAAAGCAATTCAAATTAAACCTGATTTCGCAGATTCACATTACAATCTGGGAAATGTATTTAGAGATCTTGGGAAATTAGAAGACGCAGAAGTCTCTTACCTCAAAGCAATTGAACTTAAACCTGATTTCGCAGAAGCACATTCCAATCTGGGAAGCATATTGAGTGATCTGGGTAAATCACAAGAAGCAGAATTATCTACTCGCAAAGCAATTGAACTTAACCCTGATTTCGCAGAAGCGCATTACAATCTGGGAGGCATATTGAGAGATCTTGGTAAATCACAAGAAGCGTTTAATTCTTATCTAAAAGTAATTGAGATTAATCCAAAATTTTCTAATATTTATTCTTCTATTACTAGATTTTTAAAAGATTCAGATCCATCTCAATTAAACCAATCAAAATTAAAAGATATATTAAATCTTTTGCTACAGAGAAATGATTTATCTCATTGGGAATTAATAGGAGCATTTAACTTTCTATATAGCAATGAAATAATCATTAGTCTAGAAAAATTAGATTCAGACTTTTCTAATATAGATTTACTTGTAAATAAAAAAGTGATAATTAATGCACTTAAAAAAATAACTTTAAAAGATATTAGATTAGAGAATGTGCTAACCAATTTAAGAAAATATTTATGCAGTAAAATTATCAAAAATAAAGTAGAAATAAGTTACTCTGAATTACAATTGATTATTGCATTAGGAGAACAATGCTTCCTTAATGAATATGTTTACTCTATCACTGAAGCAGAAAAAGTATCTCTAAAAACCATCATCAAAATGTGTCAAGATAATGAATTAAGTGAATCAAATATTTCAATTTTATCTTGTTATTGCCCACTATATAAACTTCTTGATCAAATACCATCATTAACATCTTTGAATTCATCTAATCAAAGTTTCAAAGAACTAATAGATTTACAAATAAAAGAACCTCTAAAAGAAATTGAATTATCCAAAAACATCAAGAAACTAGGGTCAATTAATGATAATATTTCTCAAAAAGTAAAATCTCAATACGAAGAAAATCCATATCCAAGATGGAGGTATGGAAATCATTCAGAAAGTCACAAGATATCTATTGTGCAAGCAATTAATAATGAAATCAATCCTAATTATATCAGTTCCAATAATGAAGATAGACAATTGAAAGTTCTAGTTGCGGGATGTGGCACAGGGAATCAAATCTTACACACACAGAGTTATAAGAATGCTCAAATAACTTCTATAGATTTAAGTGTATCTAGTCTTTCTTATGCTCAAAGAAAAATAAATGAACTTGGAATTGATAATGTTGAATTAATTCAAATGGATATATTAGAAGTTGGTTTACTAAAAATGAAATTTGACATTATTGAATCAAGCGGTGTTTTACACCATATGAATGATCCCTCACAAGGATTAAAAGCATTATTAGGAATTTTAAATAAAAATGGATTCCTTAAGTTAGGTCTATATAGCGAACTAGCAAGACAAGATATTGTTAAGGCAAGAGATTATATTACCAGCAAAAATCTTCAAGCGAATGAAGATAGTATTCGTGATTTTAGAGAAAAACTTATTTCTGGTGAGTTAAGCAATTTAAACTCTTTAAAAACATTTGGGGACTTTTATTCATTATCAGAATTCCGTGATCTTTGCTTTCACGCACAAGAACATAGATTCACCATTACTCAATTACAAGAAACGCTCCAATCAAATGAATTAGAGTTTCTTGGATTCTTACTGCCGCAACCAGTTAAATCTCTCTATACAAAGTACTTTCCAGAAGATAAAACACAAACCAACTTACAAAACTGGGCAACATTTGAAGAGAAATATCCCAACACTTTCAGAGCAATGTATCAATTCTGGGTTTCTAAAACGAAGAATTGACAATTTCCACAGAATAAAATATTTAATTTTGTAGAGAAAACCATCTTTCTACGATTTCTCCATGGAGACGGTAAAAGTGTGCCACGTGAAACCTACGTGAAAGCGACCCATCAAAACCCTAGTTATATCGGCATCATTATTCTCAAGTGAAACCTACGTGAAACCATAAAAATCAAGTTATCACTGGAAAGTAGACGTTCCCGCTACTCCCACTCAATAGTTCCTGGGGGTTTACTTGTTATATCCAAGACAACTCTATTCACTCCCGTGACTTCATTCACTATCCGATTAGAAATTTTCTCTAAAACTTCATACGGCAAGCGAGACCAATCAGCGGTCATTCCATCTTCACTTGAAACACAGCGAACAACAATTGGCCACGCATAGGTTCTTTGATCTCCCATTACTCCTACTGAATAAACAGGCAATAAAACTGCAAACGCCTGCCAAATCTCGTTATACAAACCAGCATTATTAACCTCCTCGCGCACAATTAAATCTGCATCCCTTAAACAATTTAATTTTTCATGAGTAACCTCTCCTAAAATTCTTATAGCCAGTCCTGGACCTGGGAATGGATGTCTTCGGACAATCTCATCAGGTAATCCAAGTGATTTGCCAACTTTTCTGACTTCATCTTTAAATAAACGTCTCAAAGGCTCTACTAATTTAAATTGTAAATCTTTTGGTAAGCCTCCTACATTGTGATGACTTTTTATTTTAACCGCTATTCGTTCACCAGTTTTTGGATCAATATTGGTTCCAGAACTTTCTATTACATCTGGATAAAGCGTACCTTGAGCTAAATAATCAAAGGGTCCCAAACGAACACTCTCTTCCTCAAAAACCCTAATAAATTCTCTACCTATTATTTTACGCTTTTGCTCAGGATCAGTTACTCCTTTTAATTGTGAAATAAATCTTTCTCTAGCATTTATGTATTCAACATTAATTTTGAACTTTTCATCGAAAAAAGACATTAAAAACTCCGGTTCACCTTTTCTCATAAAACCTTGGTCAATAAACATACATGTCAATTGAGGTCCAATTGCCTTGTTTAATAAAAATGCAAGAGTTGATGAATCAACACCACCCGATAAAGCCAATAAAACTTTTTTATCACCTACCTGTTGTTGTACTTGAGAAACAGCTTCATCTATAAATAAATTTGTTGTCCAATCTGGCTCACATGAACAAATATGATATACAAAGTTTCTTATCAGAACCATTCCCTGAGTCGAATGAACAACCTCGGGATGAAATTGCACGCCATAAAAGCTCTTTTCGTGCAAAGCAATAGCTGCTTCTGAAGTATTAGAAGTATGAGCTAATCTGACAAATCCCTTTGGTAATTCCTGAACTGAATCCCCATGACTCATCCACATTGTTGAACCGCTAATAACGTTAGTTAATAAAGCGGTTGGATCATCCACTTCTAAAGGAGCCTTTCCATATTCGGCTTTCCCAGTAGCAGGTTTTACTGATCCTCCTAACTGATGAACCATTAATTGCATTCCATAACAAACGCCAAGTACAGGCACACCTAATTTAAAAATATCTGGATCACAATAGGGAGCTGCTTCCTCGTAAACAGATCCAGGTCCGCCGCTTAAAATAATTCCTTTAGGCTTAAGAGAACGTAGTTGATCAGCAGATGTTGTGTAACTCATTACTAATGAGTAAACCTCTGTCTCTCTAATCCTTCGAGCAATTAATTCTGAGTATTGGGAACCAAAATCAAGAATTACGATTGCTGGATTACGTTTTTCCTCTGAAATCATTGAAGCCATATCAACCTGATAAATCCTTTTAAAACATTCTTATCAAATAGACTAATTAAGAGCATAGGAATGTGCCTATCACTTAAGAATTAACCCTAAAGAATTTATTTGTTTCAAACCCTCAAAACCTGCCCAACGAATTTGTCTTTTACGATCAAATAAAACAGATCCTATTTCCATCGATGAAGACATATATCGATTCACATAACTACGACTTTTAATTTCAATTTCTTCGGCCATCCTCCCCCAAATTAAAGATACTGCCTCTCTGTTGCTTAGCTCTAGGGTTAGCAAAGCATTTTCCACCGATGTTGATTTACTTATTAACTCAATCAAATCAAAAGCAATACCTTCTCTAACTGCAAGTGAAGTAAGAATTTCAAGTCTTCCATCGGCGAGATGATGATGGGTATGAAAAACGCCACCAGAGAGTTTTACAAGTTTTCCATGATAACCAAATAATAAAAGTTTCTTCACATCATTTTCTGCAGCAGCTACAAGAAGAGGACCTAACCAATTACCTGTTTTGATAATTTGATTAGCTGGTAGTCCAAATTTCAAGGCTAAGTCAAGCCCATTCTCACCAATCACAAAAGTCAAGCATCCATTAAATGTTGATTTAGAGCATTTGTACTGCAAAATCTCTTTGCAGTTTTTCAACTGATCAGGTGAAGCACTGATTTGCGCCTCAGCCTGTGTCCCAATAAGTGACAAGCCATCTACAACTCCAAACGCCTCATTACTTGTCTTTAAAGCACGTTTTTTTCCTTCAGGTAAAACAATCTCTACTTTAATTGAAGTACCTATCGGTAAGAGGGGATATAGATTCATACATAACAAATCCCTTGCAAACTTAGATAAACATGGCTGACCAGAGGATTCGAA
This sequence comes from Prochlorococcus sp. AG-402-M18, assembly GCA_003216595.1. Classification (GTDB taxonomy): domain Bacteria; phylum Cyanobacteriota; class Cyanobacteriia; order PCC-6307; family Cyanobiaceae; genus Prochlorococcus_B. The sequence goes on from QCIQ01000019.1 coordinate 6,228, forward strand.
TTTACCTACTCCGTAACCGGCATGGAAATCAAGCCAATCAGGAAACCCATTTTTGACTGTTCTCTCATATTGAAAACTTGCTTCACTTAATTGCACATAAGCCCAAATTTCTAATCCTCTTGTTACATCAAGAGCTAACCCTGATTGACAATGACTGATTGCTAACGATCTCTTACCATTATCAAGTAATGCAGAAGAAGAAATCGGCACCTTAAGTGACTCTTCTTTGTTTGGTAAATCAATATTCTCAGTATCTTTAAATTCATTACCAATAAGAATATTGGTTGCAGACTTTGCAGCCGCAACTACCCAAACGGGAAGAGTAAATTCATTCAAATCATTGGAAGAGCTGACGATAGGAGAAATTGGCTAAATAATTTTTTAAACTAACAATAATCTAGATTTAAATAAGTAAATGCAAGACAAACTCAATTTAATGATTCCTGGACCAACTCCAGTACCAGAAAATGTTTTGAATTGCATGAGTAAACATCCCATCGGTCATAGGAGTGGAGATTTTCAAGAAATTGTTCAAAAAACCACTGAGCAATTGAAATGGCTGCACCAAACAAATGCAGACGTTCTAACAATTACAGGAAGTGGAACAGCTGCAATGGAGGCTGGCATAATTAATACCTTAAGCAAAGGTGATCAAGTTATTTGCGGTGATAATGGAAAATTTGGAGAAAGATGGGTAAAAGTTGCGAAAGCATATGGACTAGACGTCAAAGTCGTAAAGGCTGATTGGGGGCAACCTCTTGATCCAAATCAATTCAAGAAAATTCTCCAAGAAGACACTGATAGAAACATTAAAGCGGTAATTTTAACTCACTCAGAAACTTCAACAGGAGTTATTAATGACCTTAAATCAATAAATAACGAAATAAAAAGTCATAGTGAAGCTATTACTATTGCTGATTGTGTAACAAGTCTGGGTGCATGTCATATTCCAATGGATGAATGGGGAATAGATGTAATAGCTTCGGGCTCACAAAAAGGCTATATGATTCCACCAGGTCTCAGTTTTGTTGCCATGAGCAAAAGAGCATGGGAAGCAAATGAGGTATCTAATTTGCCAAAATTTTATTTAGATTTAAAACAATATTTAAAGACAGTAAATAAAAATAGTAATCCATTCACACCTGCAATAAATTTATATTTTGCACTAGAAGCATCACTAACAATGATGCAAAAAGAAGGATTAAATAATATATTCGCACGTCACGCTCGTCATCAAAAAGCAACTCAAGAAGGAATAAAAGCAATGGGTTTAAACTTATTTACGAAAGAAGACTTTGGAAGTCCAGCCATAACAGCTGTTAAACCTGTAGATATAGATGCAGAAAACATCAGAAAAGCATTAAAAAATGACTTCGATATACTTCTTGCAGGAGGACAAGATCACTTAAAAGGAAAAATCTTTAGAATTGGTCATTTGGGATTTGTAAATGATAGAGATATTATTAGTGTCATATCAGCGTTAGAAAGCACCCTAGATAAAATGGGAAAACTAACGGTTCCAATTGGCCAAGGAATTGCAAAAACAATTTCAGTTCTAAATAACCAGCAATATTTTAAAAAATAGATATGATAATTACCTAGTTTTTATTAGATGCAGCACTTGTGGACCAACGCCGCCAGCCCTTCTCTCTTTATCAAGTGCTTTCAAAATAAAACCTGCACATGATTGCAAATCTCCTTCATTAGCATGCAATGATGCACTCTTAAAGAAAAAACAAGCCTCTTTTAAAAATGCTTGTTTTTTTATTTTTACTTCATTCATTATTAAATTTGTACATACAAACAATTTTGTCAAATCACTATATCAAAAGATAGATTATTTAGTCATTAAAAAAAAAATAAATGAGATCAAAATTAAAAAATTTAATTCATGAATTTTTAAATAAAAATTTTTTCAAGACAAAATTCATAAAAATTAGGTAATAAAACTGAAACAGTCATACAAACTAAAGCTAGACAGAAGATAGAAAAATAGATAATTTAAAATTGATAATCACTTAAAATCATGCCAATTGGGATAAAGCGAAACTTCTTACCAATTTCAGTAATATGTTTAGTCTGCAGTTCCACATTAGGATTAAAAATTCATGCAGCAGTCACAAACGGAGCAGATATATATTGCTTTATGAGGAATGGGGGCAACACTCATGAACCTAGCTGGGAAGCAGCCTATCAATTTATAAAAAATAAAAAACAAGGTTTATTCAAAACTTCTCCAAAACAAGCTGCTTCGTTAATTGTGGAAGAAGTAGTTCAAGATCCTATAAAATATGAAGATTGCATTAATTATTTAGGAGATCTATATACAGGTGACTCAAGCTCAATAGGAGTTAGTGACGAAAAAGAATTAGAAAATAAGCAAAATTCATTAATCAAAAATACAAAAAAGAGTCCTAAAGGCAACGATATCGATCGTTATAATTATTAATTGAAATCTTGCTTATATAAATACTAAAGGCTTAAAGCTAATTTCAAATGAATTAAAAAATAAATCTTATAAAGTCTGAAAATGCAATTTTCGATACATTGACTTATTGATCTATCAAGGCAAAATTAATTTAGTTATTGTTTACGTATGCACAACAAGGACGCGGTTTTCTTAGAAGATCTCTGTCCAAAACTACGTGACCGAAGATGGCGGAAGTCATTACATGAATACACTGCGAAAAGATGTATATATTGTGGGAACAATTCAGAATCAATTGACCATGTTTTACCACGCAGTAAGGGTGGATTAAGCATTACTGAAAATTGTGTACCTGCCTGCCTCTCATGTAATGGAAGCAAAACAGACAATGATGCTTTTGAATGGTACAGAAAACAACGTTTTTACGACCCAAGACGTTCTATGGCAATACGAGCATGGACGGAAGGAGACATACGATTAGCCATAAGACTTTTAAAATGGGCTCAGCCCAAACAGAGTGAAAGTTTTAAGAGCCAAAAACCTATATTGAATGAAGATTATTCTTGGCAAGCAGCTTAAAATTCTACCAAACTTGACAAGCAACTGAAGAATTATATTTTTCGCATATTGAAGCTAAATGAGAGGGCCGTTCTGGTACAACAGTTATACCAAGAAGAAAGAAAATTGAAGCAAGTAGAAATTTGGTCAAGTTTTTATTTCCCTTTTGCACAAATAATCTTTTATGGTTACGTAATTTGCTATCAGCATGAATGGAACTCAAACTAGGCTTTAAATAAGAAGCAATCATTGCTCAAAAATCAACATAATACATTTGTACTAATGATTGAAGGTATTGTCAAGCAATTAGACCCTCTACCACCTAAATCAAAATTAATCATATTTGGTGGAGGATTTACTGGACAAAGAATCGCAAGTGTAGGAAGACATTTAGGAGCAAAAGTTCTATGCAGCAGAAGGAGAGAAAATAGCAAAGGAGCTGATTTCATATTTAACACAGATAAAGAAATCTCTCATGAAATTTTCGAAGGAGCAACCCACGTATTAAGTTGTATCCCTCCTTTATTAAATGGAGAAGACCCTGTTCTAAATAAACTCAAGAATCAATTACTAAATTCAAAAAATATAAAGTGGATTGGTTACTTATCGACTACTGGAGTGTACGGAGATGCAAAAGGAGAATGGGTAAATGAGGATACATCTCCTAGACCTCAACAAGAAAGAAGCATTCGCAGATTGTGTTGTGAAAAAGAATGGTTAAGGACAAAGCTTCCAGTTCAAATACTTAGATTGCCAGGTATTTATGGACCTGGAAGATCTGCGTTTGAAAGCCTTTTGACAGGAACCACAAAAATGGTCGATAAACCTGGTCAAGTTTTTTCAAGAGTTCACGTCGATGATATTGCTGGGGCTGTTTTATTTTTAATGAATCTCTATTCACAAGGAAGAAATCCATCTGTAGTAAACATAGCTGATAACTTACCAACAAATAATCTTGAAGTTATTAGTTTCGCAGCAAAAATAGCTAAAAAATCTCTGCCTCCAACAGTATCATTTGACATTGCAAAAGAAACAATGAGCCCAATGGCACTATCCTTTTGGCTAGAGAATCGAAAAGTTGATAACAAGTTATTATGCAAAAAGCTTGGCTATTCTTTAATTTATCCTAATTTTAAATCTGGATTAAAAAACTGTTTCTCAGAATTAAAAATGAATTAATAACTTTTATTTTTCATATTATCTTTATTCACTGTTCTTTAAAAAATCTCGAGTAATTTTAATGGATAATTAGCTTCCAGTGATGGAAATCCAATATCATAAAAGACTTACTCAAATTTTTTAGTCCCAGCCTCATAAAAGGCTTTACTTAAGCTAAAAAAGTAAAATCACAAAAACACATCAAAAATGAAAGAGCTCAAAACATCAAAAAGTAGTAAAAATAATATTATTATTTCATTAGGTGATCCTGCTGGAATAGGGACTGAAATAACATTAAAAGCTCTTGGTTCTAAGTACTTAAATAAACAAATAAAACCTTTACTTGTAGGATGCAAAAATGATATTTATAAAAACTATTTAAAGTTAATTAAACATGGGGTAAATAATATTCCGGATCCAAATAAACTTGATATTATTGATATCCCATTAGATAAAGAAGTTATTCCAGGAAAAGTAGATAAATATAGTGGTTCAGCCAGTTTTAAATGGCTTTTGAATGCAACTAATATACTTTTAGAAGGGCAAGCTAATGCCCTAGTGACAGCACCTATTTCTAAAATTGCATGGCATAAAGCTGGCCATGTATTTGCAGGGCAAACTGAATTATTAGGTAAGTTAACTAATAAGAAACCATCTATGCTTTTTACAGCAATATCACCACATAATGGATGGCGATTTAATACTTTATTAGCTACAACACATATACCTCTTAATAAAATAAATGATACACTAACAAAAGAATTAATTAGATCTAAATTAGATACCTTATTGAATTTCTGTCGTAAATTCAAAGAGAAACCATTAATGCAAATAGCCGGTTTAAATCCACATGCAGGAGAAGAAGGAAAAATTGGAATAGAAGAAAAAAACTTAATTATTCCAATTTTAAATGAATGGAAATTAGATAATCCAGATATCAAAATTATAGGGCCTATCCCACCAGACACGTGCTGGATTTCATCAAAGAATGCATGGAGTGATGACTCAAGTGAAAATAATGCACCAGATGGAATACTTGCTTTGTATCACGATCAAGGCCTCATACCATTAAAGCTGATTGCCTTTGATGAAGCTGTAAACACAACACTTGGGTTACCTTTTATCAGAACATCACCTGATCATGGCACTGCACTTGATATTGCAGGTAAGTTCAAAGCAAGAGAAAAAAGTATGATTGCTGCAATTAATAATGCTTGGATTCTTGCCCAATAAATAAATAAAAACTTTTACACAGGTTTCAATCTCATCAAAACTTGACCAAACTCAACTGGTGTTCCATTTTCAACAAGAATTTCAATTACTTCACCACTTACTTCTGACTCTAATTCATTCATTAATTTCATTGCCTCAAGAATACAAACTGCTTGGCCAACACTGATTCTCGATCCAATCTCCACGAAAGGAGGCTCTTCTGGGCCTGGTGCACGATAAAAGGTCCCAACCATAGGAGCAGTTACTTCAACCAAGTCAGAGCGTGATCCTGGGACTGAAGGAGGAGGTGTGCTTGTTACTGGCGAAGCCTCAATTTTACGTTGAGGTGGTTGTGGATCAATCTCTTCTGAAGTAATTTTCTTTTGAGAAGCTATTGAATCTGAAGAATTCCCAAGATTACGTTTAAGTTCTAAGCAAAAGTCTTCTCCCTCAAGTCGAAATTCTTTAATATCGCTCTCAGCTAAAGTTGCCAACAAGCGATGAAGCTCTTCATGATCAAGATTCATAGTCATTGTGTTTCTCGGCCTAGATAACTGTCATTTCGAGTGTCTACTCGAATTTTCTCACCAATTGAAATAAATAATGGGACCATCACCTGAGCTCCTGTTTCCAAGATTGCAGGCTTTGTCCCTCCTGAAGCAGTGTCACCTTTTACCCCAGGATCAGTTTCTTTTATTTCTAAAACAACTGAGTTGGGCAATTCAACTTCAAGAGGTTTTTCATTCCAAGACACTACATTAACCTCCATCCCTTCCTTTAGATATTTCCTACTTTCACCAATTTGTTTAGCGCTTAGGCGTGTTTCTTCATAAGAAGTCATATCCATAAAAACATAATCATCCCCATCCATGTAAGTATGTTGCAACTTTGATTTCTCCAAAAGAGCTTGTGGAACCATTTCCCCAGCTCGAAAAGTCTTTTCGACAACACTACCGCTCACAACAGCTTTTAATTTAGTTCTAACAAAAGCAGAACCCTTACCTGGCTTGACATGTAAAAATTCAATAACACGCCAAACTGCACCGTCTAACTCGATTGTAGTGCCAGTGCGAAAGTCGTTACTTGAAATCATTCACACAAAAGATACCAATCGATCATAAGTCTGTGCCAAAGTCATGCAAAACATAGAATTAACATGGCAAAAAAGATTTGCATTCTTGCCCTGATAACAATCCTATTTTCTTTGAGCTCTCCATGGATTGACCCTGTTGCTGCAAGCCTTCCAAATGGTAATCGACTAAAAGATCCCTATGCAATATTAAGAAATTCTTTACCGATTGACCAAAAAGAATTACGTGAATTACAAAACAAACTGGAAGATACCAGCGAAGATATTCGAGGAAGTAGATGGTCAGCCATAAGCAAAGCCACCTCAAGAAGTCAATTCCTAGTAAGTAACAAAAAAAATCAAATTCTTGCCTCAATACCAGAGGAAAATAAAGAAAAAGCCGTTAATCTGCTCTCTAATTTGAATGAAAAGCTTGAAGAATTAAGGCAAATAGCAAACGAAAAAAATAAAGTCTCATTTATTGACGTCAGACGTCAAAGTTTAAAAATAATTGATGATATAGAATCTCTTTTAATTACTAATAAGTTTCCATATCAAATACCCAGTGAATACAACGATTTACCAAGACTATTGGGTAGAGCAAATGTAGAAATAAAAACATCAAAAGGCAATATGAGCGCCATTATTGATGGCTACAATGCTCCTCTAACAGCTGGTGCATTTATAGATCTTTCATTGAAAGGTTTTTACGATGGTTTACCAATTAATAGAGCTGAAGAATTTTTTATTCTTCAAACTGGAGATCCTAAAGGAGAAGCAATTGGATATATAGATCCAGATAGTAATGAGTTGAGAAGAGTTCCATTAGAAATAAGAACACCTAATTTTGAAGATACACTTTATGGAGAAACTTTTGAGGAGGTTGGTCTTTACACTGAAACTCCAGTCCTTCCATTCGCAACATTAGGAACACTTGGCTGGGCTCACTCTGATACAGATTTAAATGATGGCTCATCTCAGTTTTTCTTCTTCTTATATGAAGCTGAATTAAATCCAGCTGGACGTAATCTGATTGATGGAAGAAACGCGGCTTTTGGCTATGTAATAGAAGGTTCTGAAATACTAAATAAACTTGGAGTAGATGATAAAATTATCGAAATTAAAGTGATAAACGGATCAGAAAATTTAAAACTCAAAGCTTAAACTTATAAATAAAGTGACTATTACTATTAAAGATTTAGGTGAAATAGAGTTATTGAGTCGTTTAAAAAAATTTATGCGATATGGACAGATAGATGATGATATTGCAGAAATAAATACAACCAATAAAAGTTTATTGATTAATACTGATTTACTGGTTGAGAACATACATTTTTCTGAAGAAATATCGAATGCTAAAGATATTGGCTGGAAATGTATTACCACAAATATTTCTGATCTGATTTGCAGCGGTTCAGCAAATATAATCTCCTTTACAGTTGGTCTTGTTTTACCACCAAACACGCATTGGAAATGGGTAGAGGACCTATATGAAGGGATGTCGGAAGCAATGCAAGAATTTGGAGGAGAAATAATTGGTGGAGATTGCTCTTGTGGAGAAACAAAAATAATTTCTATTACGGCAATTGGAGCAATGACCCCCCCCAGACTGCATAGAGGAAATGCTTTACCAGGAGATTATATTGTTAGCACAGGATTCCATGGACTAAGTAGGCTAGGTTTAGCGCTTTTAAATTCTGAGCAACTACCAAGTGAAGTCCAAATAAGTCATGAGCTTATTGGAAGAGCTATCAACGCTCACAAACGCCCATATCCAGCTTTAAAAGCACTAAAAGCACTAATAGAGTGCAAGCCTGAATCAATCAGTTGGAGAGCTGCAGGAACAGATAGCAGCGATGGACTAATTGATGCAATTAGAGGAATTTGCCAAAGCAGTAACTGCCAAGCAGTTTTATCAAAAACTTCAATTCTTAAAGATCCTGACTGGCCGGACGATTCGCTTTGGGATGATTGGATCCTAAATGGGGGAGAAGACTATGAATTAATACTGAGTCTTCCTAAAGGATGGGCAGAAGCTTTATGTAAAAAATTTAAATCTGCCCAAATTATAGGGTTTATCAAACAAGGTAAACCCAATATTTTCTGGGATAATTTAGAAAAAATTAATATCGAACAATCAAGTCTATTTCAACATTTTTAACGATACAACTTAAATTTATTTCCATTTTTGAGCAACAATTTCAGCCAAATCAACAACCCTTTGGCTATAACCCCACTCATTGTCATACCAAGCTAAAACTTTAACCATATTGTCATCTATACACATTGTTAAAGCTTCATCAACAATGGTTGATTCATTAGTTCCAGCATAATCGGTAGAAACCAAAGGAAGATCTCCATATTTAATGATTCCTTTCATTTCGGCCTGTGAAGCAGCTTTCAATAATGCATTTACTTCTTCAGCACTAGTTTTACGACTTGATTCAAAAACTAAATCAACTGCAGATACATTTGGGGTAGGGACTCGCATAGCAATACCAGTCAATTTCCCTTTCATTTCTGGATAAACAAGAGCGACAGCTTTTGCCGCTCCAGTCGAAGTAGGGACCAAATTCATTGCAGCCGCTCTTGCACGTCGTAAATCACGATGAGCATTATCCAAAATTCTTTGATCTCCTGTATAACTATGAATTGTGGTCATTAAACCTTTATTAATTCCCAACTTTTGATCTAAAACTTTGACTATTGGAGCTAAACAGTTGGTAGTACAACTAGCATTGCTAAGAATATCAAAATCTTCATGAGAGTACTTGTCGGCATTAACGCCAACCACATAAGTACCTACTCCATCACCTTTACCTGGTGCAGTGAGAATGACCTTTTTAGCTCCAACTTGTAAATGCTTACTAGCACCAACATCTGTATTAAATACACCTGTTGACTCAATAACTAAATCAATTCCCCACTCTTTCCAAGGCAGATTTAAGGGGTTTCTATCTGAATAACATTTAATAGTTTTACCATTAATTTGAAATGTATCATCTGTATGTGAAATTTCGGCGTCATTTATCGCACCCAAAATAGAGTCATATTTGAGCAAATGAGCACAAGTTTTTGGATCAGAAGTGACGTTAATACCTACCACTTCAATATTTGTATTTGCTCCCCTACTGAGCCAACAACGCATAAAATTGCGTCCAATTCTTCCGAATCCATTAATCGCTACACGCAAAGTCATTTCAAAAACGGTAAAACCGCACAAGCTACTGGCCGCTGATCATACAGAACGATGATCAAATTCGGTGCATTTTGAAAAATAATTGAAGCGTTAAGGACATAAAAAAGTACAAAAACTCTCTAATTCTTTAAAAAATGTGCCTTTAAATGGATGAAGAGTTATCTTTCACTGGACAGTGAAGAGAAATTGAAGAAATCTCAAGAGTTACCAAATCATATTCATTTTATCGGGATCGGAGGTATTGGTATGTCCGCTCTAGCCATGATTCTCGCTAAAAATGGATATTCCATATCTGGTTCTGACCAAAAAAAAAGCTCAACATTAAAAGAATTAGCCGAAAGTCAAGTCCATATTTTTCAAACTCAAAAAGAATCAAATATTGACGAAATTTATAAAGTTCATGGAAAAAATATATTAGTTGTTAGAAGTTCCGCAATACGTGAAGATAATTTAGAACTATGTAAAGCAAAAAATTATAATTTAAAAATCAATCATCGTTCTGAAATATTAGCCTTTTTAATTGAGCAAAAGAGATCAATAATCGTCTCGGGATCTCATGGTAAAACAACAACAAGTACTTACATTACAACATTACTTTCTTATGCCAAAAGAAATCCAATGGCTATAATTGGTGGAATTATACCTCTTTACAAAAAAAACTATAATTTTAGTGATAGTGAGTTATTAATTGCAGAAGCAGATGAGTCAGATGGTTCATTAGTAAAATTTAATCCAAATATCGGCGTTTTAACTAATTTAGAGCTTGAACATGTTGATTATTATCTAGATCTAGAAGATTTAATTAAAACCATGAAAAAATTTGCAAAAAAATGTAAATACTTGATTACCAATTTTGATTGTGTAAATCTTAAAAATAATATACAAAATTCTAAATGGTTTTCAATTCAACAAATTAATAATATAGATTTTGCACTAATACCTAAAGAATCGAATGGATGTGAAGTTATTGCTGAGTATTATGAAAAAGAAAAATTTATTGATATCATAAAAATACCTGTTCCTGGAATACATAATTTAAGTAATACAATAGCTGCTATAGCAGCTTGTAGACAAGCTGGAATTCTTTTTAAAGATATAAAAAAAGGAATTAATAATTTACAACTTCCATCTAGAAGATTTGATTACAAAGGATTATGGAAAAATAGATTAATAGTTGAAGATTATGCTCATCATCCTAGTGAAATTGATGCTGCAATATCAATTGCATCTACTATCATTAAGACAAAAAATAACCTTTCCAAAATATCGCCCAATAGATTAGTTACAATTTTTCAACCTCATAGATATAGTAGAACTAAAAAATTTGAAAAGGAATTTGCAAAAAGTCTAAGTAAATCTGATTTAGTATTCATAACTCCCATTTACTCTGCTGGAGAAGATGAAATTGAAGGAATAAATCATAAGAATATTGGATATGAATTAAAAAAATTAAAACCTAATCTTGAAATATATACTCCAGAGAATAATCAAAATTTGAGAAAGCTCATAAAAGAGCACACAATTGAAAAAGACTTGATTTTAATTATGGGCGCAGGAGATATCAATTTAATATGTGCAAATATATTTTTAGAATTAATCAATATTAAATCAATCGAAAATAATTTAGCCGCTTAGTCAATGAATTGCATTCAATTAGAAAAAAATATTTGCTTATCAAATTTTACGACTTGGAGAATAGGAGGTCCTGCAGAATGGATTGCTCAACCGAAAAATATTGAAGAAATTAAATATTTAATTAATTGGATAAATAAGAAAAAAATTCTCTGCAATATTATTGGTGCTGGATCAAATCTTTTAATCAATGACAAAGGAATTAAAGGATTAAGCCTTTGTTTGCGTAATTTCAAAGGAATTCAAATTGATAAAAGTAGTGGAATAATCGAAGCTCTAAGCGGAGAAATGCTTCCTACTTTGGCCAGAAAAGCTGCTGCTAGCGGACTGCATGGACTCGAATGGGCCATAGGAATACCAGGAACAATTGGTGGCGCAGTAGTTATGAATGCAGGGGCACAAGAACATTGCATATCTAACTATCTTGAGAGTATTACAACGCTATCTTTAACAGGTGAATACAAAACTATCAAAGGGAAAGATCTCAATTTTGGATACCGATACAGTCTGCTACAAGATGAGAAATTCATTGTTGTATCTGCTCGACTTAAGCTGAAATCAGGTCATGCAGAAAAAATTCGAAAGATCACCAATGACAACCTCAATCATCGATTAAGAACTCAACCTTATCAAGCCCAAACCTGCGGTAGTGTTTTTCGTAATCCTGAGCCTTTGAAAGCTGCTAAGTTAATCGAAGAGCTTGGTTTAAAAGGATTGCGTTTTGGCGGAGCTGAAATATCAAAAATACATTCCAATTTTATAATTAATGCAAACAAAGCTTCCTCTTATGACGTAAGAGAGTTAATTAAATATATCCAAAAAAGAGTTTTTGATTCTTATGGAATCTTGTTAGAAACAGAAGTCAAACAATGTGGCTTTTAAATTTAAACCCTAAGATCAATAACAATAGGAAATTCTTATGGCTGGATTCGGACTACCAAATTTTGGACAACTCACTGAAGCTTTTAAAAAAGCACAACAAATTCAGCAGAATGCTCAAAAACTGCAAGAAGAGCTTGAGGTTATGGAAATAGAAGGAACAAATAATGACAATCGAGCCAAAATATGGATGTCTGGAAATCAAAAGCCTTTAAAAGTAGAAATTGACCCATCTCTTCTTTCTGAAGAAAAAGCAATAATCGAAGAGGCGATATTAGATGCTATGCAATCTGCTCACGAAATTTCAACTTCAACAATGAAAGAACGAATGGAAGATTTAACCGGTGGATTTAAGCTTAATCTACCTGGTATGGGAGATGAGAATTAATCATTTCCTCAAGGCTCTCACGATAAAATGGATATCTTTCAAGATCTTTATCAATTACACAACCAGGCTCATCTCTATGCAAACAATTACGGAACTTACATTTTGACTTAGTTAATTGCCTTCGAAACTCAGGGAACAAGGAAGCAAAACAAGATGGCGCAGATACTATTTCTGGACGATTAAACCCTGGAGTATCAGCAATAAGTGATCCTTTCCCAATGGCAAAAAGTTCGACATGTCTGGTCGTGTGTGTGCCTCTCTTTAATTTTCTTGAAACACATGAAGTAGGTATTGAAGCGGTTGGAATTAAATGATTAATTAAACTTGACTTGCCTACTCCAGAGGGACCAGCAAGTACAGTTAATTTTGTTTTTCTAAATCGTTCAATTAATAAATCGATGCCTTGAGAATTCTGTATAGATACTGGTATACAATCATAACCCCAACATTTTAATTTATTAATATATAAGAGCAGATCACTCTTTGTAATTAAATCTATTTTAGTTAAAACTATCAAAGGTTTTATTTGTGCACATTCAGCTGTTAATAAAAAACGACTTACTTGTGCAACATCAAATACAGGCTCATCAACTGAGATACAAATAGAAACTAATGTAACGTTTGCTACAGCTGGACGTTTTAAAAAACTTTTTCGCGGCTCCACTTCAGAGATTACAGCTCGTTTATTTTTATAATCTATAGAATCAACAAAAACTACATCGCCTACATCTATAAATAAACCTTGATAATCTAACTTACTTCTCCGTGTGCAAAGCAGTCTATTTTTTTCAGAAAATTTATCCACCAAATCTTCATTATCGACTTCTACAATTAAAAAATTTGCCTTCAGTGCAACAACAGTACCTCTTAAATTCTTGATTTTATTTTTGTTCACTCGAGATTAATAAAGTTACTGTATTAGCATCTTTATTAAATATTTTTACATTGTAATTCTTCTCTTTTAATCCATCTATAACACTTTCTTCTGATTCACCTATATCTATGTCTACTTTTAAAATATCATTTGAAGATAATTTTTCCAAGGCCAAACAACATTTAACAAAATTTACTGGGCAGACATAACCTCGCAAATCTAAATAATGATCAATTAATATATTTTTTACCACTATTTTTGTCCAAATAATTTACTAAATAAACCGCTTTTATGATAGTGATGTTGAATTCCACGAGCAGAATAATGTCCAGCTAATTCTTCTAATAAATTTCTTTCAGAATCTGATAATTTTGTAGGTAATTTAATCTTTACTGATACTTGATGATTTCCTCTTGCAACCGGATTACCAAGTTTTGGTACTCCCTTATTTTCTAAATTCAAAATAGAATTAGGTTGTGTTCCTGCTGGGATTTGTAATTTAGTAGGACCATCTACAGTATCTATTTCAATAGTATCTCCTAATATTGCCTGAAGATAACTAATTTTTACCTCAGATAAAATAGTCAATCCATCTCTTTTAAGATTTGGATGGTTTTTAACTTTTAAAAATACATATAAATCCCCAGATGGACCGCCTTTTAATCCAGCGTTACCTTCTCCTGAGACTCTTAATCGTGTTCCACTATCAACTCCAGCAGGAATATTAATTTTTAACTTTTTTCTTACTTGTTTAACTCCTTTACCACCACAAGAACCACAAGGATCCTTAATCACTTGTCCCGTTCCACCACAAGTTGGACATTCAGCCACTTGGGTAAAACTTCCAAAAGGTGTACGAGTAGCTCTTCTTACTTGACCTGCACCACCACATGTAGAACAAGTAACCGGACCAGTTCCTTTCTTAGCCCCAGACCCTCCACAAACATCACAAATTTCTAGATGAGGAACCGTAATCTCTTTTTCTTGTCCAAAAATAGCTTTATCAAAATCAATCGTAAGGTCATAGCGTAAATCATCGCCTTGTTGCGGTCCACGCCTTTGTGGACGAGAACCTCCAGGGGAACTAGCACCACCAAATCCATTAAAAAAGGTTTCAAACAAATCTGCAAAGCCGCCCATATCTCCCATATCTGGCATACCTGCTGCCCCTCCTAATCCAGCTTCTCCAAATTGGTCATAGCGAGCTCGCTTTTGAGAATCGCTTAAAACTTCATATGCTTTGCCTATTTCTTTAAACTTATCCTCAGCACCTGCTTCCTTATTCACATCAGGATGATATTTGCGAGCTTGCTGTCGATAAGCTCTTTTTAAAGTGTCAGCATCAGCATCTCTGCTAACGCCCAATAGTTCGTAAAAATCAGCCATTAGTCCATTTAAACAAATTCACTTCCGTTTCGATAATCATGAAGTTAATTCTCATCTTTAGTTGAACCATCTGAAGATTCACTTTGTAATTGATTAGAAGCACTCTGATCAGAAATCTCTTCATTAGCATCTTTCGGTCCTGGTCCCATAGAAACTTTGACCAAAGCATGCCTCAAAACACGACCATTCAAGTGATAGCCCCTTTGTAATTCTTCAATTACAATATCTTCAGCCTTTTCATCACTGGGTTCTCTCATAACCGCTTCATGCAAAGAAGGATCAAAAGGCTGATCAACTACTCGCATTGGAGAAACACCTAAATTCTTAAGAACTTCAACTAATTGCTTATAAAGTCCTTGGTAGCTTCGATGTAATGCTTTAGCTTCTTCACTCTCAGGATTTAATTGCTGTCTTGCTCTTTCAAAATTATCTACAACCGGAAGTATTTCACTAAGTGTTGTGCAAGTAAGTTGAATTTTTAGATCATCCTGATCACGCGTCTGACGCTTTCGGAAATTATCAAAGTCAGCAGCTATTCTCATATACTGGCTGTTTAAAGTTTCATGCTCTTTTTCTAATTGCTGTAGTCTTGCTTCAGTATCTGGAACTTTAATATTTGGATCAGAGCTATTATCAGATTGATCATTTGAGCTATCTAAAGAATCATTATTCAATTCAGGCTCATCTTGGGAATTATCAGGAAACTCAACTTGACTAGATGATTCATTACTCGAATGAGAACTTACAGCTTTCTCATTGGAATCATTTTGTGATGAACCATCCTGAGATAATTCATGTTCTGAGGAAGGAACGTCTGAATTCATATAGTTGGATTAGCAATTAGTACATGTTGATAGGAAAGGGTTTTTTGTACAAGCTACGGAAGCCCACACCTATTAAATAGTAAAAAAATCATTTTCAATCCACTTCAAATACAAGAGCAACACCATTATTGCAATACCTTTTACCAGTTGGCCTTGGGCCATCATTAAAAACATGCCCCTGATGCCCGCCACATCGACGACAATGATATTCAGTTCTAGGAACAATTAATTTAAAGTCTGTTTTTGTCTCAATCGCATCAGGTAAATGATCGAAAAAACTTGGCCAGCCTGTTCCACTATCAAATTTTGTTTTTGAAGAAAATAAAGCAATCCCGCATCCTGCGCATCGAAAAATTCCTTTCCTTTTCTCATCATTCAGTGGACTTGAAAACGGCCTCTCTGTTCCTTCCTTGCGCAACACGTAAAAAGCATCTTTGGATAAACGATTTTCCCAATCTGCGTCAGTTAAAGTTTTATAATTTTCCATAGGTTTAGAGGCAGCAAAGGCACTTTTGGGTTTGATAATAAAACCCAAAAGAGTATTCAAGAATCCAATCATTAAAAATCTACGTTTCAAAGAAATCTTTCAATTCTGTCAATATTAATAAAATTTACTCCCTAAAAGTTGAAAAAAATTAATTGATAAAAATGAATTCCCATTCTTTCAAAACAAATAAATTACCTAACTACCGATTAAGTATTGCTCCAATGATGGATTGCACAGATAAACATTTTCGTGTCCTAATGCGTCAAATCACAAAAAAATCGCTTCTTTACACAGAAATGATTGTCGCTCAAGCACTCCATCACAGCAACAATAGAAATAAATTATTAGATTTTGATGAAATTGAACATCCGATTTCTATACAACTTGGCGGGGACAATCCGAATCTTTTAGCTGAAGCAGCTCAAATGGCTGAAGATTGGGGCTATGACGAAGTGAATTTAAATATTGGATGCCCAAGTCCAAAAGTAAAATCTGGAAACTTTGGAGCTTATCTGATGGGAAAACCAAAAATAGTTGCTGATTGTATTGAGAAAATGAAAAACTCATGCAATATCCCAATAACAGTCAAGCACAGACTTGGTATTGATAATCTAGACAATGATAATTATCTTATGCGATTTGTCGATAATTGCTCTCTTGCAGGAGCAGACAGATTTATAATTCACGCGAGAAAAGCTTGGCTAAAGGGATTAAATCCAAAAGAAAATCGAACAATTCCACCTCTTCAATATGAAAGAGTTGAAAAATTAAAAAATAACAGACCTAAATTAATTATCGAACTTAATGGAGGAATAAATACAATAGATGATTGCATTCAAGCTCTAAAAGTTTTCGATGGGGCAATGGTTGGTAGAGCTGCCTACTCACATCCCTTTATGTGGACAAAGATAGATTCAATAATTTACGGACAACAAGAAGAATATCTATCAAGATCAAAAATAATTAAAAAAGTTATTCCTTTTGCTCAAAAACATTTAGAAAATGAAGGACGCCTTTGGCAAATTTCTAAACACATTATAAACCTGATAGAAAATATACCTAATGCAAAAATATTTAGACAAGAGTTAAGTGAAAAATCTCAAACTCAAGAAGCTGATATTTCAATTTTAAAAAAAATTGCCCAACAACTTGAAGATGCTGGGCATTAAAAACAAGTAGCAAAATCTTTAAGATTCTGCGCCACCATAATCTGCAGTAGAGTCGTCTCCCCCTTCAGGCGAAGCACCTCTTCTTCTTCTACTACGACCTTGATCAAAACCATTTGGATCTTGAGAAGCATTACCATGACTTCGA
>QCIQ01000020.1 GCA_003216595.1 Prochlorococcus sp. AG-402-M18
TTAGGCGGTGTGTTTCTGTGGCACTATCCTCACGGTCACCCGCACTGGGAATTACCCAGCAAGCCTGGCCAAATAGGAGCCCGGACTTTCCTCAATAGAATTCTTCAGCTTTTTGCTGAAGTTCAATTGCGATTACCTCCCCTGCTTTCAACTCCATCATGCCTCAAGGCATAATTAATTTCAGGGGGCTGTAGCTCAGTTGGATAGAGCGACGGTTTCCTAAACCGTAGGTCGTGGGTTCGAGTCCCGCCAGCCCCGTAAGAAAAACGAATTAAAACTAAAAATTTGTAGTCCTATATGTGGTGGATGTGCAAAATCACTACTCTCTCGCTAGCGTTGGTGTAGTGAATCAGTCAAAATGGCCCAGCTTCACGATCTTCGCTTGCGATTGCTTGTTCAACAAGAGAGCGAGCACATATCGAATTCACAACCAAGTGATTTAGATTTATCAATCGTTCAAGCTCGATGCTTATGTTGGTTAACATTGTTAGCCGAAGCACACGAAGATCAAGCTAATGATGCTGAAGGAAGAGGTGATACAGAACAAGCGATGGGTTGGTTTGCCGACTCAATGAGATTGCGTGATGTTATTCAAGTGGTTACTAGCATTGAAATACCTCTACCTGAAAGCTCTGATTTAGATAGTAAAGAAGGAGGAGAAGACATATTTGAAGGTGAGCCCCCTATGTCGGCTTAAGAAATGCAATGATGGTTTCTAAGCTGCCTCGATGAAGGTGCCTGAAGAACCATGCCAATGTCCGGACTGTCTCAGATTTTATAGGGAGCATGATCGTTTAATTCGAGAGTTTCCCTCTTTGCGACAACAGCAAGAGCTCAATTGGGCTGCCCTTCAGTCTTTTAGAACTTTATGTGGAAGAGTTTTAGAAGATTTGCAAAAGAAACTGAATTCAAATCCATCAACTAAATCTGATGAGAGTTGGCAAACGGGAATTATTGAGAAAAAAGAAAAATCTATTTCACAGGTAATCTCTGATCTTGAAAATATCAATGCTCATTTATATTCCATTGAAGCTTTAATGGAACGAATTTTCGATGTCAAAGTTCCTGATGTAATTGAAGATACTTTTCGAGAGGTTGCTGGTGAACTTGCCCCAGATCCATTAAATATTGATCGCTTAAGATTGAACAGGTTATTACATCAAACTCCAGACTTGCCTGATAAGTAGATATTCATTTTTCACAACTTATCTCTACAGGTAATGGTTTAACTTTCCATATAGATTGACAATATTCTCTTATTGATCTGTCTGATGAGAAAAAACCAGATCTTGCTGTATTTAATAGAGCCATGCGGTTCCATTTTTTACTTTTTTTCCAAGCTTTACTAACATCATCTTGGGCACGAAGGTAATCATCAAAATCAGCCATAACAAAAAAAGGATCGTTACCTGTCAAAATATTTATTATTGGTCTAAAAAGCTCACTATCACCGTTACTAAAATGCCCAACTTCTATTAATTTAAGAGTTTCTTGTAGTTCATTTGAATCTGCAATAAATCTATTTGGACTATACCCTTGGTCTCTTAATTCCATTATTTCTGATTCTGTTTTTCCAAACAAAAAGAAATTTTCTGCGCCAACTCTCTCTCTTATTTCTACATTAGCCCCATCAAGAGTTCCAATTGTTAATGCGCCATTCATGGCGAATTTCATATTTCCAGTTCCTGAGGCTTCTTTACCAGCAGTTGAAATTTGCTCAGAAAGATCTGTTGCTGGATATACTTGCTCCCCTAATTTCACGTTGTAGTCAGGAAGAAAAACTACCCTTAGTAATCCATCCATATCAGGATCAGCATTTACTACATCTGCAATTCCATTGATAAATCTAATCATTAACTTCGCCATGAAATAACCTGGCGCAGCTTTACCACCAAAAATGATGGTACGAGGTGCAATATTTTTTGTTATGCCATTTTTAATTCTTAGATATTGTGCAATGACTTGCAAAGCATTTAAATGCTGTCTTTTATATTGATGAATTCTTTTTACTTGAACATCAAATAAACTTGCAGGATCTACAAGAACTCCAGTTTGTCTATGGATATAACCAGCGAGCTTTCTTTTTCCAGATAGCTTGGCAGATGCAAAAAGATCTAAAAAATTAGAGTCATTTTCTTTCTTTTCTAACTCTAATAATAGGTCCATATTAGTAATCCAATTGGGACCAATCTCTTTGTCAAGAAGTTTAGAAAGTTCAGGATTTGCTAAAGCCACCCATCTACGTGGAGTAACTCCATTGGTGACGTTAGTGAATTTTTCAGGCCAGAGTTGTGCAAATTCAGGTAGTAATTGTCTTTGAATTAAATCTGAATGAAGCGCAGCTACTCCGTTTATATGATGTGCTCCAATTGTCGCTAAATGTGCCATACGTATAGCTTTTCCACCTTCTTCATCAATAATTGAAAGTCTCCTCAAAATTGAGTCATTGCCTGGATATTTGAGTCGTACTTGTTGTAAGAATCGCCTGTTTATTTCATAGATAAGTTCTAAATGTCTAGGTAATAGGTCTTTAAACAGACTAAGGTCCCATTTCTCAAGAGCTTCGGGCAATAATGTGTGATTTGTATATGCTACGGATCTATTGGTAATTTCCCAGGCTTTATCCCAATCCAATCTATGTTGGTCAATCAAGAGTCTCATTAATTCAGCAACTGCAATGGCCGGGTGAGTGTCATTCAGTTGAACTGTCCAGTGATTTGGAAACTCGTCAATAGCTATTGAGCGCTTTTCTAAACTTCGAAGCATATCCTGCAAGGAACAACTTACAAAAAAGTGTTGTTGCTTTAAACGTAATCTTCTTCCTTCGTCAGTTCCATCATTGGGGTATAGAACCTTTGAGAGAGTTTCTGATGCAACTTTCTCTTCAACAGCACCGTAGTAATCGCCAATATTGAAAGCGTAGAAATCAAAACTTTCGGTTGCATCTGCTCTCCACAATCTCAGTCGATCGCAGCTGTTTACTCGATATCCAAGAACAGGCACATCATGTGGCACACCTATCGCATGTTCGCTTGGAATCCATCGAGAGCGATAATTTCCATTGTCATCCGTATAGCTCTCAGTCTGACCTCCAAACCCGACTAAGCATGCTTCATCCGGTTGGGGTAATTCCCAGGGCCAACCTCCTTTTAGCCATTTATCAGTCACTTCTACTTGCCAACCATCTCTTATTAATTGATTGAAAATACCAAATTCGTACCTTATTCCGTATCCCACTGCAGGTACCTGAAGACTTGCAAGTGATTCCATATAGCAAGCTGCAAGTCTCCCTAATCCTCCATTCCCAAGCCCAGGTTCCTCTTCTACTTCCAAAATCTCATTTAATGATTCAATTCCAAATCTTTTAAGAGCTTCTTCTGCTTCTTTTTTTATGCCTAAATTTAGTAAATTATTATTTAGTTGAGGTCCTATTAAAAATTCAGCTGAAAGATATGCAACGGTTTTTTGTGGTCTTGCTCTTAGGGTCTCTTGACTTGTTAGATATCTACTCATCAATCTATCTCTAACAGCAAAGCTCAAAGCCATATAGAGATCTCTCAGACTTGCCGAAGTGGCTAGTTTGCCAAGAGTAAAAAAGAGATGCTCTGTCATTCCATCGAAGACTGCATCAGCATCCATGCCAGCCCTGACAGGATCTGCATAGCATCCTGGGGTCGGCAGACGCAGGTCTAGTGACTGGGGGCTGCTCATAAAGGCATCAAATGTTTATGGACGCTAGCCAATAAAGCCTTCGTAATCAGTTAGTAAGTTCAGATCCACACCTTATTAGTTAAGTCACCTTTGATACTTATGCCAAATTTGGCCTGTGATTAGGTAATTTATGTCTTAAAGAAAAGGCTTTTTAAAAAACCTGATGGTATTAACTCCTTTAATCTCAGTCCTAAATACGCATGATGTTGAGGTTGCGGAAACACTTATAGGGGTCATTAATTTTTTAATGATCTTTGTTGCGGCACGTACTTTGGCTGAAATCTTGGTTCGACTAAGTTTGCCTACAATCGTTGGTGAGCTTCTTGCAGGAGTTTTAATTGGTGCCTCAGGATTACATCTTCTCTTGCCGCCAAGTGCCCATGCTGAATTAAATCAAGGCTTTGTATCACTAATAAGTTCTCTTGCTTCAATTCCTAAAGAAGCTGTTCCGGATATCTATTTTGAAACTTTTCCTTCATTACAGGCAGTAGCAACATTAGGGCTTTATGCATTGCTATTCCTTACTGGTCTGGAGAGTGAATTAGAAGAACTTGTGGCAGTGGGAGCACAAGCATTCACAGTTGCCATGGCAGGAGTGATTTTGCCATTCGCTTTTGGAACATTCGGATTAATGTTTATTTTCCAAGTAGATATCATTCCTGCAATATTTGCTGGTGCATCTATGACAGCTACAAGCATAGGGATAACAGCAAGCGTTTTTGGGGAGCTTGGTTACTTAAAAACACGTGAGGGTCAGATTGTTATTGGTGCAGCTGTACTGGATGACATTCTGGGAATTGTGATTCTTGCCGTTGTAGTTGCGCTCGCAACAGGTGGATCGCTCCAAATAGCTCCTATTGTCAAGTTGGTATTGGCTGCAACTGTTTTTGTTATTGCTGCAATTGCCTTAAGTAGAACAGCTGCTCCAGCTTTTGATTGGCTGCTAGAAAGGTTAAAAGCGCCTGGCGCGGTTGTAGTTGCATCTTTCGTGATATTAGTTTTAAGTTGTTTTATTGCCACTGCAATTGGTTTAGAAGCAGCATTGGGCGCTTTTGCAGCAGGGTTGATTCTTAGTAGCTCAAAAAATAATCACGCTATACAACAATCTGTTTTGCCTTTGGTTTCATTATTCGCAACGATTTTCTTTGTATTAGTTGGTGCTGGAATGGATCTTTCAGTAATCAACCCTTTAGATCCAGAGAGTCGATCTGCCTTGGTTGTGGCAGGTTTTCTTTTTCTTGTTGCAATTATTGGAAAGATTGCAGCTGGATGGTCATTCATTATTGATAAACCAACAAATAGATTAGTTGTTGGTTTGGGAATGATGCCCAGAGGGGAAGTTGGTTTGATTTTCCTTGGGTTGGGAACAAGTGCTGGTTTGCTTACACCCTCTCTCGAGGCTGCAATTTTGTTAATGGTTATTGGAACTACATTTTTAGCTCCTGTTTTGCTTAGGGTTGTTTTGAAAGATAAGCCACCTTCAGGAGGTAATTCTATCCCTGATGAGGTTGCAGCTGATCCAGTTGGATTAGTCTAAGATTACTTAATTTCTAATTTTTAGTAGGTGAGGAAATTTCGAAAAAAAGAAATAAAATCACTAATCTATTCGTATAAATGATTTACTAAGATCTACCAGTGTAAGTTTATTCTTAAATGGTTTCCTCAGTCGTAGAAAAAAATCTTTCTGATTGGAAATTCTTAGGTCATTCTGTTCACAGTTTGAGCATCACACCGGCATCAAATGAAACCAAGACTGATCAAGAAAAAGGTCCAGCGATTCTTTTAATCCATGGCTTTGGTGCATCAACAACACATTGGAGGCATAACTTACCAGTACTCGGGAATCATTATGAAGTGCACGCCTTGGATCTTCTTGGCTTTGGTAAAAGTTCTAAACCGGGCGGTCTCGCTTATGGAGGTCAACTTTGGAAAGATCAAATAGTCTCATACGTAAAAGAAAAAATTGGGAGACCAACAATACTTGTTGGTAACTCTCTTGGAGGCTATGCAGCACTTGCAAGTGGTGCTGCCTTGGGTTCTGAGGCAGCAGGTGTTGTTTTATTAAATGCAGCTGGTTATTTCAGTGAAGATAAAAAACCGACCAAAGGATTTTGGCCTACTGCTAGAAAAACTCTTGCTGGTATCTTTCTCAAAAATGCTCTATTGCAAAGGATAATTTTTGAAAACCTTAGACAGCCTTCTACGATTAAACGTACTTTGAAACAGGTGTATATAGACACTTCAAACGTTGATGATGAATTGGTGGAAGCTATCCGTAAACCATCTTTGGATGCTGGGGCTTTTAATGTCTTCAAAAGTGTTTTTGATCCTGCAGGGCCCCAGGGAAGACCACTTGATGAATTGTTTGCTCAGTTGAAAGCACCATTGTTATTACTCTGGGGTAATAGAGATCCTTGGATGAATGCACCTGGTAAACGAGAAACCTATAAAAAACACACCCCGGAAAATACAAAAGAAGTTGTTTTAGATGCTGGTCATTGTCCTCATGATGAAGTTCCTGATCAGGTTAATTCCGCTCTTTTAGAATGGATTGATCAGCTTTAACCTATGCCCGTCAGTTTTGCTAAGAAGACAAGTCCTTATCCTCATTGGGAATATTCAAATACTGAATTGGATGCATTAATAAGAATTGTCCCTGAAAGAGGAGGATTGATTACTGAATGGCGAAGTGAAGGTAAAGACCTTTTGTATTTTGATTTAGAGCGTTTTCAGGATGAAGACAAAAGTGTCAGAGGTGGAATACCTATCCTTTTTCCCATATGTGGCAATTTATCTGAGAGTTATTTAATTGGTGGTAATAAGCATTGTTTGAAACAGCACGGTTTCGCAAGAGATCTGCCTTGGTCAGTTGATTTATTAAAAGATAAATCAGGAATCAGGCTAAAGCTAGTTGATACAAAAGATTCGCGTTCTTGCTTTCCTTTCTTTTTTACCCTATTGATGGATGTTTACTTGAAAGAAAAAAGTCTTCATATATCCGTTAAGATTTATAATCAGGGTCAAGAATCTATGCCCTTTAGTTTTGGTCTGCATCCATATTTTAAGGTTTCAAATTTACAAGAAATAAAGATAGATGGGTTGCCTGATAAATGTATTGATCAAACCAATATGAAAGTTAATAATGCCTCTGACCAAATAAGAATTTTAGATAAAGGAGTTGATTTTCTTTCTTATCCTTCTCGTTCGGTTAAACTTTTCGATTGTTTATCTAGAAACGTCATTGAATTAATTCACCAAGAGCCAATGGATACAACTGTAATATGGACTGATCCACCCAGGAAAATGGTTTGTCTTGAGCCTTGGACTAGCCCAAGGAATTCATTGGTGACTGGAAATAGAAAACTTGAAATTAAACCAAAAAAATATACAGAATTATTTACTACTTTTAAGCATAATTATTTTTAATTATTTAAGTTTTTGGGTAGTATAATTTGTCAATAATTAAATTTGAATTTATGATTTTTTGTATGACAAATATTTCAATATTTTGTTCGTTTTTGCAACTATGATCAATATATTATAGATTCATCATTCATGAATTTGTGATGAATAATGTTAGGAGCAGATGTTTCCTCTCCAGGAGTACTTAATATTGAGGACCTCAGGTCTAGAGCTAAAAATCGTCTACCGGCAATGGTTTTTAACTATATAGATAGTGGTGCAGATAGAGAACAAACACTTTCACAAAATTGCAGCGCATATAGTGAAATTTTATTTAGACCTAGATGTGCAGTTTCTGTGCCATCTTGTGATCTTGGAATATCTGTTTTAGATCAGAAATTTCAGCTTCCTTTCTTGTTGGGACCAGTAGGGAGTAGCAGAATGTTCTATCCTCAAGGAGAAGTAGTTGCGGCTAAAGAGGCAGGAAAAGCTGGAACTGGATATACTTTGTCTACTCTCTCAGGTTGTTTATTAGAAGATGTGAAAGCGGCTACAAACGGTCCAGCTTGGTATCAGCTTTATTTGCTAGGAGGTAAAGAAGTCGCGTTAAAAACAATTGCTAGAGCTAAAGAAGCAGGATTCTCAGCAATAGTTGTAACTATTGATACACCCGTATCTGGTTTAAGGGAAAGAGATATGCGATCAGGAACCCAACAGCTTTTATCGATGAATCCTTTTGAGATGCTTCCTTATATTCCTCAAATATTAGTTAAACCATGTTGGATGACTCAATGGTTAAGTGATGGAGGCTTAATGAGTTTTCCTAATGTTCAACTTGATGATGGCCCTATGAGATACACGGCAATTGGTCCTGCTTTAGAACAATCAGTTGTTACTTGGGAGGATCTTCAATGGATACGTGAAGCGTGGGGTGGAAAAATTATTGTTAAGGGTATACATATTGGTGATGATGCCAAAAAAGCGGCAGAGCTAGGTGCTGATGCGATCGTTATTTCTAATCATGGCGCTAGGCAACTTGATAGCGTTGCTCCCACGATCCGTGTTTTGCCCGAAATTTTAGCTGCAGTAGATGGCAAAATAGATGTATTGCTAGATGGAGGTATTCGCAGGGGTAGTGATGTCGTTAAAGCATTATGTCTTGGCGCGAAAGGAGTTTTGATAGGTAGAGCCTATGCGTATGGACTTGCCGCTGCAGGAGGAAAGGGCGTTGCTAGAGCTATAGAAATTCTTCAAACAGATATAGTGAGAACTATGAAACTATTAGGTTGTGGATCTGTTGCCGATTTAAATAAATCTTATATTCAAGTTCCTGAAAGTTGGGAGAGATTCGAATAAATCGTTGATTAAACAATAGATTAATTTTTTATGAAAATAATTATTTTTGATGATGATCCAACTGGATCTCAAACTGTTTATGGATGCCCATTATTATTAAATTGGGATGAACAAACTCTAGAGAGAGCATTTACAAAATCTTCGCCTTTAATATTTATCCTTGCTAACACAAGATCTTTATCTTCTGTTTTGGCTGTTAAGAAAACCAGAGAAATATGCTCAGCTATTAAGAAGTTTTTTTTAAGAAAAGGATATTCCAAAGATGATTATTTTTATATTAGTAGAGGTGATTCAACATTACGTGGTCATGGTGTTTTGGAACCTGCAATTCTTGCGGAAGAATTAGGACCATTTCATGCAACATTTCACATTCCAGCTTTTTTGGAAGGTGGAAGAACAACTGAAAATGGTATTCATTATTTAAATGGAATACCAGTTCATAAGACGGATTTTGGTCGTGATAATATTTTTGGATTTTCTACTAGTGATTTAGCTAAATGGATTGAAGAAAAAAGTTTTGGAAAGATACTGGCAGAAAATATCTTGCACATAGAAATTAAACAATTAGAGATGGCTTTAAAGAATGATGATGGCTTTAAATCTCTTTTAACCTTTTTGTCTGAATTAGAAAATAATATTTCAGTAGTTGTGGATGCTAAATTGCCACATCATTTAGAAATATTAGCTAGGGCAATTAAAGCAGTTTCTAAAGAAAAAAGATTTCTTTTCAGAACAGCAGCAAGCTTTATAAACTCTTTATCTGAATTACCACCTAACCCTAAAGATACTGCAGATTTAGTTTCTTTAAAATCGAAAAATAATCAGTTTGAATATAAGCCAGGTTTGATAATGGTTGGCTCCCATGTGAAATTAGCGACAGATCAATTAGAGTTTTTATTGAAAGATAATTCCTGTGAAGGTTTGGAAATATCAGTCAGTAAATTAACTGATATTTTTGCTTTAGAAGATTATCAAGAAGCAATTTTAGAATTGGAAGAAATTTTACTATTGAAAATAAATAATATTTTGATTAGAAAAAAAATACCTGTCTTATATACAACTCGAGAAGAGATGAAATTTTCATCTGATTCAAAAAGAATGAATTTTGGACTGCAACTTGCAGAGTTTATGGCAATACTAGTTGGAAAAATAAATAACAAGCTTGGTTATATTATTAGTAAAGGAGGTATTACAACACAAATCTTGCTTCAAAAGGGGTTGAATTTTAATCAAGTAGATTTAAAAGGACAAATATTACCAGGGTTGTCAATAGTAACAAGTAATTCTGATCAATTTGAGTTGCCAGTAGTTACTTTTCCAGGGAATCTAGGAAATGAGAAAACACTTCTAGAATCATTTAGATTGATGGAGTCAAATTATTAATTGTTGCAAGACTCTAAACAAAATTTAATTAAAATCTTTCAACAATTGATTTAGCAAAATCACTACAACTAAGAGGCGTTACGCGTGGTTCCATTAATCGTGCTAGATCGTATGTAACTTGTTGATCTGAAATAGATTTGCTCAATCCATTTGTAATTAATTTTGCTGCCTCATTCCAGCCTAAATATTCCAGCATCATTACTCCACTAAGGATTACTGAACCTGGATTGATTCTGTCCAAACCTGCATGTTTTGGAGCTGTTCCATGGGTGGCTTCGAAAATAGCCGCCGTATCTCCAATGTTTGCTCCTGGTGCCATCCCCAGCCCACCAACAATTGCTGCGGCCGCATCTGATATGTAATCACCATTTAGATTGAGAGTTGCAAGTATGGAATACTCTTGAGGACGAGTTTGAATTTGTTGAAAAATACTATCTGCTATTCGGTCATCAACCATCACCATTTCCTTCCATTTCCCATTGCCATGACTTTTTCCAATGCTTGTAACAACTGAGCAAACTTCATCACAAATAGCTTTCTTTTTCTCTTCTGTTAAAGATGAATATCCTGGATCAATTAACTCAGCATTCTCTTCGTAGGAGATGCGAGGATTTTTTTCTAAGTTATCTAAAATCCAACTCTCTCTCTCGGTTACGCATTCATTCCTAAATTCTGTGGTTGCTAATTCATAGCCCCAATCTCTGAAAGCTCCTTCAGTAAATTTCATGATATTTCCTTTATGAACTAAGGTCACATGTCTTTTGCTCCCCTCAAGGTTGAGTGCATGTTTAATTGCTCGCCTGATATGTCTTTGACTCCCACTTTTGCTCACGGGTTTAATTCCGATTCCGGCTCCCCTAGGAACTTTCCTGTTTTTTAGTTTTTGGCTGGCTGGAATTATTTCATTATTGAGTTGATCAATCAATTTGATGCATTCGGGATCATCAGATTCCCATTCAATGCCCATATAAATATCTTCAGTATTTTCTCGATAAACAATTACATCTAAATCTTGCGGTTTTTTGTGAGGGCTTGGAGTCCCTTCGTAATATTTGCAAGGTCTAACGCATGAATACAAATCAAAAATCTGTCTTAGAGATACGTTTAAAGATCTAATCCCTCCACCTACAGGCGTTGTTAAAGGTCCTTTGATTGCTATACCGTAAGTTCGTATCGCCTCAAGAGTGTCGTGTGGTAAGTATTGATAAGTTCCATATAAGTCGCAAGCTTCATCACCTGCATAGATTTTGAACCATTCTATGGATCTATTTCTTCCATAAGCTTTTTCAATAGCTTTATCGATTACTAATTGTGTAGCAGGCCAAATATCGATTCCTGTTCCATCACCTCTGATAAATGGAATAATTGGATGGTCTGGGACTATTGGGTTTCCATCAACAAAAGTAATTTTTTGGCCTGCTGATGGAGCAATGAGCTTTTCAAAATTTACCATCATTTTTATTCAGCGATTAATAGATCTAATGTTGAGCTTATGTCTAAGTGGTAAGTTTTGATTAAATGATTTTGAACTCATGGCAGTAGCCTTGGCTAGGCAACTTCGTGAAGGGACTAAAAAGTCTCATACGATGGCCGAAAATACAGGTTTCATAAGTTGTTTTCTCAAGGGAGTAGTTGATAAGTCCTCATACAGAAATTTATTAGCTGATTTATATTTTGTTTACTCTGCGATGGAGGAAGAGATAGAAAAACTTTGTAAAAATTCTCATCCGATAATTTCTCCAATTGGATTTAAAGAGCTTTTTCGTAAGGAAAAATTGGAACAAGATCTTTCATTCTACTTTGGTAGTAAGTGGTCTGAATTGGTAAAACCCTCTAAGCCAGCTGTTGAATATGAAGCAAGAATTAGAGAAATTGCGAAAGATAATCCTGAACTTTTAATTGGGCATCATTACAGCAGATATATAGGTGACTTGTCTGGGGGACAGCTTTTGAAAACCATCACTAAAAAAGCTATGAATCTAAGTAGTGATGAGGGTCTTAGCTTTTATATTTTTGAAGAAATTAGAGATGAAAAAGAATTTAAAATCAAGTATCGAAATACCTTAGATAATCTTCCGATTGATCAAAAGATAGCAGATTCCATTATTGAAGAAGCTAATAGATCTTTTAAATACAATATGGATATTTTTAATGAATTGGAAGGAAATTTAATCGCTGCTATAGGAAAAGTTTTATTTAGATTTTTTGCAAATAAAAAGCGAAAAGGTAGTACCGAGTAATGAAGTTAATATTTTCTCAAGACTATTCCTTTATTTATATTCAGTATCTATTAAGATGTCTATTAGAATAGTTTAAAAGGTTTGTATTTATTGGTTTTAACTGATTCAAGCACTTTAATGAAGATAAAATTATTAAATCCTATAAGGAGATGAATGTATATGTTTGACGATCTTTTATGGGAGTTAACTAACAATATTCTTGAACATGGCGGAAAGAAGTTGATTGTTCCGGATGAATTTTGTGAACGCGTTTCTACAAAAGGCAATTATAAACTGAATAGCTGGCTATGGGATGTTCCTGGATTTCGAAGATGGAGAGTGACCAGATTGGACGCAGGGGATCGTCTTCAAGTATTAAATTCAGTTGCTTACCCTCATGATCAAAATGATATGCCAATTATGGGTATTGATCTTTTGTGGTTTGAGAAAAAAGAAAAGTTAGTTGCTATTCTTGATTTCCAGCCACTTGTTCAAGATAAAGAATATTTAGATAGATACTTTGATGGCTTAAAAAGCCTAAAACAATCTTTTAATGAGTTTAATTCTGATATGAAAAGTAATATATATGATCCAAGCAAGTATTTTTCTCCTTGGGCTTTGTTTTGCAAAGGTGGTAATTTTGAAGCGGAAAATATTTTACCTAAAGTCTTGAGCTCTTTTCTTAAATGTTATTGGGTTAATCTTGATCTATCTAAAGTCAATGGAAATTATATTAAATCTCAAGAGGTCAGCTTATTGCATATAGATTATAATAAATATAGCGCTGAGAAAGATCCTGCTCATGGTTTATTTTCTGGCTTTTTTGGTAAAGAATGGTCAGAGAAATATATGAATGAGTTTTTATTTCCTTTAAATCTATGAACATTAATTCTTCATTTTAGTTTTTAAATGCAAAGTAAGCGAAATAATAGTCTTGAGCCGATTTCAATAAGTAATTGGCGTTGGGCTTATTTCTTAGATGAAACTATTAAGAAGTTTGCTTTTTTTGAACCTAGCCCTTATCCGATAAAGAATGATTTTCTTTTTAGAGAATCATTCTTTGGCTCAAGTTCTAATCCAAAAAAAGTTATTTTGGAAACATGGGGTCTAAAGACTGAAAAAATACGACAGGCTAGATGTGCTTGCCTTCAAGCCAGTGAAATCACTTCTGTCATGAATTTGGTAATTTCACCCTTTAATTATTATGATTTGCCTTTTTTCGGAGCAGATTTTGTAACACTCCCCAATGGACATCTTATTGCATTAGATCTTCAACCTGCCTTAAAAGATGATATAGTTCATACTCAATATTTTTCAGGAAAGTTAAAATCTATACATGCTAATTGGCAATCTAAACTTCCTTCAGGAGGAGATATCCCAATCGAGGCTAGACAGTATTTTTCTCCAGGTTTTCTTTGGTCTAAAATCCCCCTAGGAGCAGAAGGCGATCAATTAATTAGTCAGATAATTAAACCAGCTTTTGATGATTATTTAAATTTTTTCGTGGATTTAATTGCTAATGCAAAAAGAATGTCACTAGAGCGATCTTCAATGGTTCTCAATGGTCAGAAGAAATATATGCGATATCGAGCTGAAAGAGATCCTGCAAGAGGAATGTTAAGAAGCTTCTTTGGGAATGAATGGACTGAACGTTATATAAATAATATTCTTTTTGACTTACAATAAAGTTGAGATTTGTAGATTATGGTAAAAAAAATTCTCTTTGTTTGCTTAGGAAATATTTGTCGTTCTCCTGCCGCAGAAGGTGTCTTTAAGCAAAAAATTAAAGAGAGAGGTTTAGAAAAACTTTTTGTGGTTGATTCTGCAGGAACTGGTGGTTGGCATGTTGGAAATCTTGCAGATCCACGTATGCGTGAAACAGCATTATCAAGAGGTATAGAACTGACCAGTAGATCGAGAAAAATTGACGAAAGTGATTTATATGAATTTGATCATATCTTGGTTATGGATAATGATAATCTAGACGCTGTTAAATCATTAATTAAAGATCAGAAGCATCCTGTAAATTCTAAAATCAAACTTATTCTAACTTACTCAAGAAATTCTCAATTAGAAGAAGTCCCTGATCCTTATTATGGTGGGCAAAATGGCTTCGATAAGGTTATAGATTTACTTGATGATGCTATGGATGGATTAATAGATAGTCTCATGGATTAGTAGTTGGCCAGACTTCTTCTGGAATCTTTGATCTGAAAAGATAAATCAGTTCTTTTAATACATCTTCAATATTCATTCCATCTGTGACTAGTTCTATTGCATCTTTAGCTTTTTTTAAAGGAGCTATTTTTCTTTCACTATCTTTTTTATCTCGTTCTTTAATTTCTTTTTCAAGATTTTCAATGCTGGAGAACTCATAACCTCTTTTCTTTAAGTCAAGAGCTCTTCTTTTTGCTCTTTCTGTTGGAGAGGCAGTAAGAAAAATTTTTACATCTGCATCTGGAAAGACAGCTGTTCCAATATCTCTTCCTTCAGCAACTAAACCGCCATCCTCTCCAATTAACTGTTGTTGTTTTGTCAGTAAATCTCTTACATATTGTTGTTTGGCAATTTCAGAAACCGTTGAAGTCACTTTTGGGGATCGTATTTTTTCTGTTACGTCAATATTATTTATAAATATTTTTTGCTCACCAATGCTTGAGTTTTTAAATTCTAATTTTGAATCTTTCACGATTTTTTTGATTTCTGCTTGATCACTTGGATCAATCGAATTGCTTATTATTAACCAAGTCACCGCTCGATACATTGCTCCAGTATCTAAATAAATAAAACCAAGTGTTTTGGCAAATGCTTTAGTTACTGTGCTTTTTCCTGCACCAGCTGGACCATCAATCGCAATAATGGGTTTTCGTTGCATAAGAAAAGTGTGATCAATTAGCCTAGTCGATCCACATTTTACTGCTGCTGCTAAAAGGCATAGTCTATTTGTATTTTCTGTTTCTTTTAATGAAAATGGATCTACTACTTTTAGATATTCAATTGTTAAATTATTTTCTTTAAGTATGGAAGCTATTTTTGTGAGATTTATTATTTTTTCTTTCTCAAATTCTGTTTTTGCTACTTTGATTGCATTTGGTAATGATTGAGCATGTACTCTTTCAGAATCGCTCAAATAAGAATTCCTTGAACTATAAGCAAATCCACTTTGGTCTCTTTGTGTGGAATAAGATTCAATTTTTATAGGTATGGATAGTTCTTGAAATAGCTTTCTAATAATGATCAATTGTTGCCAGTCTTTTTCTCCTAGGATTAGTTTCTCTGGTCTAATAATTCTGATGAGACGAATAATAACTGTTGCAACTCCATCAAAATGCCCGGCCCTCTCAGCTCCACACAATTGATTATGTAATGTTTGAGGAACTTGAATTTTAAAATGTGAATCTTCTCCCCCTGGAAAGACTTCAAAATAATCTGGAGCCCAAATGGCATCTGCTCCCGCTTTAAAAGCTAATTCAGCATCTTTGCTGATATTTCTAGGATATTTTTTGAAGTCTTCATCCTTTCCAAATTGCAATGGATTTACAAAAATACTTACAAGAATAATTTGATTTTTCTTTGTTTTTCTTTCTTTTGCGTTCTCGATTAAATATTGATGCCCAGGGTGAAGTCCTCCCATCGTAGGGATGAAAATTACTGCTGAATTTTGTTCACTAAGCCAATCTTTTAATTCAGCATTAGTTTGGAAGATTTTTTGTACCACTATGTTGGTAAATAAATTAATTTGATCAACTTATGATTGAAATGAAATAAGTTGATTGCATACTGATACCATATGGATTTCATATTAGGGTTCATATCTTTTGAATAAGAAAGCTTTTTACTGATGGATTACAAAACTGCGGGAGTTGATGTTACTGCTGGAAGAGCTTTTGTGGAGAGAATTAAATCATGCGTTGAAAAAACTCATAAAAGTGAGGTCATCGGAGGGTTAGGAGGTTTTGGAGGATGTATAAGAATTCCAAAAGGCTATGAAAGTCCAGTCTTGGTATCTGGGACGGACGGTGTTGGTACAAAATTAGAATTAGCTCAGCAATATGGTTGTCATTTTGGAGTTGGAATAGACCTGGTTGCAATGTGCGTTAATGATGTAATAACTAATGGGGCTCGACCTTTATTTTTTCTTGATTACATAGCAAGCGGAACTTTGACTCCAGATGCTTTGGCTGAAGTGATAGAGGGAATTGCAGCAGGCTGTAGTAAATCGGATTGTTCTCTTTTGGGAGGCGAAACTGCTGAAATGCCAGGGTTTTATCCCAGTGGAAGATATGACTTAGCAGGTTTTTGTGTTGGGATCGTTGAAAATCATGACTTAATAGACGGCACTCAGATTAATTGTGAAGATCAGATTATTGGGATTAAAAGTAACGGTGTTCATAGCAACGGTTTTAGTCTTGTTCGTAAAGTGCTTTCCATGGCGAATGTGGATGAAAATACTCTTTATGGGAAAGATAAAAGGAAATTGATTCAATCTTTGCTGGAGCCAACCGCAATTTATGTTCAACTTGTTGAGAAATTGTTGAGAGAAAATGTACCAATCCATGGAATGACTCATATTACAGGTGGAGGTTTACCAGAGAATCTCCCTAGAATTTTTCCTTCTGGATTGTCACCACACTTAGACATAACTACTTGGGAAATCTCTGAAATCTTTAATTGGTTACAAAAAGCTGGAGATATTCCTGAAATTGATCTTTGGAATACTTTTAATATGGGGATAGGTTTTTGTCTAATTGTTCCTAAAAATGAAGTAAATTATGCTTTAGAAATATGTATGAAAAATGATTTTGAAGCTTGGAATATAGGTCAAGTTGTTGAAAGTCAGAATAATTCAAATCATATCGATATTTTAGGAATACCTAGGTGATCCAATAAGCGTAGTTTTAAAAAATTGTGCAGTACAGTTTTTTGAACAAATTAAATGAAGGTTAAAAAAGATTTTCTATAACGGTAAAAAAACAGTAAGATGTAAAAAAACGCAAGCCGGATATTAGTTCGGGTAATGCGAAGTTAGATCTTAATTAGCTCTATGCCTTTTGAAAATCAACAGCGTCTAACGCGTAGGAGAAGTTCTGCAGGTCCAACACCTCCTAGAAAGCATTTAGGAGGTCAATCAGATTCGGGTATGCGGCAAAATGGCGGCCCACGACCAACTTTTTTAACCCTTAGAGATCATGGAAAAGTTTATGTAGCTGATTTACCAAACTTGTCTGACGGACAGCTTTCTCATATAGGGAAAGAAGCTGATGAAGTGCTTAACAGTTTGGAGAGTAGAATTAACGACCTAGAACAAGAAGCAACTAATGGGCAAAGAGATAACGACACTTTGATTAAAGCGTCAACTAAGCATGAAGTCACTCTCAGATTTATTCGAGCTATTCAGGACGAACAAGAACATAGAAAAAATAATCCTGCATTAAAAGATGCGGCATCAGAGTCTTTACCACTTACATTCCTTGAGGTCGCTAGGCATAGATTGCCAGGTGCAACCTTTGACTCGTTGTTGAGAGAAGCATTAGAAGCTTGTGCTAAAGATGAAAACGAACCCAAAAAAGAAATAAATGAAAAAAGCGCAAATTCACAGCCCATTCCACCAGCAAAAGTGATTAGTCTCCCTACTTCATCAGATTCAATGAAGGTTATTGTAAGTCCTGATAATTGAATTTTTCTTAGGGACTATTGAATGGGTTTTGAGGCATATTTGCTAGACATTTATTCCTCTGAAAATCTAAACTTTCTTTTTCACTTTTAGTTAAAGACCAATTAAGTGCAGAAATTGCATCTTTAGCTTGAGATGGATGACGAATCCCGACTATTGGTTTAGCTCCTTGAGACCTTACCCAATTCAAGGCAACTTGAGCCTGGGAGGCTGAATACTTTTTACTAATATTAGTTATTAATGTTCTCAATTCAATAGTTTTCGGAAGTATCTGTTGGAATAATTTTTGTCGTAAAAATGTTTTAGGCTTGGGCTCTTTATTAGGTGGAACTGTTAGGATTCCCAGCCCTAATGGGCTATAAGCTAAATATTCAATTTCATTCTCATCACATATATTTTTGATATTTTCATCTTTTAAAGTTGGTTTTGTTAATAATGAAAGTTGCATTTGTATACTATTTATTTTAATTCCTCTTTTTTTCAGTTTTTGGAACAAAAAATTTAGTCTTTTTGGACCAATATTCGAGAGCCCAATTTCTTTAATTAAACCTTTTTCGTATAAATCTCCTAGGCCATTTAGTAATTGCTCTTCTTGCCAAGGTGCATAGCGATAAGTGCTCCAATGAAGCTGTACTCTTGTCATATTGCCTTTCAGACGCTGATTACTTTCTTGAAAAGCTTTAGTTAGACCATTCCGACCAATTCTCCATGGAAAGGGTGCGAGCTTTGTTGCGATAGTAATTTTTTTGAGCTTTCTCTTGGGTAACTCTTCTAGGAAATCTCCGATCAGCTTTTCACTTTGCCCAAATAAACTTCCAGTGCCATATGAATCTGCACTGTCAACAAGATCTAATCCCCCATCTATTGCATCAAAAAAAGTTTTTTTAAGTAAAATATCATCTGTTTCAGCTTTGTAGCCCCAAACAAGCTTATTTCCCCACGCCCAAGTTCCAAAACCAATTCCGATTTTTTTCTTCGTCATGACTTCATTGATGTTATTTCAAATCAAGAAAACTAATATTATTATCTTACATGAATAAATTAAATAGTTCTGAAGATTCTTCGTTTGAAAAAAGACATAGTAATCTAGAAAATCAAAAAGACAATGAAATTAAAGATCAACAAGAAAAAGTTCTATGCAATCATTGTGGAAGAACGTCTAGTAATGGAATAAGATGTTTAGGTATTTGTGTAGCAGATAATGATTATTAATTTATAATTTATATTATTCAATTACATCAATAATCCCTTCAGTTATATATCTTGCCATTTTAGTTATATGTTTTCTTATTTCACCTTCTTTAATATTCCACTTTTTGGACATTTCCTTTACTTTTTTATTTTCTTTAATGTACTCAATCATTTTATTTGCTAAGAAAACAGGTAATTCTTGTTGATTTTTAGACGACAAAGCTTCCCATCCTTCTTTATCGATGAGACCAATTTCTTGGAGATCTTTTGTTTTTGTAAAATTATATAGTTCTGTTATACCTATAGAGAGATATAGAGAGCCTAATTCATCAAGAAAACTTTTCGAGTTATTACCATTTTTGAATTCATTAATTTTTTCATCGAGTAAAGATATTTGTTCAGATTCACCTTCTTTGATTGCATTTAATAATCTATAAAAAGAACTGAATTCAATTTGATCAGACACTGGTCTTTTTGGTTAATATGATTAATATTAATCCATGAATAATGTTTCTATGTGAATTCTTCTATTTTATTGTAATGAAAAAAAACCTTCATAACTTAGCAAAAAATATTTAATCAAACAGTGAAATTAAGATGTAAATATTTGTCATCCTGATTACCTAAAAGCTTTTCTTTTGTGGTCCTATTAGAGGCTAACTGTAAGAATGGACATATGATCAATATTTAGATCTAGTACCAAAAGCAATTTATTAATTTTTGAAGCTTCTTGAAACTTGCAACCCGCTACACATGGAGCATAGTCCTGGAAAGGTTTTTCAAGAGATTAAAGCATAAATTAAAGAAGGCGGCACCCAGATTCGAACTGGGGATAAAGGATTTGCAATCCTCTGCCTTACCACTTGGCCATGCCGCCGAAAAAGAATTTTTCATTTCCACCTCAAATCGTATCAGTCAAGCCGAACAAAATCTTTTGTTTCTTTGTAATGGACATGGAGAAGATACGATTACTTGCAGAGTCATAGAAGCTCTCCATGAAATTAATCCAAATATTTCCCATGAAGTTCTACCGATGGTTGGAGATGGCAAAGCGTTTTCAAGGCTAGTAAAAGATGGCTGGCTTGCCAAGATTGGTCCTTTAAAAGTTTTGCCAAGCGGGGGATTTTGTAATCAGAGTTTTAGTGGTTTGGTTTTAGATTTAAAAGCTGGATTATTAGGAATTCTTTGGAAGCAATGGACTTTGATTAATAGATCAGCCAAAGAAGGAAGAATTATCGTTGCAGTTGGAGATTTATTACCTCTTCTTTTTGCATGGGCAAGTGGTGCAAATTATTTTTTTATTGGGACTCCTAAAAGTGATTACACATGGGCGAGTGGACCAAGATCCGCTTTGAGCGATTGTTATCATCGATTGAAAGGAACTGAGTGGGATCCATGGGAATATTGGTTGATGCGATCTAGTCGTTGCAAAATGGTTGCAGTAAGAGACAAAATTACTGCTAGAGGGTTGAGAAATCATGGCGTAAAGGCGCTATCGCCTGGCAATCCAATGATGGATGGAATTTCTGATAGAAAATGTCCTAATGACTTTAAAAAATATAGACGTTTGATTTTGTTATGTGGAAGTCGTTTGCCCGAGGCGTATATAAATTTTAGAAAACTTCTAATTGCAATCCAGTTTATTCAAATTTCATCCTCTATTGCAGTATTTGTGCCTTTAAGTTCTTCTTCAATGAAAAAAGAAATAGAATTGATATTGATTGACTTAGGTTTTCAACCTAGCTATCAGTCAACAGGAGAAAATGGGATTTCAGAAATATGGGAAAAAAACGCATTTCTTATATTGATTGGCTTTCATCAATTTTCTTCTTGGGCTAAGTGGGGAGAAGTAGGAGTAGCTAATGCAGGTACAGCTACAGAACAATTAGTAGGTTTAGGTATTCCATGTGTCTCCTTGCCAGGTGAAGGGCATCAATTTAATTTTAACTTTGCTAATCGTCAAAGTCGTTTATTAGGAGGTGCGGTAGCTATTGCTAAGGGTTATGAAACTCTCGCAAAACAAGTTGCTTTTTTACTGAATTCTGATTTGGATAGAGAGATTATTGGCATAAGAGGGGCTAAAAGGATGGGTCCAGAGGGTGGAAGTCATGCTATTGCCCTTAGTATTTTGACTCACTTGTCCGAGGGTTTATAGTGCGGTGTAATCTAGTCGAAGATTTTTTATGAAGATTTACTATTCAAGCCTCTACGTATGCCACTAATTGAAGATCATCATTATCTTAAAATTTGTGCTCAGTTAGCATCTTCTTTAAGTATTAGTATTTCAGCCGCTCGAAGAAAAGTAGAGGTCGCAGCAGCTAAAGAAGGAAAAAAAGATTTGCAATCGAGAAAAGAAATTGCTCAAAAGATCCTTGAGCAAACTCTAAATGAAGATAAAAATGAAAATGTATCGACCTCTGCATCATTTGATCAGTTATTAAAGGCTCTAAAAGAAGAGGAGAATTTTATGCTTGAGGATTAATCCATCTTTAGGTTGAAAAATTAATGATCAAAAATATTTGTAAATCTTCTTCTATCAAGCTCGGACAAAGTTGGTACGCATTGGAAACATTTTTTGGCTAATTCCCATCTTTCTTCACGTTTCAACATCTCTTCTAGTTTGTGTTTTGCTCCTAGTAAATATCTAACATCATTTGCTGCATAGATAAGTTGTTGTTGGGTTAAATCACCAACTTTTCCCCAATCACTACTTTGGGCTTGTTTATCTAACTCAACTCCAACAGTTTCCATAACTACTTCTTTCAATCCATGTCTTGGACTGTAAGTCCTACCTATTTTACTTGCTATTTTTGTACAAAAAATCGGATTAACATCAATATTGAGATTACTTGCTAAGGCAGCTATATCAAATCTTGCAAAATGAAAGACTTTTTCAATTGTTTTTTTCTCAAGTATAGATTTTAATTGTGGTGCTGAGTGTTGATTTCGTTCTATACGAATACAAACAACATTATCAAATTCATCACATATTTGTATTAAACATAGCCTGTCTCTACCATGAATTAATCCCATGGCTTCGGTATCAACTGCTAAAGCCATACATGAGCTTAAAGCAATTGTAGTTTCATTATCTATGTCTTTATCAAAGATCTTGAAAGAGGAGGGTTCATCCAGTTGTTTTGTCATAATAAATGTAATGGGAATTTAATTCATTAGTAATTTCTTTATGATCTAATTCTAATACCTCAAATGATAAAAAATATTCAGTAAATTAAAAGATTTTTTCTTTTCAAAAATCTTTTAATTTTTTTAGCTCACTTTTGTAGCTATGTTTTACAGAACAATTAAAATAAAAAGGATCGTATTTTTGAGATGCAATCTGCATTCTCCTCAACTTTATTTCTCACTATCCTATTGGCGATAGGTCTGGGGTTTTTCCTGCGAGCTGCAAGTAAGGATCGGACAACAGTTGTAGATGTTCAGTCTACTTTGCCTCCTCTGGAAGTTTTGAAAGGTATTAGTTCTTGGTTAGAAGAACGTGGTTGGCAAAGAAATGGAGGCAATGTTGAAGAGAAATTGTTGATCTTTAATGGCAATGTTGCTTCTAGCACTTTTTTGGTGATCTTTTTATCTTGCCTCGGAGGAGTGGGCTCAGCCTGTTTGGGTCTTGTGCTGATCCAGCTTTATCCCTCTTTGAGTTGGTGGCCTTTATTGCTGGCTGCAATTGGTGCACCTCTAGCTGGAATGATCTATCGTGTTAAATCAAAGAGAGTGGAATCATTAGAAGTTAAGTTATTAAGTTCAGATTCATCTGATATAAGTATTTTGCGAATCAAAGCTCATCGTGATGAGCTGATAGCAATTCAGTTGGAATTATCTGAAAGCCTTGAGCTTAGCAGTGAAAACTCACTACTTTCTTCCCCTATTTAATTAGTATTTGTGGTGAGAAATAAAGTATTAAATAGTTTAAAATTCATAGTATTTTTAATTACTTTTTATTCTTGTATTCAGTTTTATCACAGTAGGAATTTTAATTATACTGAAGATTTTGAGCTAATCATAGGTGAAGGTTCAAATCTTCCTGCAACCTGGGTTGGGAGTAGAGATGTAGATAAAAATATTCCCATTTTAATATTAGCTGGCCATGCAGACTCTCAGGGATTGGCTGGTGCTGGTACACCTGGCGAAGCTGTTGATAAGTTTGGTTTGAATCCAATGCATCCTGGAATTAG
>QCIQ01000021.1 GCA_003216595.1 Prochlorococcus sp. AG-402-M18
CGACAAAGTCAGGCTTCAACGCTATTGCTTTTTTAAAGGTCGTTTGAGCTTCTTCCCATCTACTCAGTTCTTGTAGCGTGACGCCCAAGTTACTGAGGGCCTCTGCAAAGTCAGGCTTCAACGCTATTGCTTTCTTAAGGCTCGCTTGAGCTTCTTCCAATCTACCCAGTTCTTTTAGCGTGTTACCCAAGTTGAAGTGGGCTGTGGCATCTTGTGGAGCCAGTTGTACAGATTTTTGCGTCGGAATTAATGATTCAATAGATCTCCCAGTTTGTTTGAGTAAAGCCCCAAGTAATTTCCAAGCAAATGGATGCTTGGGAAACCTTTTGGAAAGGGATAGTGCTAACTTCTCTGCTTCATCAAATTGTTTGTTTTGATAAAACATAAATAGCTTTTTTAATTCTGCAGCGGTTGGTTTCAACTGCATTTCGAACGCATTTAATCTCTCTTCATTTACGCCCTGCTTCTTTGCTTGTTCAATAACTTGCTTTGCTATTTTAGTCTGCCTTCCTTTGATCAGTGCATCAATGTAGCTAAGCCAAAATTGCTCTATTGTTGGCTTAGATGCGAGAGCAGTTTTAAATAGAGGTAATGCCGTATCAGCTTTATTCGCAGAGACTGCTAATACGCCCAGATTATGGTTAGCCTCTGGGTTCAAAGGTTGAGATTGCAAGATAGTCCTATAAATACTCTCGGCTTTCTGAATCTTTCCTTCTTTATGTGCAGCAATTGCTTGCTGCAGTGCTTGCTCAATTATTTGCTCTTTAGAAAGTTTATTTGCTGTATTGCTGTTGATAATAATATTTTCTTCGATTTCCCCTAAAGCGATTGGAACAGTGCAGATTTTTACTTTAGATCCTTCTTCTTTTTGACCTGTTCTTCTCTCAATCATATCTATTCTTTTTAAAGTATCAATTGGTTGGGATTATAGCTTGAACTAAAGTGTTAAGTTTTAAAGAAATTACCTAAGTAATTAGGCAGATGATTATTTCCCTGCAAGGGTAAGTGGTAAGTGGTAAGTGGTAAGTGGTAAGTGGTAAGTGATTATTTCAGACCCATTGAAAATAAAGGTGTTTACTAATTCCCCACCGTTTTCCCCTCTGGTGAAAATTCTTTTCCTTCGGAAATAGTATCGGGGATTTATCAACGCTTGTTTCTCAATAGTTTTATTCTCTTTTCCTTCCATAGACGGGAAACTCCTAAGGAACTGCAATTGCGCTGTAGCTAAAGCGTAATGAAAATGTTTAGGACGTTTTAAAACTCTTCTATATATCAATGCGCCGAGAGTGTTGTCTACGGTTTTGAATGATGACTTTGTGAGTTTGACAGCCTGTTATAGATGTCTTTTCGATTTAAAATTTATGTCCTAAGTTTTTATGTATTAAAAAAATTTGTTTGATACCTTCTTCTCAACTTCTTTAAGAGATAGGTTTCTTTCATCAACAAGTCTTTTTAGATCTGCAACTGCGGTGATAATCTTGATTTGGTTTCGACTGTTCCAGTTATAAGGAAGGAAGATTGCTGACCAAGGATTTTTCATTCCAAGACCATCTTGGAAATGATAAGTTAATTGGGTTTTATTCATTCCCCTTATTTATCTGCCACGAACTGACCATCTATCTCCATTTTCAAGTTTGATGGTTTTGCGCAGAATTTTCTGCCAATCAGCTCTAGAAGCCACTCTGTGATTGGTAATCCATTGCGCATATTGTTGCGCAGAATTGCTATTTCAGCCACTATCAAGCACTGTCAAGTGATTTTGACCTTAACTCTAAATTCCTTGAGAACTATTGATAGCACAGTGTTTAGAACGACTTGGGGCCATAGCTCAGCTGGTAGAGCACCTGCATGGCATGCAGGGGGTCAGCGGTTCGAGTCCGCTTGGCTCCATTGAATTCTCTAAGACAAACCAATTGATTTGGTGTGACTAGAATAATAAGATATTACCTGATATTTTTAGATATAGTTATTGTGATTTCATTCATTCTCTCATTTTTAGCGCTTAATTCTTCCTGGAAAAGTAATTTTCACTATGAAGATAGTAACTTAAATTTGAACATGGATAAGTAATAAAATGGAAGTAAAGAAAATTGTTCCACCAATAACTGGATTTTTACAAGTTGTATTAGATAAGGAGATTATTGATTATCTCTGGAAGATTATTGATAACAGTGCATCAATTAAAGAAGATTATAAGCCCAAATTAGCTGGAAATATAAATGAAAGCTACGCACTTGTTGATGAAAATGAATTTTTTTATAGAAATGTTTTGATTAAATTGGTACAAGCATTTCGACAAACTGATCCTACAGGATTAGATCCGATATTACAACAATATTCACCTATAAAACCAGGAACAAAGTTAGTACTTT
Organism: Prochlorococcus sp. AG-402-M18; assembly: GCA_003216595.1. GTDB lineage: Bacteria > Cyanobacteriota > Cyanobacteriia > PCC-6307 > Cyanobiaceae > Prochlorococcus_B. Next base: position 2,373 of record QCIQ01000021.1, read on the forward strand.
CAGAATTCTGGGTTAATTTTCAAAATAAAACAGATTTTAATCCATTCCATTTTCACGGAGGTGTTTATTCTTTTGCTATTTGGATGAAAATACCTTACGACTGGAAGGAGCAAATTAAATTACCCCAATTCAAAGGTATAAATAAAGATTATAAAAAGGCTGGTTGTTTTGACTTTGAATATATAGACTCTCTAGGATCGATAAGAAATTTTACCTATAAGTTAGATCCTACTTACGATGGTCAAATGGTTTTTTTCCCAGCTTCTTTAAGGCATTCAGTCTATCCTTTTTATGATATAAATGATCAAAGAGTATCCATTTCTGGGAATTTATGGTATGAACATACTTCAGACTCTTAGGATGATTTTAAAGATAATAAGTACAGGAAATCCTTTTTAGACAATACTCTTTTGTGTAGAATATATATTTCATTTAATTTAAAAATTAATTAATTCGAGATAGGAAGTTGCTTTGATTTCTCGTGCTCTATGTTCTAGTTTTTATTCTATGAATAGGTCATCCAGGTTTTTTTGATTACACATCTAGGTAGCTGTGGCTTAGATCCACTTCTATAGATTGAATAATGTATTTGATTCTCTTTGTTTAAAAAAAGTCTAAAAAAAGTATAATAAAATAAATTATTTTATTATACTCAATTCATATTAATTAAACTGGTAAAACTTATTACTAATAGTTAAGTTTAAATTTTAAAAAATAGATTATTCTTAACAGTAAATTAATTTTAAAAGTAAAATTTTAAAATTTTTTTATATTTTTAATTTTTTTACTTCTTTCCAAAAAATTCTTGATCCTTTAATAGATAGTAACTTTTAAAATCTTCAATACCCTTTTCCCCTGAGAGGTTGATTGGGTAGCCGCAATTTTCAATAACTTCTATCGCTATTTCTTCAGCAAGTAATTCTTTATTTACATAATTAAACTCTTTTCTCTTATTAAATACTTGATTGTTTTCTTTTATAGAGAAGTTCATTGCACTTTCCTTAGAGAGTCCAAATCCAATTGAGTTGCAAAACTTTTTTGTATATGATTTAGATATTTTTTTAATTAATAGAGAGTCAGCACCTTCAGATGCATATGATTTTTCTGTATGGAAGATTATTAGTGTTGAACATATAAAAAAAACAAAGGTAAATATGCTAAAAGTAATTTTCTTGAATTTTTCTTTCATGATCTATAGAAAAATATTAAAATAGTCTAATAAATCACTTTGAGGAATATTGTTGTCATATTTGTAATAGCCCATGAATCTTTAATAGAGTGGTATTTAGTAGGAGTGGCGTGGACTAATTTGATAGGAGTTTTACTCTCTTTGAATTTTATTTACCTTCGTGAAGTCAACTTTTGTTTACTTGGTGATTAGCCTATCGAACCAGACCCTGTGATTTATGATTTTTGCTAATGTATAAATTGATTAAGTAAGGTAATTTTGTGTTCGGACTAGTTTTTCCAGTTGATTTATTGAAATCGGCTTCTGTTGCGTATATACATTATTTAAGCTTTATGCTTTGTTTTGGAGCATTGATCTATGAACGTATCTCTTTGAAGGCTAGTCCAAATAGGCAGGAAGCAATATCTATGGTTGTTGCGGATATCGTCTATGGAATTGCTGGTATTGCTCTTTTGGTAAGTGGGATTTATAGAGTTATAAAGTTTGGTCAGGGCTCAGAATTTTATACACAAAATCCTATTTTTTGGACAAAAATTATTGTTTTTGCTTTGGTCGGCTCTTTATCTCTTTATCCAACAATTACATACGTTTTATGGGCAATCCCTTTAAGTAAGGGAAATCTTCCTCAGGTAACGGAGAATCTGGTCTCAAGATTAAGGTTGATAATTAATGTTGAATTAGTTGGTTTTGCTTCCATCCCTTTTTTAGCGACACTTATGGCGAGAGGATTGGGATTAGGTTGAAAGAATTGGTTTTACCAAGCTATTTCTATTGGATATGTTTTTTTGAATTGATTCCTCACATAACAATCGAGTTAGGAAAATCTAGTAATCAATCTGTACCAAGTCAAAAGCTATGACTATTCGATCTGTATCTGTAGAGAAGGGTATAGTTCTGTGGAAAAGAGAAGAAGGGAAAAGAACTACATCTCCTTCATTTGGATGATGAATTAATTTTGGAGATTTAATATTCGAATAATTCGGTGAATTTAAACTAAATTCTATTGCTCCCTCATCTTTCCCTAGTGAAGGAACAACTTTTAAATAAATAACGCCACTTAGCCATCCAGCAGGATGTATGTGTGCTTCTTGATATCCTTGCTTTTTAAGAATTACATGCCACGCCTTTAAATTTCTCTTTGAGGGCCATTTTTGAATATAGGAACAAGATTCTTCTGCAAATTTAGAATAATAAGAATCTAATTCATTTAAAATAATTGATTTAAGATGTGAAATGTTTAGCGATGATTCGGAGAATAAATTTATATGCATTGGAGTTTGAAAGCCATTATGAGTTGCCCTTTTGGGAGGCTCCCAAATAGTTTCAATATTAGCTAGTTCATTAATTATTTTTCTTATGAATTCCTCATAGTCTTTAAGATGAAATTTTAGATTTGAAAAATATAAAAATTTAAGTGGGTTATGACAAAAATTATTGGAGGTATTTTTTTTCTCTTGTTCTGAAATAAATGAAGAAAATGCAGCCAATCTTATATTTCCCTCGTCTAACTTAGAAGTTTTTTCAATTCTCTTATAAATCTCATCAATTCTCCCTAATGCATAAAGTGTTTCTAATGCACATACTCTTGATTCTTTAGTATTACAAGAATCTGCATCTTTTAAGGCTAGATCGAACTTTCCTTGATCAAAAAATAATTGCCATCTATTCATTATCGCATTAGTGAATTTTGGTTTCAATTCAATTGCTTTATGATAAGAACTTTCTGCTTCTTGTAATTTCCCAATATCTTTTAATATGTTTCCTAGATTTGAATGAGCTTTTGCTGAGTTAGGATTCAGTTCAATAGCTTTGCGAGTGGAGATTTCTGCTTCTTGTAATTTTCCAAGATCTCTCAATATGTTCCCTAAATTGTAATGAGCATTTGCTGAGTTAGGATTCAGCTGAATAGCTTTGCGAGTTGATAATTCTGCTTCTTGTAATTTTCCAAGATCTTTCAATATGATCCCGAGATTAGAATGAGCATTTGCGGAGTTAGGATTCAGCTGAATAGCTTTGCGAGTTGATAATTCTGCTTCTTGTGATTTCCCAAGATCTCTCAATATGTTCCCCAGATTGGAATGAGCATTTGCGGAGTTAGGATTCAGTTGAATAGCTTTGCGAGTTGATAATTCTGCTTCTTGTAATTTGCCAAGACCTTTTAATATGTTCCCTAGATTTGAATGTGCAGTTGCGAAATCAGGATTAAGTTCAATTGCTTTGCGTAGGGATAATTCTGCTTCTTGTAATTTGCCAAGACCTTTTAATATCACTCCATAATTAGAAAAAAACCTGTGATCCTTGAATCCTTCATTGATGAAATATTGATAATATTTTGCTGCTTCTGAAATATTTCCTTGTGATTGCAACTTATTTGCTTGATTGATTATTTGTTCTTTAGAAGGATTAGAAGGAGTATTAGTAGTAATAATTATGTTTTCTTCGATTTCTCCTATGGCAACAGGAATTGGGAATGTTTTAACTTTAAATCCTGATTGAATTTTATTTCTTTTTCCCTTGGTCAAATTATTTGTTTTGCAAAGGATCTATTAATGAGGATTATACCTTGCACTAAAGTTTAATTTTGACTTTAAAAATAAATTGATTCTCTGCATCGTCAGCAGTCGCCCATCTCCATGAAATGAGAAAATTAGTTTAGATCTTATGCCTTAAGCGTTGCCTTTCTCCGAGTTTTTTAAAATTGTGCGCAGATTTTCATACCACTTAGCTTTCATTTAGTGCTTGCAATGGTTTCAGCGTGCGCATATGTGTGCGCATATTAGCAATATTTAGCAATATCTAGCCATAGCCAGCTATTCAGTAGCTCTTAGTGGAATTACTGTAATCTCTTGGTATCACTTGAGTTTGAGTACGCTCCCTGCTGGATTCGAACCAGCGGCCCACTGCTTAGAAGGCAGTTGCTCTATCCAGCTGAGCTAAGGGAGCTATAAGTGATTTTCAAGAAAAAGACGAGAAGGAAAGCCCTGATCTGAAAATCAACTATTTAAGATTACATACTGACGTAGCCCGCCACAAGCAGAATTAAGCAGACCAACAAGAGTTTACTCAACTCCTTAATGTAATCCACTCTTTTCCTAAGATACATATCTTAGAAATTAATAATTTTGAGAGTCTTAGGGACAATTTTTCTATTCTTCTAGATTTTTAAATTTTTATAAGAGTTTTTTATATGTTGAAAGTTAATTTTACTACTTCTGATGATTAGGTCTTATCTTGGATATATAGAAATGATTGAGATGATTTCAAGAAGATTGACCAAGACTCAAAAAACTGAGATTCTAGAGGCATATAGGTCTGGAGAAAATACTAATCACATAGCAAAAAAATATAATTGCACTTCCAATACTATAAATAGAACAGTTAAAACATTATTATCAGAAAGTGAATATACACTTTTAAAGAAAAATAGGGCAAAGATTAGTAATAAAAATGAGGAATTTGTTAATGATAAAACTTTAAAAGGTCAGAAGGAAGATTTAGAAGAGGAAAATCTATTAATTTCATTTAAAGAAAAAGTTAAAGAAGAAGATTCAAGTTTTAAATTTAATGACCAATCTGAAAACTTTGAGTTGACTGAAATCTCTCCTTTAGATTTTGTAGATTCAGATAATTTGGGGGGAGATTTAGAGTCTGAAGATCTAAAAAATAAAAATAATTATATGAATGAAAATAATTATGATTTTGATAGTAACTTTGAAGAAATAGCGCCCCTGACTTCTAGTTTTGATTTTGATTTAAAGAAGCAAAAATTAGATTTTAAGATACTTAGTCATGAAAGCCTTCCTGAGACCGTTTATATGATCGTAGATAAAAAAGTAGAGCTTGACTTACAGCCTATTTCTGATTTGCCAGAATGGAATTTTTTACCAGAGAATGAATTACAAAGAAATGCAATCTTATTATTTTCTACTCAACGTTCTGCTAAAAGAATCTGTTCAAGAAATCAAAGAGTTATTAAGGTTCCAAATACAAGCATTTTTCATATTTCAAAACCATATTTAATTTCGAAGGGTATTACTAGGCTGATTTTTGAGGATTCAATAATAGGTTTGGATGATTAGTTCTTAAAACTTAATTTTTATCATTATCATTATCATTAATCATTAATACTGAAGTTAGGCCTCCAGACATTAATCCTAAAGTAAATGATGTACCAATTAAAAAACCAATTGGAAGATCTACGGTTTTATTAATTAGAAAATCTAAACTATATTTCTTCCCTAGGTTTTGAGATCCAAGGCAAAGGAAAAATGTAAGTAATATCGCTGTGGCAATGTTTAGCGTTAAAAGTTGTAATCTGAAAAACATTTAAAAATTTTTGCTAACTAAAATTTATCTTTTAATTAGCTTTGAGTGAAAAAGGTTATTTGTCAAGACTCTTATGCAATTTGGAATAAAGCCAATTTTTTTTATAACCTGTTTCTTCTGCGATTTTCTGAGCTGCAATATTAGATTTTTCTCCTTGATTTATTAATATGTTAAGTCTATTTAATGCTTCTGATTCAGTTATTCTGTTCTTTTGATTATTATTATTATTTCCTCCTAAAACTATTGTGAATTCACCTCTTGGCTTGTTCTTATTAAAATATTTTGTTACCTCTTCAATTGTTTTCCCAATTGACTCTTCGTATCTTTTTGTAAGCTCTCTCGCGATTTGAATAGGACGTTCTTTTCCGCAGAGAATAGATAAATCTTCTAAGAGTTTAATTAGTTGATGTGGTGACTCGTATATTACAGTCGTTCTATTTTCTTGAGAAATATTTTCCAATCTTTTCTTTCTAAGGCTTTGTTTCTTTGGCAGAAATCCTTCAAAGCAAAATCTTTCTGAGGGTAATCCACTTATTACTAATGCTGTAGTTGCAGCGCAAGGTCCAGGTATGCAAATTACTTCATAATTATTAGACCTGGCAGCATGAACAAGTTCTTGTCCTGGATCATTTATTCCTGGTAAGCCGGCATCGCTAATTAAAGCAAGACTCCCACTATTTTCTAAGATTTTTAATAATTGTGATTGACGACTTTTAAAATTGTGTTTGTGATAGCTAAGGAGTGGTACTTTAGATTTTATTATTTTCAATAATTGTCCACTTCTACGAGTATCCTCACAGGCTATTAGTGAAACAGTCTTGAGAATGGATTTTGCTCTTGGAGATAAATCTCCTAAGTTGCCTATTGGAGTACCTACGATGTAAAGAGTACCTGAACAAGGTTCAGATCTTTCTTGTTGAATCTGGTGATTATCAATTAAATCCATTATGTCAATTGATCTTGTTGTGCCAGAAGAGGTCGAATTAAAGAGTTTATTGGATGAGCTTAGAAAGCTTAGCTGGGCTTCTGCTGATGTTTTGATGGCATATGCGAGAGGAGAAGAGCCTCCATATGGCTTCCCAAAATCTTTAACTGTAGAAGCAGGTGGTGACGGCCCAGTATCAGCAGCTGACATGGCAGTGAATGAATTATTGATCTCTGGATTGAAGCATAATCTTACTTTTAAAGAATGGGATATTTTAAGTGAAGAAACTTCTAAGGAGCAAACTTTTCAAAGGGACAAGTATAAAAAAGATTGGTGCTGGATTCTTGATCCACTTGATGGGACCAAGGATTTTCTTCAGGGATCCGAAAACTATGCAGTTCATATTGCATTGACCTACAAACAAAAGCCAAAAATAGGGATAGTATTGATTCCTGAAAAGAATGAATTATGGTTTGGAATTATTGGCATTGGTGCATGGTTTGAAAATCGTGATGGCTCTAAAAAGCATTTTTCTTTTAGTGAAAGGCGGGATATTTCAAAATTGGTTCTAGTTTCAAGCAAAAATCATCAACAAGCAATACTTCAAAATCTTCTTTCAACTTTGTGCTTTGCTGAGACAAAAAAAATAGGCAGTGTCGGTTGTAAAGTCGCCTCGATTTTGAGGGGAGAGGCAGATGTGTATATCTCTCTATCTGGAAAAACTTCACCAAAGGATTGGGATATGGCTGCTCCACATGCACTTATTGAGGCGGCCGGTGGGAAGTTCACGCATGCAGATGGAACAAATTTGATTTACCAAAAATCAAACTATTGTCAGTCTGGTTGTTTAATTGCAAGCCATGGGATAGCTCATCAAAAGATTTGCCAAAAAACTTTGGAGTTTTTCTCTCTAGAAGAAGCTAATTATATAGTCTAATTATCAAGTAAGCGGGGCGACAGGGGTAGGAGTTGGCTCAGGGTAGTTATTCATTCCGCCATTTTGAGATACTCCTCTTAAAGTTAGATTAATACGTCCACGATTATCTATTTCTCTTACCCTTACAGTTACCTGGTCTCCAACTTTTACAACGTCTTCAACTTTTTCTACTCTTGCTTCAGATAATTGAGATATATGGATCATTCCTTCTTTGCCAGGAAGGATTTCAACAAAGGCTCCAATTGGAATGATTCTAGTAATGGAGCCTGGGAAGATTTCTCCCTCATGGACTTTTCTAGTTAAACCTTCAATAATTCTTTGAGCTTCTTCTGCAGCCGCTCCATCATGAGATGCAATAGTGACAATTCCTCCATCTTCAATATCGATTTTTGTGTTAGTTCTTTCTGTAATTCCTTTTATTGTTCTTCCTCCAGGGCCTATGACAGTGCCGATAAGCTCAGGGTCTATTCTAAAGCTTAATAGTCTTGGAGCATGAGGAGATAGATTATCTTTTGGCGTTTCAATTGCTTCTAACATTTTCCCCAATATATGAGTCCTCGCTGGAAGTGCTTGATTGATAGCTTCCCCAATTGTCTCAATTGGAAGCCCAGTTATTTTCATATCCATTTGTAAGGCTGTAATGCCTTTCTCTGTCCCTGCAACTTTGAAATCCATATCTCCAAGAAAATCTTCAATTCCTTGAATATCAGTTAATATCCTAATTTCTTTACCTTCTTTGATTAGTCCCATAGCAGCTCCTCCTACAGGGGCTTTCAAGGGGACTCCTGCATCCATGAGTGCAAGGGTACTTCCACATACTGAAGCCATAGAGGTAGATCCATTTGAACTCAAAACTTCACTAACAACTCTTAAAACATAGGGGAAAGTATCTTTTGCAGGGAGTACAGGTATTAACGCCCTTTCCGCTAGAGCACCATGACCAACTTCTCTTCTACCAGGAGTTCTCATTGGTCGAGTCTCACCAACTGAATATGGTGGGAAGTTGTAGTGATGTATGTAGGTTTTATCAGTATTGGGGTTTAAATCGTCCATTTCCTGAGCATCGCTAGGAGTGCCCAGTGTTGCAGTAGAGAGTACTTGAGTTAAACCTCTTTGAAATAACGCTGATCCATGAACTCTGTTAGGTAAAACTGCAGCGTCAGCATCAATTGCTCTGACTTCATTTAACTCTCTTCCGTCGACCCTCTTCCCTTCTTTAATTATCTGATCTCTCATTAACTTTTTCGTTAAGGCTTTATAACTATTTTCTAGTAGTTTGTTATTTAAAGAAAGAGATTTTTTTACAGCATTATCGTCTTTTAGTGCATCTATTTTTGCAGAAATACCTATCTTTATTTCTTCAATCTTTTTGTCTCTATCTTCTTTTGTTTGATCAAAGTTTTTAAGAACTTCACTAATTGATTTTGTACAGTTTTTATCTAAATAGTTAGAAATTGTGTCATCAATCTGAGGCGCTTCAGGAATCTCTTGCTTGATTCCTGATTCTTTTAAAACTTCTTTCTGAGCATTGATTAATTCAGTTACGGCTTCGTAGCCAAAATCAATAGCTTCAATAACGTCTTGTTCAGAAAGTTGATTAGCTCCTGCTTCAACCATTACTACACCATCTGGAGTTCCAGCTACTACAAGGTCAAGATCACCTCGCTCGATTTCTCGATAGCTTGGATTAAGAACAAAGTCATCTCCCAAGAGCCCAACGCGAACAGCAGCCATAGGTCCTTGAAAAGGAATACCTGCCATTAATGTTGCCATTGAAGCTCCAGTCACAGCTAAAACATCAGCCGGAACTCTTTCATCTAAAGAAAGACATGTGGCAACTATTTGTATATCGTCTCTCATCCAACCAGGGAAAAGAGGTCTCATTGGACGATCAATAAGTCTTGAGATCAAAGTCGCTCTCTCAGGAGGCCGACCTTCTCGACGCATAAAACTTCCTGGTATTCTTCCTGCTGCGTATAACCTTTCTTCGTATTCACACATTAAAGGTAGGAAATCAACCCCCTCTCGCCCTATCGATTTTGTCGCTGTTACGAGAACTGATGTGTCCCCACACTCAATCATTACTGAACCACCAGCCTGTGGAGCAAATCTCCCTGTAGTGAGCTTTATCTCTCTACCATCGAAGGAAACGGATTTTGTCTGACCTTGCACGTGACTTTATAGCTTTTTGTCTTTTGACATTCTTACACTTAATGGGACTAATTGAGTAAAAATCTCGATAGATTTGTTTCCTAGAGGAAACATTTACTAGAATTACTGAAACTATAAAACTATAAAACTATAAAAAAAAGTGGGAGATTTAATCTTTCCCACTTCTTGGTATAAATGAATTTACTGTTAGTTTTTACCAACTAGATTTTACTACTCCAGGCAATTCTCCATTATGAGCTCTTGATCTAAGTTGATTTCTGCATAGGCCAAAATCTCTATAAACTCCTCTTGGTTTGCCCGTAGCCCAGCAACGATTTCTGATTCTATTTGGTGCACAATTTCTAGGCAAAGCTTGAATCTTTCTATGGATTTCTAATCTTTCCATAGGATCTTTTGCTGATTTGAACGCATCAATAAGAGTTTTACGCTTAGCTGCGTATCTTTCTACAAGTTTTTTGCGCTTCACATCACGCGCTATCATTGACTTTTTTGCCATTAAGGGGCTTATTCAACTCATTTGAAAATCATTTTAACTCCTTGACTGATTGTTTTAAGAAATTGCAAGAGATTTATTTTCAAAATATTTTTTTCAACGTAAAATCATCTATTGTATTTTTCTATTGTCTGTGAACAAACTGTTGAACTAAAGATAACTGGGTTGTATCACGGATTATCAAAACAACACTTAGTCCAACAAGTAAAACAAATCCAGATTGCATAAAAGCTAATTGAATTTTTTCAGGCACTGGCTTCCCACGGATACTCTCTAGAATTAGAAGGACAAGTTGTCCTCCATCAAGTAGCGGCAATGGTAACGAGTTAAGAACTGCCAGATTAATTGAAACCAAAGCAGAAAATAATACAAGACCTGAACCCCCTTGCTCTGAAAGCTGAGCACCAATTTCAACAATTTTGACTGGTCCACTTAATTGCTGAGCAGTTGAAGAGAAATTAGTAATCAAACTTTTATAACCAATAACCGTTCGACTTAGTAATTCATAAAATTGTGAATTTGAGCTATTAACTATTTCACCGATGTTTTTTGCTTTCGATACTTCAGTTGGAAGATTTGGTTGCAATTGAGCTCCTATCCTTCCATTCCCTTCATTTTCGGCTGGGACAATAGAAATCGTCTCGCTTTCTTCTTCATTGATTCTCTCAAAAAGTAATTCTTCCCCAGATGATTTCTGAATGATAGTTACTAAATTCATAATCCCCTCTTTGCCTCTGCCTAACTCTTCTCCGTTTACGCTCATTATTCGATCTCCAGCAACTAATCCTGCATTAAAGGCAGGCTCATCTGGCTGGATTCCCATTATTATCACTCCTGGCTCAGGTTGATTAGGAATTCCTACAAAGCTTGCTTGACCAATAAGTACTATCCAAGCAAGTAATAAATTTGCTATGACACCCGCTGAAATAACTATTGCTCTTTGGTGAATTGGTCTATTCTTTAAAAGATCTGGGTCATTGGGTTGAACTAGTGAATCATTTTCTTCATCTGGAAAGGAGACAAAACCACCTAAAGGAAGAGATCTAAGTGAATAGGTAATTCCATTTATTTCCTTTTTTAAAAGAGCTGGTCCAAAACCAATTGAAAAACCACTGACTTTAATTTTTTGAAGTACTGCTGCCAAAAAATGACCAGACTCATGAAAAAAAATCAGAAGGCCAAGTACAGCTATAGATAAGAGAACGTTCATTAATTAGCTTTTGATTGGGTTATTCTGGCTGTAATTTGTTCGAGCCGAAGTAAGGTATTAAGGCTTTTGGCAAATTGATACTTCCATCAGATTGTTGACCATTTTCCAAAATCGCAGCCATAGTGCGGCCTATTGCCAATCCACTTCCATTTAAGGTATGCAAAAGTATATTTTTTTTATTGTTATCTTTTGTTCGTATTGAGGAACGTCTAGCTTGAAAGTCTCCACAATTACTGCAACTAGAAATTTCTCTGAAAGTATTTGCACCTGGAAGCCAAACCTCCAAATCATAAGTTTTTTTTGCTGAGAAACCTAAGTCTCCGCTGCAAAGTTGAATTACTCGATAAGGTAATTCGAGTTCTTGTAAAACTGATTCTGCGTCGGATGTGATTTTCTCTAAAGCTTCGTCTGATTTTTCTGGAGTAGAAAACCAATATAGTTCAACTTTATTGAATTGATGAAGTCTGATTAGACCTCTCGTATCCCTTCCGTAACTTCCCGCTTCTCTTCTAAAACATGGGCTATAAGCTACGTATCTTAATGGAAGCAAGTTATTAGGAATGATCTCACCACGATGTAGAGATGTTATTGGAACTTCAGCAGTAGGAGTAAGCCATAAATCATCATCAGCACATCGAAAACTTTCTTCTGCAAATTTTGGTAGCTGTCCAGATCCAGTAAGACTAGCAGTGTTTATAAGGGCTGGAGGAAGAACTTCTAAATATCCTTTCTTAACATGTAAATCAAGCATGAAATTTATAAGGGATCTTTCAAGTTTTGCAGCTTGTTTAAAAAGGGTTACAAAACGACTTTTTGCTATTACTGAAGATCTTTCACTATCCCAGAGGTTTAATTGATTAGCAATTTCCCAATGTTCTTTTAAATTATTTCCTGACATAGGTTCTCCCCATCTTCTTATTTCCTTGTTATCTTTTTCGCTCTTTCCTTTAAGAGAGTCTTTAGCGGGAAGGTTTGGTAAGCAAAGGATTTGTTCATTTAATTCATTTGAGATCGATTTTTCTTCCTCTTCAATAATGCCAACTTGTTTCTTGATTTGATTGCCCTTAATTCGAAGATTCGAAATCTCCACAGAATCTTGAGAAAGACCTTGTTTGATTTTTTGTCCAACCTCTTTCCCAATTAAATTTGCCTGAGCTTGTAAAGAATTTCTTTTCTCTTCAAGCTCTTTAAGATCTTTGCAGAATTTTTGAAGAGGTCCTAAATCAATATTAATTCCTCTTGATTTAAGCCCTTCCGAAATTAAATTAGGATTTTCTCTTAGCAGTCTCTGATCTATCACTATACAAATATTGAAGTCCTTTTAGCCTAATGGTTAATTGTTCCAGAAAATAATCATGCTTATGAATTTCTTCTTAATAAGGGATTTTTTTGATTAATTAAAATAAAAATTACAAGAAAATTTTAAAAAAGTTTTGGAGAAGAAGCTCTTGCTCTTCCGCTAGAAGCCCATTCTCTTAGAGATTCAAGTTGCTCTCTTGCAGTTCTAGAAAGAGGAACTAGTTGACTAGTAGCGAGAATCAAATCTCCTTCAAGAAGCTCTCTTTTCTCTGCAAATGCAAAGTACATTGCTTCAATAACGCATTGTTCTAATTCTGCTCCAGAGAATCCCTCTGTTCTGTCGACAGCAGCATTTAAATCAATTTTTAAATTAGGTCTTCGTTTTTTAAGATGAAGTTCAAGAATGCTATGTCTTTCGTTTCTAGAGGGCAATTCCAGCATGAAGATTTCATCAAATCTTCCTTTCCTTAGTAGCTCAGCAGGAAGCTTATCTATTCCATTTGCAGTGGCTACAAGAAAAACAGAAGAAGTTTTCTCTGACATCCACGTGAGAATATTTGCAAGCACTCTTTGACTCGTCCCTCCGTCACTTCTACCATCTCCGCCAAAAGCTTTGTCAATTTCGTCAATCCACAAAATGCATGGGGCCATAGCTTCAGCTCGTTGAATGGTCTCTCTTGTACGTGCCTCACTTGCTCCAACTAAGCCAGCAAATAACCTTCCTACATCAAGTCTTAACAAGGGCATAGACCAGCTATTTGCTATTGCCTTCGCTACTAGAGTTTTGCCTGTCCCTTGAGGTCCAACTAGCAAAACCCCTTTAGGTAAAGGCAATCCAAAATCTTTTGCTTCTTCTGAGAAGGCTTGTTTCCTTTGCTTTAACCAATCTTTAAGTATTTGTAAACCACCAACATCACTTGGCGATTTATTTGTTTTGCAATATTCCAGTACCTCGCTTCGAGCAATAGATTGGCGTTTCTCTTCTAGTACTTCTATTAAATCTTCTTTACCAATTTGACCTCTTTGAGCAAGAGCTCTAGCGGCTACTTTACGGATCCTTGATTCACTAAGGCCGCCGCATGCATTAGTAAGTTCCTTTAGAACGTTTTCGTCTAATTGAGAATTACTAGCTTCAGCAATATTTGATAAAAGTGTCTTGATTTCATTCTCCTTGGGTAGGGGAAGATCGAGAATTGTTAGGTCTTCTTCTAAATCATTGGAGGGGCTCCATAAGCCAGAGCTGATAATTATTGAATGAGGCTTTGAGCGAAGATTAATAGTTAAATTTTTTAGCATTCTTAGAATGCCTGGATCTTCACAGAAATGGTGAAAATCTTTTAATAAAAGGATGGTTGGAGAACTTGCATCTAGTTTTTTAAGCCATTCAAGGGCTGCCATCGGCTGCCTTGAACCAAGATTATTAGAATTAAGAACATTACTAATTCCTTCTATGTAATCCCAAATAGCAAGTCTTCTTGGAGAAAGCCTTTTAGTAGAATTTTTTAAAAGGCTTTCAACTCTTTCTTCTTCATTACTCCTTATCCATATAATAGGAGTTCTTGCTCGAATTAGCAGATCAAGTTGTTCGTCCCAATTAGACATCAGTTATAAATTTGATTCTATATAAGGCTGAATTTATATAATAAGTTGCTCTTAAAATTATTTATTACTTTTTGGCTCAAAGGGTAATCTATCGGAATCAGATATGACTTCTGATTTAACAGAAACAGCGGGTTTATCTTGCTGTTTAAGTTGTTCGTCAAGTATTTTTTGTAAATTATCTGGTAAAGATTCTCTGCTAAGTAGAAATGTTTGTAACCCTTGAAAAATATTTGCAATGACCATATAAAGCAAAACACCAGCAGGCAAAGGGAAGAATAAAAACATTCCAGTAATCATTACCGGTGTAATTTTATTTGCAGTTGACTGTTGTTTGTTTACAGGCATTCCTCTTCCTGAGAGGACCTGAGAAATGACGAGTGTTAAACCGAAACCTGCTACTAGAATTGCAATATCCCAATGAATGGCTCCATCTACATAGAAGCCAACATTTCCCAAAGCTTTTATAAACAAGAAACCGCTTTTAGCGGCTAGACCAGGGATCTTCGCTTCTACAGTCGCATCACCAGGATTAAGTGCATTTACAGTCCCATCAGAGGATACTTTTACAATATCTTCCCCTTTCGTTACTTTCCAAGAAGGAGAAAATTTTGATCCATTTTCATATTTCTTCAATTCATTGACGTATGATTCTCCACTCAGCGTTTGCAAATTAATTTTAACTGAATCGCCTGAACCTATTTTTGTTCCTCCTGGAAGTGCTGCAATAACAGGAAAATGATTCTTTTCAGTTATAAATATTGAGTGCTTTGCCGTCTTGAAAGGTTTGGGCTCTACGGCTGCTATTTGGTCTGATGGTAGAACTTTGAGATTGACAAGATAAGGCACATCAGCGAAAGGTGACCCTCTCAAAGTTGCGAATAACGCAAATAATATAGGCATTTGAACAAGTAGAGGAAGGCAACCAGCTAATGGACTTCCAAATTCACCCATTAATTTCCCTAATTCTTCTTGTTGCTTTTGAGGATTACTTGCATAGCGGCTTTTGATCTCAGCCTGTCTTTTTTGCATTACAGGTTGAGCTATTTTCATCCTTCTTGCGCTTCTAATGGAGCCAGCGCTAAGAGGGAAAAGTGCTAAGCGGATAACTATTGTTAAGGCGACAATCGCTAGTCCATAACTTGGAACTAATCCGTAGAAAAAATCTAGGATCGGGATAAGTAGATTGTCTGAGATGTACCCGATCACGGTTTTTAAGGTAGAAAGTTTGAGGTTGTTAGGCCAGTTTGCCTTAGAGGATGTGTTCTTGTCTCACATATTTGTGAGGACTCATTAGTTTGAAAAACCCTGAACATCTCTATCAAGTTTATTAGTAGGTGATTTTCCAATTTTTTCAAGGATGTAAGATTCTGTTTCTCGAAAGTTTGGAAGTGATCTCATCTCAAGGCGAGCCCCATCTTTTAAAACTAAAACCATATCACCGTAAGACCCTAAGCCCCTTGGAATAGCTCTGATCTCAGCAATTTCACTATACACAATTTGAGTTTTATCTCTGCCTAGCCAGCCACCAGTAACAGATATTCTACGAGTAGTTATTTTGTATCTAACCCATAATGCTCTAACCAAGGCTCCGAAAGTAAAAGGTAGCCCTATCAGTGTTATTCCAGCCATTAAATTTATTATTAAGTCACCGCTTGCAGGCCCACCTTCGTAAAAAATGTCTTCGTTTGGACTAATGGTCATTTTTTTAATCCAGCTTTAATGAGTAGTTTGTCACATTCTTTCAGTAAATTACTGTTGGAATTTTTTATGCAGATGGGCTTTAAGGAAATAAAAGCCCATACTTCTTCATTAACATTCATATTAGAAAGTCTTTGTGACAAATGATGGTGGAATAACCGTCGAAGCTTATTTCTTACAACAGATTTTTTGCTTACTTTATTGCTTATTGATATGGCACATTTTATAGAAGGCCTAATATTTGAATTGATTCCTTTGCCTAGCTTTTTATTAGCGTTTGTAACTCTTAGAACCATTGAGGAGCTGTAGAATCTTGAACCCTCCTTATAGATGAAGTCAAAACATCTATGACCTTTCAGTCTCATATGTTTTGGCAAAACCATTAGAAGAAACTTTTGTTATGTAGTTCTATTTGAGAGCTTATTTAGACAGTTAAACGCGCTCTTCCACGTTTTCTACGAGTTCTTACAACTCTCCGTCCAGTATGAGATCTCATTCTGACTCTGAAGCCAGAAACTCTTTTCCTTTTTCTACTAGTTCCTCCGAAGGTTCTTTTGGTCATTTCTATTTTATGTTCGTATTGGATTAGATATAAAGTTTAATTTATCAGTTCACTGTACGTCTATGTTCCAAGTCCCTATATATGTTGAGATAGGGATGTCGCCACCTTTCTGGGATAGGGCTCGGAATTGAAACATGCCTCTATTTCTAGGATTGAAAATTTTCATCACTACAGCGTAATTATCCTTGTTGTTGGGAATTGGTTCTTCTGGGAAGATTTCAATAATAGTTTGTTTATTATTAACTTCTATTAGAGCAGGAATGTTTTCTATACAACGAGTTCTTTCTGTATATCCGCCAACTTTTACTTTACACAGGCTTAATTTTTTTGTCTTGATTTTTGCTTCAAAATAATCAGGAACTGCAATCGTCAATTTCTCTATATCTTCTTTTCTTTCCTTGCCTTTAAGGAAGAAATAATAAGTCGATCTTTCATTCCTTTCAGAGGAGGATTGATAATATTTCAGTCTTTTATATCCAGGCTCAGGATCCCATTGGTATTCAAAGAAGCCTGGGGATGCCGAAGATTGGGGGGCTAAAATAGAAGCTCCTGTTCCAAATAAAAAAGCGGAAAAGCCAATAAAAAATCCTTTTTTGAAGGTTGATAATAATTTTTGCTTGAACATAACTTGAAGTTTGCAGAAATATTAATCACTTGAAAAAATTCAAGTGCATTTGCATGATCTTGAATGAATATAAGCTGTTGTTGGGGGGAAATCTGATTTATCTGTCTGGACGCAAATTTTTTGCTTTACCAAGATAAGGATTTTGGGGTATTTGTTTGCATGGTAAAGCAACATAAGCAAGTAGACGAATACATCTCGATAAGTCGTTTTTAACAAACATTTGCTGACAGTCTAAAAGTGCTATTTTTTCCCATCCTGTTGTTTTTCTAGCAATAGAAGCGGGGAAACAGGCATCTAAATCTGAGGTTACTGAGAAAGTAACAGAAATAATTTGATCTGGGATCAAATTATTTCTAGTAACTAATTCAACTATCAATTCCTCTACCGCCAAAGAGATGGACTCAACAGAGTTGTTTTCACAAGTCGTTGCTCCCCTCAATGCACACAGACTTGTGAATTCATTTTGAAAATTCATGGCTTATAAAGCCAAAGAATCTGTCCATTTCCCTCCAACTCTAGGTTTAATGCATTTACAAGATTGTTTATTAATTTTCCTCCTGGTAAAAACCCTAGTAATTTCTTTTTGGTTTTGCCAAATGTAATAGGTTTGGTCTTTTCGTCTAGGTTCGCAATTTTTATAGCAAGTAATTTTGCATCATTTTCATCACCAATTTCATCTACCAGCCCAAAATCTTTGGCTTGCTCTCCAGTAAAAACTCTTCCATCGGCAAAATTCTTAACAACTTCTGGGGTTAAATTTCTTCCTTTTGAAACTGCTAAAACAAATTGCTCGTAACTGCTATCAATCAAAGATTGTAAGAGAGCCCTCTCTTCTGTTGATAAAGGGCGATCAGGAGAAAGAATGTCTTTATAAATGCCACTTTTTACAGTTTCGAATTTAATACCAACCTTTTCTAACAACTTAGATAGGTTGTTCCCTCTTAAAATTACACCAATAGACCCTGTTATTGTTCCTGGATTGGCAACAATTTTTTCGGCTCCAACTCCTATATATACTCCTCCTGAGGCTGAGATATTGCCAAAACTAGCTACAACATGACAACCTTTTTCTCTTAGTCTCAGGAGAGCGCTATGGATTTCTTGGCTATCACCAACTGTTCCCCCAGGGCTATCAATGCGAAGTAAAAGGGCTGGAAACTCTCTTTCCTCAATTTGCTTTAATGCTTTTAGAACATTTTTTCGAGTTTCTGAATTGATAGGACCTTCAATACAGATTCGTGCCATCCTTTTTTTGGATTTTCGTCTCAAGGGCCAAATCATTCAAATTATGCATAACTTTATTGATCTTAAAAAGGAGATTGCTTTCTGACCTTATGTTTGTCATTTGGAATTGGTTTTTGATGATTTTGCCGTTCGCTCTTTGGGGAACCTCAATGGCCGCGATGGCACCTTTAGTTAATGCAGCAGGGCCTGAGATTGTTGCCTCACTAAGGCTTTTGCCTGCAGGTCTAGTAGTTTTAGCTTCGGTTCCTTTCTTGAAAAGGAGTTGGAATATTTCAAAAGATGATTTGGTGTGGTTTTTAGTATTTACTTTGATTGACGCAACCCTTTTTCAGATTTTTCTAGCTAAAGGGTTAATGGAAACTGGAGCAGGATTGGGTTCTGTTCTTATCGATTCTCAACCTTTGATGGTTGCTTTGTTAGCAAGAATTTT
>QCIQ01000022.1 GCA_003216595.1 Prochlorococcus sp. AG-402-M18
TTGGTTCATTAGGTTTGGAAGAGCAACCTACAACACAACAATTTGAAAATATTCTCGCAGAATCTCTATATAACTTTCACAAAAGCAACGCTATTGAAATTTGGCTTGAAGCCGAAAGTTCTAATCTAGGGAAATGTCGTATACCAAATAATTTGTATGCAAAAATGAAAAAAGCACCGATTCTTGAAATAATCAAAACTAAAAAAGAACGTGTGGAAAATTTAGTAAATCTTTATAGTCAAAATTCTCAAACTGAATTAAAAGATGCTGTAAATAGAATAAGTAAAAGATTAGGGCCTCAAAGAACAAAAGAAGCATTAATTTCCATTGAGAAAAAAGAATGGTCAAAAGCCTGTGAAGCTATGCTTGATTATTATGATAAGTGCTATGAATATGAACTTAAAAAAACAAAAAAAGTAAATTCTATTAATCTTAGTGGTCTAAATCTAAAATCATCTTTAAATAAAATCTTAAATGAGAAGCTCAATCCTTTATAGTTTTTATTAAGAATATTACTATTCGTAGAATCTAAATGAAAGATGACTAAAACCAATGAAAATGTAGCAATTCAATTTTTTAAAGGGAAAAACGAAAAAGATCATCCTGAAATACGTTTATTTAGAGATCTGGATGGAAAAAAAGGTAAAGCAATTTATAAATTTTTTAGCCCTACAACAATAACACTAGAAAATTTTGAATCGGTAAAGAAAATGTATTTAATAGATTCCGAAGGTGAGCTTTCGACCAAAAAAATAGATTTATATATTTTAGAAGATAAAGTTAAGGAAGTTAAGTCTACTTATAATTGGAATTCAGAAAAAGAATTCGATAGATTTATGCGATTTGCGTCAAGGTATGCAAATTTTCTGTCTAATCATTAATTATTGAAATTGAAATCAACTAGCTTTCTATCAATTACAGCTTTAGTAATTTCTACATTGATTTTATGGAGTTTAAAAGAAATAATAATACTATTTTTTGCTTCGATAATAATAGCTATGGCTCTTTGCACGATTACAGGTAAAATTAGAGACTTTTCTCGATTCCCTAGATGGGCTTCATTAGTTTTAACAATAATATTACTATTACTTATTTTAAGTGTTGCAGTAGTAATAATAATACCACAATTCACCAGCGAGTTTCAAGAGCTAATTAATCAAATACCATCAGCTGTAAGCAAATTATGGGAGCTGTCAATTAATACTTTTTTGAATTTTGCTGATATTGTATATAAAGATAATATTCCTAATTTAACTGAAAGAACAATATTAACAAATAAACTTAGTATGATTCCAGATGGTGCGACACTTGCAAGTGGTGTAACAGATAGCATCACAAAATTAGTTGGTTTAGTAGGTAATCTTGGGACAGGAATCCTTCAGTTGTTTTTTATAATATCAGTTGGATTAATGATAACTTTACAGCCAAATTCATACAAAGAAGTTGCTATATTATTAGTTCCATCATTTTATAGAAGGAGAGCAAGAACTATTTTATTGAGATGCGGCAATGCCCTAAGTAGTTGGATGGCGGGAGTGCTACTAAGCTCAATATGTGTAGCAATACTTGCTTCTATTGGACTGTATTTACTAGGAATCAAACTAGTAATAGCTAATGCTTTAATAGCTGGTTTTTTAAATGTTATTCCAAATGTTGGTCCAACAATAAGTACAATTTTTCCTCTTTCTGTTGCATTGCTAGATACTCCATGGAAATCACTTGCTGTATTGGGCTTATATGTAGTAATTCAGAATATTGAAAGCTATGTCATAACTCCTTCAATAATGCACAAACAAGTAAAATTACTCCCAGGGTTGACAATTACAGCACAATTTATATTCACTATTCTTTTTGGACCGCTTGGCTTATTGTTAGCAATCCCAATGGCTGTTGTAATTCAAGTATTTGTTAAAGAAATAATTATTCATGACTTATTAGAGAAAAAATATTTTCAACAGAAAAACATAAAGTAGTAGGTGACGAAGACTATAAGACTTCCCAAGGATCAGTCCAAGAAGAAAAATGATTCGTAGAAATTTCAGATTCATTTATTCTTTTCAACTCCTTCCATTCACACCACATTGAATTTAGAAACCAAGCCTGAGATTGACTTTTAGGCCCATCATCAATCAATTTAATTTGATAAGGTTTTAAATCTTTCCATTGCTTATACTGAAGTTTCCATGATTCTTCATTCATTAATTCAATTGTTGTGTCAAGTTTATTTTGTTAGTAAGTTTTCTTTTTGCAAGTCCAAATAAATATTGCTCAATAGAAATTATTAAAATTGAGAAATCAATCCAATGGTTTATAAATTTTTAGTCAAATACTAATTTATGTTATCAATCATCAAACTCTGGCTTAGGTTTCTTTTTAACTTTCCCAGAAAGTAATTGATGTAGAGCATCTAAAGAATTATAGACCTCTTTCAGCTCAGACAGCTCAGGCAATAAACCATATTGACCAAGCATTTGGTCCAAGTCTCGAAGTTCTTGCCTGATATAACGCAAATGCGAACTAACTTCTTCTCTCTTACTGGTGGACATTATAAAATAGATTAATTGCTACTAGGAAATAACTTTAGCCTAAGATTAGTATATAAAGCATCTACAAATTTAAAAAATTTATAAACCTACAAATTATCACCAAACTTTAAAGCGACTCAATTATATAAAACTATTAATTACAAAAAAAGGGGAGATATTTTGACTTTTAAAAATACAGCTAAGAAAATCCAGAGACAATCCTATAAAAGTTTACCGCTTTGTAAAAAAATAAGAAATATTCAGTGCCATATCTTAGATATGGATAAAAATATATATATGGATCAACAAAAAAGAAAAGACCTCAATCTGAGGCTAGGCAATTTAATACTCGCAATATCCCTTGCAACTGTCCCAACAGCCATAACATATGGAACGCTTAGTATTCATGGATTAAATATTTGTAGAAACCTAAGCAGTAAAGTAAGTCCCTCATTTAAAGTCAAAGAAAAATGTGATGAAGCAACCTGGGACACAACAAAAAGTTATATAATATTAATTGGTTTTTTTATTACTTTACCAACTTGGATGTGGTTCTATTTGTCAATGAAGAAAAAAGATATCACCAAGAAATAATTATAACTTGATTAAGAAGACAAGAAGCTAGAAAAGGGGAAATCGAATGATTTCTTTTGTTTAACATCTTCAGGTAAATCTCTATTTGAATTTAATCTAGATTGATCTGATATTTGTTGATTAAACAATGAAAAGATAAAAAAATCAGGATACAGTTTAAAAATTACCATGATTAAGTAGTCAGCAGAAAACATACCCGGTCCTAAAAGAATTATTGAAAAAGCAGAAGAAAAATAAAGCGTTAAAAGCTCTAATAAATAAATATTAAACCCTGATGTAACAATTGCATGATAAATAGCTACACTCATTGTTCCAAGTATTGCTGACGCTCCCAATCTGGTAACTAATCCGAGTATCAACAACCAACTTCCACCAATTTCAGATGCAGCAGCCACGTAAGAGAGCGTGACTGGGAATGGCAAATGAAGAGGACGTACAAAAGCATCAGCAAAATTGTTAATGTCATTTAATTTTTCAAATCCATGATGAATTAAGAGCGCTCCTGTAAATACTCTTAAAACAAGCAAAGCAAAATCAACGAAAATTGGTCTATAGAAAATCGAATTAAGCAATTTAACTTAGGACAATTGAAAGAACTTTAGATATGTCAGGGTATCAAGCGTGGAAGAAGGAAGATAAGCTTTTCAGGATAAGTATTAATACTCATCGTTAAAATTCTGGAGATTCTTGAATTGTTAGCAACAGAAAGTAAGTTGAGAATTAATTAGATGAGTATGAATAAATTGAAAACTAATTAGATAATTAACAAGATTCTAAAGATCAATAATAAGAGTACAAAAGTTCATATAAATAGTATTAATACTCACAAAATCAACTAAATCTAGTGTGTATGATAAATAAAATCTTTTATTTGATGTGAGCACATCTTTACTTACTGCAACAGCTGCTGTGGGTCTGATAGCAGTTGCTATACCAGCGCTAATTGCCTCACTTGGATAAATTAATCTAAATATATATCTATAATTTATAAATGTATTGAACTTAAAAATTTCATACGAATCTCTTCAATTTCTACTATTTTAAATCGATTGATTTACCTGCTACCCAGCCACTTGTCCAGCAATGTTGAAAATTAAAACCACCGGTAACACCATCAATATCTATTACTTCACCTGCAAAGAATAGCCCTTTACATATCTTACTTTCCATAGTTTTAAAATTAATTTCATTAAGAGATACTCCTCCAGCAGTTACAAATTCTTCACCATAAGGTCCGCGACTATTTATTAAGTAAGTATTCCTTGTTAAACATCTTACCATAGATTCTTTTTCGTATTTAGATATTTCAGCCCATTTTAATTTGCCATCAATCTTTAAGGATAAGAGAATACATTTCCATAAGCTACGAGGTAAATTTTTAAAAGGTTTATTATTAAATAGTAACTTCTTGCCATATACAAATTTATAGTAATCAAGTCTTGACCTAACTTTATTCTCATCCATACAAAGCCAATTTATTCTTAATTCACCATTGTATTTATTGGCATGTAGATTTCTAGCGCTAAATGCAGAGAGCCTTAATATGACAGGCCCACTAAAGCCTTTATGTGTTATCAAAATAGGTCCATTTTCTGCATATTTTTTTTTATTGACAGTGAGATTGACCTGAACATCTAGTGTTATGCCCGAACAAGATCTTAAATGTTTTTCAGAAGTAGAAAAAGAAAAAAGAGATGGAACAGGCTGAATAATTGAATGACCAAGACTCTTTGCTAATCTGCGTCCACTTGGATGGCCACCAGTACAAATCAAAATATTTTTTGTGTCAAATGAATTGTTCCCTTTCACTAATAAGTTAAAGCCCTCTTTTATTATTCTTATTTGCTTTACATGAGAATTAGTGAATATCTTAACACCAGATTTTTTCGCAACTGAAGTCAAGCATTTTATAACGTCATCAGAAGAATCAGAACAAGGAAATACTCGCCCATCTTGCTCTACTTTAAGACTAAGTCCTTTCTTTTGAAACCAGTCAAAAGCTTCCATTGTAGAAAATCTATTAAACAGGCCAATTAGTTGCTTTTCTCCTCTTGGATAATTATTAACTAAGTTAGAGATCTCACAACATGAGTTGGTTAAATTGCATCTACCCCCACCACTAATTCTAACTTTTTCAAGTACTTTTGAGGTACTTTCAAGTATCACAACAGATCTTAGTCCATTACTAATTGCTGTAATTGCACCCATAAAGCCAGATGCACCTCCGCCAATAACGACAAGATCAGAGATCATCAAAAAATAATTTTCTAATAAAATATATTTTAATAAAAGTAATATATAAATAATTTATTTATTACTTTTATTTCTTGAGTCAACGTTAAATTAAAAAAATTATCCTAAAATAAAAAGATAGTGAGTCTAAACATATTGTCTTGATACGCAGTTGAAATTTTAATTCAGTTCTTTTTTGTTGTATCTTTTCAAAAAATAAAAAAAGAATATGGCTGGTCCAAAAAGAGATGAGGCAAAATCTATTCTCTCCTATGTGAGACAGGAACTCAGGTATATGGATGAAGACCTAAGAAACGATGGTTTACTTCCTGAGTTATCATCTCTCAGATCAGTTTATGAACAGCTTTCAACTTTATTAGAGCTTTCAGACGGCAGGAGAAAAAAGAAAGAGAAACCGGAGTTTCCTGAAGACAAAAAACACTAAAGACTATAGATAAAAGCAATATATTTAAAAAATAAATTTTATTAGTAGTAAATTCCTAAAGAGTATATTTCACTTTATTTTTAGTTTTTTATATAAGAGTGAGTCAATGGTCTATTCTATATTTTATATTGATATTTTATTCAATTTAAGGAATTACTCTATTTTGATAAAAAAATGACTAAAAAAATTAGAAATTCCGCTAATCTATCTAATCTAATAACCCCTATGAATCACATTCGTTTTTGGGGAAAAGGTAAAATGGCATATTCAGCTCTAAAAAAGATAAATGAGCTTAAGGCTAATAATGAAATGGAGAAAGCAAAAGTAATGTTGTCTGATTGGATTTTTTAAAATTCTCAGTTCAAGAAATAGATAAGAAATTTGAAATCCAACCAAAAAGTAAAGTAAATTATATTTAATATAAATAGGTATGTATGCCCTCCATAAGAAAAAGGATTGGCTATCTTCCAACAATTAATGCTCAAAAGACGATTACCGAAATTGCAAATAAAGAAAATATAAGCCAATCAAAAGTGGTAGGCTTATTAGTGGAAGAAGCCTTGTTAGCCAGAGGTGGATACAAAAATGCAAATTCCAATGATCTAATTAGAAAGAACTATTATGAAAAGCGGCAAAATATGGACAATTTATCCTTCAACGATAATGATCTTGATGAATTAATCTCTGATAAAGGTATAACTTATAGCAAGAAAAAATATAATTATAATTCAGAGATAAATTTATCCGAACCCATATCCAGTATTAACGAAGAGTTATTTGAACAGTTTAAACAATTTATTCTGTTTCTAAAGATGAAGCAAAAAAGTTAATAAGAATATTTTTCAAATATTTTAATAAAATCTAAATAAATCTATGAAATAAATAAAGGGCTTAGACACGATGAAGGATGCAGAGATCAACAAAAATGACGCAAAATCCAATTCAATGTACTAGAAAGTACATGAATATATTCCTCTAAGGATCACTAAACAAGTTTTTTTTATAAGAAATTTAAAATATAAACATGACATCAACAACAACTCGTCCAAAATCAAAAACATCAAATCTACTTGAAGAAGCATTAAATCAGCCTCCCATAGGAGAAACAGCTAATTTTTCATGGAATGCAACTCCATTAGGAATTGCAGCAATTTATAAAGGGAATACCACTTCAAAACCTCCTTTCGATAAGGCAATCAAAGAAGGTGAAGAATTAGCAATGGACTTAAGTCGTGAAGAAAAAGAATTTTATCAAACTCAAAAAGGTCTTGCACTTATCTTTTACTCATAAATAAAATTCTAAGCACAAAGATAAGTTTAATAATTTTTATTTGTCTTCGACAGATGAGTCTATGACCCACTCGTCAGCCAGTCCAAGAAGAACAAGAGCCTTGTCTTCCCAATCAGTATCAATAGACCAATCGTAAGGGACCTCAAAAGATAATAGAATCTCATTTTGATTCTTTGTGTAAGTTTTACTTTTTGAGAGGGTTTCATTAGAAATATTATTATCTACTAGATAGATATCATCTGAATTACTATATTCTGTATAACCAAGTCTCTTAATCTCATCTTCAAATATTAGCTCTAGCCTAACATTAAAACAATGCGCATCATCCCAATCCGAATAATGCATAAAATATTTGTCCCATGAATTCGCCATTTTTATAATGCAACACATTCACCATAGGATACTAAAGATAAGTTTTTGATTTAAACCTGTTAAAGGTAAGAATTACAATCTGTATTTAAAGAACTATGAATAATTTAAAAAATTAACAGCAAACTATATATAAATTTCCAGATTAATTTGTAAAAGTAAGAAAATTAAAATCATTAAGAACCCAAGTACCTAGAGTTAACAAGCCAAAACCAACCACGAACATCATCAACGCAGCCAATTTGTACCTAGTAGCTTCAGAACTTCTCCTAAGGAAAAACGTATCGGCAGCAAAAGAACTGGATTGAGGAATAGACCTCTGCATTGTTTTTTTCCTTGATGAAAACATGATGAATTTTTCGTATACCTAAAATTAATGGAATTTCAAATCAATCGCGAAGGGTAGCTGAACGTCAATGGATACAATATGAAAAGAGCAAGCAGAAAGAAAGACACCTAAACCGCATAGACTTTTTGGAGCATTTAAAAAAAAGCGAAAAGAATAAAGGGAAATTTTGGAAACCGATAAAAACATTTATGAAAATGAATTTCTACGAGACAAAAAGTAAACTTTGCTAGATAAAAAATAGAGAGGGAGAAATAAGCACGAAAATTACTATCAAAGGAGAGGGTGCTCGCAAAACTTAATAGATGCTTGAAACACTTAACAAATAAAATATTTAGACTATTGCAACCGCGAAGTAGTGCAAGTGTTATCTGACCCAATTCTCAGCTAGGAAACCACTCGAATACAAAAGACAACAATTTTATTATTAAAAAAAAGCATGGAAATGAATCCCTTCAATCCAGTAGTTTATTTTTTGAGAATCTTTATAGTCAAAGGCTCACTCTTTTAAATTTAATGAGAAAATTTATTTTAAAAAAATCTAGTTAAAATAACTTCATAGATTAATAATTTAAAGTTCACTAAATAATATAATTTGCATTAAGATATTCATAGGATTTTTTATAAATAAAGATTTTTATTTATAAACCTAGAGTCATTTTTAATTTATTCAAATGATTTTCATTAGAAATATTAGTCTCAATTAATGGAAAAATTTTATGCTGTTTATAAGTATTTAATATTTCTAAAATTAATTTATTAGCAAAGTCTATTGAGTCTAAAAATTCATTACAACAATATACACCTTTCCATGGTCTATATTTAAATCTAGCTAGAAATTGCCTAGATGGAATTAAAATACTTCCAAATACATTAATTAATGAAATATTAGGGTTATCTTCAATAGTAGCGGATATAATATTTGTTAGTATTTGAATCCTCCTTTCAAGAAGTTTATAATCTGTACCAAATTGAATCCAGATTGAACATACTAAACCTGATTGAAGCTTATTTTTTAATCTTATAATCTCTTCGTCAAACAAAATACCAGGTAGATAAGGATTAAATGCAACGCCAATAGAAATATTTTTATTAGAAAATAATGGATTATCTCTAACCATAGATAAAGCTAAAACAGAATCTAAGGTAGATCTTTTTTGAGAACCAGAGACAAGAAGTACTTGCTTGCATCCTAAATATTTTACAGCCTTAAGAAATTCAAGAAATGAATCTTGGGTATTTATTCTATTATTTTTAAATTCATGTAGGATACTAAAGTGAGGAATAATATCTATACTTGGAAACTCTTCTTTGGAAATTCTAATTGATTCTAGAAGAAAATCTCTTCTTAATCTATTTTTACAGGGTATATTGATCTTATAAATGTTATTACTTTGATAGAAATAAAGAATCTTACGAAGTTCATCAAAAGATTTAAAAGATGTTTCTATCCTTATATTATTCAAGTCAAATAAAAAATCCTTCACTTAACATATATAAAAAAGAGTTAATAATTAATTCTATCATATTAATAAGAAGTAAAAAATTGAATTTTTATTATATAAAGCAGTGAAAACTAGATCATTTAACTTGCATTTCTCAACCATTTATAAATGGCTTTCTCTTCAAAAGCAATCTCTTCCAAAGAAGAATAATAATAATCCTTCCATGAACCGGTAGGAATCCCCAGGAAAATCATTAGATTAAGGGGGTATTCATCAGAATCAGTACATTTACGAAAATCATCTCTAAATAAAAATGTAGGTTTTCCTAGGGCAATAGCCACTCCAAGCTCAACCATTACACCCTCATCAGGAGGAGCTCCATTAACTATTGCAAATAAGCCATCAGATTGCCGCAAGTCGTTTAAGTTCGAGGTTGCTACTTTATTAGCCCAACCAGGTGTTGAAATATCAATATTACTATTGCGAGCAAAAGGTTCCAAAACCCTTGCTCCCATAGACTCAAGCTTAGAAACGAATTCAGGTAAAAGTTTCAATCTCGAATGTTGAGAGAAGCCATGCGGAGAGGCAAGATAAAGTGTTTTATTTGACAATTTTATTTACATAAAGATTAATAATATAGCAATTAATAATATATAAGCGTTTATTTATCAATAGGGTGTAAGCATATATGGTATTAATCTCGTGATAAATTATTCACCTGAAAAATGCCTTAATTATTTTCAGTAAAACGATCATTTGCATCCTTTACTAATAAAAGTGATAGATCCTTGATATTAAAAATAAAGTTCTTTTGATTCAAATACATTTTTGTAATTAATTCCTTAATCTCTAAATTGTATGTTGTATTTGACATTAAAATAATTGAAGTCCATCCAGTAATTATAGCTGTAAATATAGTAGCCAATTTGAGTAGTTTATGGAAAGCATTTTGGAATTTTAAAGTCATAAAAAGTAAAAATATTCTAACCAGAGAACAAGCTAATGCACATTAAATACAATTACTTTTTAGGCAATTTTATTCTTCTCATAATCAAATTCTACCCAATTTGATGAAATCAATTGCTTCCATGTCTTTATTAATTCTCCTTTTGTCACCTTTCTTCTACTTTTAAACATCATAGGTTTACCGTTAGGAACAACGCCCCACATATCAATCGTGAAATCTGGAGAGACCTTTTCATTAGATGACTTTTTAAAGTCAAAATGAATAGCCCATTTACTGTGAGGATCTATTAGCCAACCAATAGGGGCATCTATGTTTTCTAATTTTGCCATCAAAAATAACTATCTTAATTTTGTTTTTAATTAAAAAAACAGGCTTCGTCAAGGCTAAAATCTAAAGTGAAGTTAAAGAAATAATAATTTAAAAAAAGTTGAAAGAAAGTTAACCATTTAAAAGAATAGATATAATAAATTCATACCAACAACTCAAAGAAAGATGTCCTCTGAAGCTGGTAGCACCCAATGTCGAGGTCTGATTGAAGCAAAAGAAAGCCTTATAAAGGCAATGAATTCGCTTGGGGCGATCGAGAATTCAGATCACATCAAGAACACATTACGCGAAGTCTATAACGAATTAGAACAACTGCATGAGACCAGGAGGATAAAAGAATCAAATAATCTTAATTGATAGGGAAAAATGTAATCTATTAATAGAACTAAAATTTAAGCAAAAACAATCCTAATATATAAAATTTCTTTTATATATAACATTTACTTAACTATAGTATTTAGTAGGATTATTCATTTTTTAAAGTTTTCAATCTATTTCTAAAGATAAATAAAACTAGCCATAAGAAATAAATTAAAGATTTTCAGGATATAAATAAATTAATACCAGACAAAAACTACTCTAACTGATAATATAAAGAAAATTAGGATGTGAATGTCTACAAATAAAATCAACATCCGTAAATTAGAAGACCTTGATAAACTAAGATCTGCTCCTAAATTAAATAAAAAACAATCAAAATTACTTTTTAATGAACTTAGTCAAATCATAAATAAATCAGACTGGATAACAATAGGAATTATGTCACCCTCAATAAAAAAAGGAATAGATGCGGTCAGAAAAATAGAAGAAAGATTTGAATATGATGAAATGAAATGCATCACATTACCTAGTACAGAAGGACCAATATTCTTAAAGGCGAATCAAAAAACTGGTGAAATTCATGCTAGGATTGAATTTGGATTGGGAGAAGGTATTTTAATCAGTTGTCAGAATTATGATAATTCATTGATATCTAAAACCATGGGTCCCTTTCCATTAGATTTCTTTAATTAAAAATAATATTTTATAACACAGAATATAAGATTAATCTTACGAGTAAGACAATATTAAATTTAAAGATAATCAAAAAGTTAGAAAGATGTGAAAAGAAATGGTATCCTAATATACATACAAATTAAATACATTACTAAAATCTAACTTGTTGATAAACTAATTAAATCAAATGTTTTACCACTGCAAACCCAATATAGAAGATTTGATACACTTACTTTTAAAATAAATGGATAAAGAAAGATGCAAGTTTTATCAATCCGGGGATGGCTCCTATTTTTACTCAGCCGATGATGCCTCTAAGTGGGACCTTCTCGATAGAATTGGCCAACTCAATCTTCTTCACGTCTTAAAAAAAGAATGGGAGCCAGAAGAATCAAGTCAAAGTAAATTAAGAAAAGTTCTTCAAGAAATAAATATTGATGAATTTGAAGATTTTATGGCAGATATCCTTGGAATATGCGAATCATTCGAGGAAATGGTTTATGAATTTGAAGGAAATATAAATTTAAGCCCCGAATACTTAGAAAGGGTATATCCAGAAGAAAAAGAGAGTTTAGAAAAATTAAAAAAACAGATAAAAGAACACAAAGAATGGAAAGAAAAACATCAGGCATCATATTCTTTTCTTACTAGAAAGCTTTTAGAAAAGAATGAGACGGACAATAACGAAAATAGCTGATAAATTTTTTTACATAGACAAAGGGCATCAAGAAACGAAATAGAAGATCTGAAGAAAATAAAAAATCTAGTTTACGTGCCTGGCTCTTGATACTTAAAACCAATGATTTTAATTTGATCCTTGATCTGATCAGATTTGACATTGTCACCAAAAGTCTGAGAAATCGCTAATGCGAACTCAAGCTTTTCTAATTGATGATCTATTTCTAGTTGATTTTTAATTGTCATAACATTTTATTCTTAT
Organism: Prochlorococcus sp. AG-402-M18; assembly: GCA_003216595.1. Lineage (GTDB taxonomy): Bacteria > Cyanobacteriota > Cyanobacteriia > PCC-6307 > Cyanobiaceae > Prochlorococcus_B. Next base: position 12,478 of record QCIQ01000022.1, read on the forward strand.
TATTACATTTTTAATAACTAACCGTGGAAGAGAATAGATTAAATATAGGCAGTATTTTGTGTAAAGTAACTAAATAACAGTGGAAATAATAGTTACGAACAATAATACAACTATTAGATTAGTACATAAGCATTGCTTGGATTGACACTGAAAAAATGGCAGCTCGCTAATCGCATAAATAAGTTCAAAACATTGTAAAAAGATTTTGATTTTTACAAACAAAATCCATATAAGGTGATTTTACCTACACAACTTTAAAAAAAATCCATTATAGTCTTAACAAATGTTTACATATTATCCTGTTTTTACATTCAGTCACTCTTCCAAGCATCTATTCAAAATAGCTAGTAATAGTGGCACATCACTGCTTTCCTAAGCAAAATCCTTATCAAATTGAATTTGCTTAGACAGAGATTATCCAATCAATCTCAAAGCATCAAATTTACATAAAAACAAATGACTTCTACCAATCCAAAAACTAATCTAATAAACAGAGATGATGTAAATGAAATGATTGAGAATGCTATAAGAAGACATAACAGAAGATCAACTATAATTTCAGCGATACTAGGGTGGGTACTAATTGGAGGATATTCATTTGGTTTATTTCATGTGGTTCAAAATATTTAACTTGTGAGGTTTTAAAAATAAATAACTGAAATAATATAGACTACATTTTAAATTAATAAAAGGTGAATTACTCAAAAAATAATTTACTCTTTTCTAGATAGTATTTACATCTCATAAATTTATATTTATAAAATAGTTAGAAATAAATAGTTTTAGAATAAAACGTTAATTTTTACATATGAATACTCAACAGTTATAAAAATCATAAATTACTAACTAATTTAGCTCCATTTGTCTTGATAGGGAAGTTGATAATCTTCATTATTCATTGGGATCCAACTCCAATCCAAACAGATAGAGACCTGATAGCCAATAACATAAATAGCTAGCATTGCATTAAATAAATTTATATGCGTGATAGGAGTATCCATGATTCGTATAAAAATTCAATTCTAGTTAATTTATTGTCCTAACAGAACTTCCAATTAATAAACTGACCATTAACTTCTAAGCATTATAATTAAAGAAAGATTGATAATTTAAATTCGTATAACTTAAGTTTTAGAGCTAAATATATGAAATCATAAATTCTTACAAGTAGCTATCTACTGATTATTTATTATTGGGACTGTAGGATGATCAAAAGGATCATCATTTAATATAGGTGCACATACCTGACGACAAGATTTTCCCTGCTCATCTTCAATACAAAGTTCTAAACATTCAAAATATCTATCTTGTGCAGTTTTCATATTTTAAATTTAGTAGTATCTAAACATACTATTGAAAGATTATATTTCTCGATAAATTAACAAAACTTTTTTAGGTAAATGCACTTATCAACGGTCTTTTACATGAAATAGTATCTCTGAACATTTTCTTTTTGCATCACATGATAATACACATTGTGTTAATTCTTCTTTAGCAAGAAGTTTGAAGAATCGTAGCTATATCAAGATAAGAAAGTTCATCATCCGAGACCATTTAAGAGTAGTTTTTCTTTGAATAGGGTTGTTCATATCCTTATAGGAAACTCAAACTCCCAATAGCATTGATTATGTAATTTTTTATTTTTTATTCAGTTTATTTTTATCCTTGTGAGATTTACTAGGTATATACACATAATTTGTTAAGAACTGGGAGCATATTATTTACTTGTATTTATATCTGGAAATTGTATTGATTTATAAATTTAATCATCTCGATGAAGAAAAACTCATTCAACAAGATCAAATTTGTCATTTTTATCTTTAGTTTTTTTAATTTTCAAGTCTTTTAGAAAAAACTTTGCAAACTGCTGGGTTTTGTTTTTATGCATATTAAGTAAGAAATTTTAAATTATTGAGAGAACAAAAAATATTTGTGCATTAATAAGATAACGTAAAAAAAAGATTATTGCGAGTAAAAACCGTACACAGTGAAATTGTTTCTTTCACATGACAATCAACTTTTATATTTTTATAATTACTAATATATAAATAGATACAAAGTAATAAGATATTACAAATCAAATAATACTTTAAAATAAATTATATTTAAGCTAAAAAAATAATTACCTAAACATCTAAATTTATCTAATAGATATTTTTCTTGTAAATACATTTATCAATTTTTATACGTTTGATAGAAAATATAATCTAATTTTTCTATCATTCTAGTTAGTAGATCTAGTCCAACTCTTAACAGACTTTGATTTTTTCTCTCCTTTCAATATAAATAGCATTAGTAACGGTGCGATTCCCATTAATGGAACTATGAGATTCATTGCATAATTATGGGTTACTTCCATTTTTAATTAAAATAATATTAATTATTTTAATTAAAATCTACTTTATGTTAATGCGTAAAAATCCTCATTTATACCTAAAAAGTGTTTTTAGGTATAAGTTTAAAAAACTGATACTTAGTAAGCAAGTCTCTCCCTAAATTTTAGAGCTATTGTACATAATATAAAGGAATACAAATTTCTATATAATAAAGATGAGAAATAGCTCTTTTAATATTGAATACTTATCCCCTACAGGCTTAATTGGTTTTTGGGTCCTCTTTATAGGATTAATATTTACAGGTCTTATGTTCTATTTTGTCTTTTTTAGGCTTAATGATAATGACGCTTCATACAAGGATCGAAGAAGAAAAAAGCTGGAAAAAGAAGATCAAAAGCGTAGGATAGAAAGACTTTATCCAAAAGGTAAATACTATTAATTCTGGTTTTATAGATACTTTATTAACCATTCTGAAGATCTAGATTTCATAAAAGTCAGAAAATAAAAATAAAGTGAAGTTAAATAAGCTGTTCAAGAAAAAGCAACATCTCTATTACATCTCGTTTTCCTTCAGAAAATTTTGATTTTTTGGGCTAATTAAAGGAGATAATAGGAATATTAAGAAAATGGCTTCCAATTAATGCAAGCCTATTTGAATTAAAACTATGGCTTCGAATCAAGCAAACACTAATATTAGTCTTAATGGGCAGCCCTCTTATTCAGCTTCCGGGAAACAAGTTCCTGCAGCTTTGTCATTGATGGTCGACTCAATGACAAGCATGTTAGAAAGAGCAAAAATCGATCTAGAGAATGTTGATCAACGAGCCAGAGCAGACCTTGAGAACATCGATCAAAGGGCTAGAAAAGATGTTGCTCTACTAGATCAAAGAGCTAGAGAAGATATTCAAAAAGTTGATAAGAAAGCCAGAAGAGACATAGCAATTCTTGATAAAAGAGCAAGAGAAGATCATGAACTACTGCGACAGGTTCGCAAATCTAGAGAATCAACCTCTTGAGATCTTTTATTTGCTGCAAAGTCCAACATGCATATATAAAAAATTTTAAAGATCAAGATTAAATAATTTGAATACTCAAAACTTCTAGAGAAGTCAAATCAAATCATTTAAAGAGAGTACCGCTTTGCCGTAAGGCCCAAGAAGCATCGACCTGGAAGAACCAGAGGGGGATTCAAAGTGAAGCTTCGTTTCCAGAGCAAGCTGGTATACGTTACTTTCACGACAGCTTCCCCATATCGAAAGAGAGTCAGATCAGAGCACTTGAGAAGGCCAATACCAACAAAGCAGTACTAGAACAATCTAAACAAAATATCATCATGAGGTAGGCCAAATTGTCCTGATGGTTTTTAAAACATCCAATGCTTCTTTTTTTCTAGACAAAGCATCTTTATTTTTCAAGAGATAAGTAACGTGACCAAGCTTTCTGCCTTTTTTTCTTCTTCTTTTTCATACCAATGCACATTCAATCCAGGAAGCCTTCTTAAATCATCCAACCTCTGGCTGAGTGTTATTGGATAGTTACTTTGCAAGCCAAGCAAGTTTGCCATTAAAGCGCCACTAACGAGCATTTCAGGCATGGGGACATTAATCCCAGATGTAATACATATTTGTTGGTCAAATTGACTGCTATTACAAGCATCTATAGAAAAATGACCTGAGTTATGAGTTCTTGGAGCTATCTCATTTACAAGTAATCCTTCAGATCCATAGAAAAATTCAATAGCTATAACTCCAACATAGTCCAACTCTGCAAGCAACGAAGATACGATATTTCTCACCATAAGATCAACGTCATGATTGATATCAGCCGGAGCAAGTACCCAGTCACATACTTGTTTAGATTGGTATGTCTCTACGATTGGCAAACTACGGACAATTCCTTTTGAATCCCTACTAGAAACAATGGATAATTCCTTATCAAAAGGGACCCATTTCTCTAACATCCATTGCTCTTCTTTTTCAACTAATAGAAATTCTTGAAGTTGTTTTAGATTTTTAATAATTTTAGTTCCTTTACCGTCATATCCACCTTTGGCAGCTTTTGCCATCAATGGAAATCCCCAATCTGCTGGAAGAACAATTTCTCTTGATTTTTTTATCGGTAAGGGAAACCAATCAGGACATGGGATATCAAGACTATTTAATAGCTCTCTTTGAGTTATTTTATTAATTAAAGGTCTTATTGATTGAAGTTTAGGGACAAAAGAAACTCCATTATTTTCAAGAGAAAGTAAACTTGAAATATCAACCCATTCATTCTCAAAAGTAATCAAGCGAGACTTTTCAGCAAGAAGTTTTGTTCCCACTGGATTCGTAGGATCATGCAAAATGACTTGATTTGTCTTTTTAGCAGCAGGATCTGTTTTAGCTGCCGTCTGAACAACAACATCAACATCTCTTTTCTTTCCAGCCTCAACCAGAAGCATTGCTAGCTGTCCTCCACCCACGACCCCAATCATTTAATTAAAAACCTCATTTTTAAAGCTTTGCTCACTTCCAGGCAAACAACAAAATCGCGAACAAGAAAAATAGTATGCGAATTATGATTTTAATAAAAACATCCTTAATTCACAACCCAAAGAATATTCCACTATGTGATTATTTTGATCCCGGAATAAATACTGAACGTATACGAATACATATCAATTGCTTATGAAATGAGTTCGTGAACAATATAATTACTTCTATATTTTGATGATTTAACTAATAAACCATCAAAAATCTTTTATCCTCACAATTGTGAATAAAGACAACCACCATATTAAAGTCTCTCTAGCTAGCAATCCATACGAGATAGTTATTGGGGAAAGTAGTCTTGAATGCATAGGAGATGAGCTATGTAAGATTGGTTTTAGGGAAGGACTAAAAGTATTAGTCGTATCTAATAAGGAAGTCTCAGATCATTATGGTGATTGCATAATTAAAAGTCTGACTAACAGTAAATACAACCCAAAACTTTTAATAATAAAAGCAGGAGAAGACCAAAAAAATCAATCTTCTATTGATTTAATCCACGATGCTGCATATGAAGCGAGATTAGAAAGAGGATCATTAATGATTGCCCTTGGAGGAGGCGTAATTGGAGACATGACTGGTTTTGCAGCTGCTACTTGGTTACGTGGAATTAATGTAGTCCAAGTTCCTACAACATTACTTTCAATGGTTGATGCTTCTATTGGTGGTAAAACAGGCATAAATCACTCAAAAGGTAAAAATCTTATAGGTGCTTTTCATCAACCTAAATTAGTATTAATAGATCCAAAAACATTATCTACTCTCCCATCACGAGAGTTCAAAGCTGGTATGGCTGAAATAATAAAGTATGGAGTTATATCAGACCTAGAGCTATTCAAACTTCTAGAGATGCAAGATAATATTTCTGATCTTTCAAGCATCAAAAAGAAACTACTAATAGAAATAATTAAGCGCTCTGCTAAATCTAAGGCAGAAATTGTTGAAAAAGATGAGAAGGAAAGTGGAGTTAGAGCATTTTTAAATTATGGACACACTTTTGGCCATGTAATAGAAAATCTTTGTGGTTATGGTAAATGGCTTCATGGTGAGGCAGTAGCAATGGGGATGGTTGCAGTCGGTCAATTAGCCGTTCAGAGGGGATTATGGAAAGATATTGATGCGAAAAGGCAGAAACGATTAATAGAAAAAGCAGGTTTACCCTCTAAGTGGCCAAAGCTTGAAATTGAAAGTGTTCTAAGCTCACTTCAAGGAGACAAGAAAGTTAAAAACGGCAAAGTGAGTTTCGTTATGCCCTTAAAAATTGGTGATGTAAAATTGTTTAATAATATCTCGAATGAAGAAATAAATGAATGCTTGCAAAAACTTATCTAATTGGCTCTTCTAGAAAAAGATTTCTTAAAATCAGATCATCATTATTATTCTTCTGAAAAGCCAACCACCTAAAGTTCCCCAGTCCCATTGGATCAACTAATCTCAATAATGACTCTCTTCGACTTAATGCAACAGATAGATCATTATTACTTGTATTTTGAAGAGAATAAAGAAAATCTGAAAGTCCTAATGCCAAGAGAGCTTGTCCCTGCCTAGTCTCACCCATAAAATTCCATCCGTTATTCAGAGCATAGTTAATAGTTGATTCGATACATAAATGTGCTGTTAGATCACACAAGCCCGCATCTGCTAAAATATTTGAATTTGCTTCTTGGTTTTTATAGGAGATCAGAGTACCGTCTTTTCTCATTGCACTATAATAACGCTTCGATTCCATCGCATAGTCGACAACTAATAATGAGCCATTTATTAAAACCTTAGACAATTTTCCAAACCAACTCGGTACATCACAATGCCATTCGGTGACCCATCTATTACAAATATCCTTTGGCGGAAATTCAATCTTTAAAAGCTTATTAGATTCTTTCAGAAATTTAATAATCTCAGAGGTAGGCTTTAGATCAACAAACTTCAAAAAATATTCATCACATGTTTTTGTTAAAGAAACTCCCTGTCTAAAAACTTTATTATCACTAAAAACCAACCTTTCAACTGGGAAGGCATCTAAAACTTCATTAGCTATAACGACACCAGTTACAGGCTTTAAAATGAGATCTTCGATATTGCTCCAGCGATAATTTATCCCCTCAACATTATTAACTACTTTTTCTTGTCGTCTTCTCATACCTGCATTTAATTCAACTAGAATAAACTCAATTTTTTTTGTTAAAGCAGGTGCAATTTCACTGATGGCCACCATCAAATCTCTTGATAAAGTCCCTTCTCCTGGTCCAATCTCAATAAGGGAATATAAATCAGAATCAATTCCTGATTTTTCTAGATTAAGAAGCCACTCAACAACTTGAATAGCTAATAAACTTGCAAAATCATTACTTAAAGACGGTGAAGTGCAAAAGTCTCCATCTTTACCAATATTCAATTTTCCAGTTGAATAAAATCCATTTTTAGGATCGTTTAAAACTAAATCCATATATTTGTAGAAACTTATAGAACCGCCACTATCTCTAATGCGATCAATCAACCATTTTGGACATCTCGCAGTCGGGTCAATCATGATGGAGAATACGTTCAGAGCGAATCAAGCACATGCTGAAAAAAACATTTAATAAAGCCATAATTATTTGTCTAGGACTAGTAATTATGTTTTCAATGGGAGGAAGCACATTTGCTTACGATAATCCCGAACTATTACCAAAAGAACAAACACCCATAATCGATCTGGCAAAAACCCTAAGTGAGCAACAAAGATTAGATTTAGAAAACTCACTAAATTCTTATGAACAAGAAACTGGTTGGAAAATAAGGGTTTTGTCGCAATATGAGAAAACCCCCGGTTTAGCAGTCAAAGACTATTGGAATCTTGATGAGACAAGTTTACTTATAATCGCTGATCCAAGAGGTGGGAATTTACTGAGTTTTAATGTTGGAGATGCATATTTTGCACTAATGCCCAGGATTTTTTGGGTGGAATTAC
>QCIQ01000023.1 GCA_003216595.1 Prochlorococcus sp. AG-402-M18
TTGGTCCATTCTTATATAATCTTTTTTCTGATCCAGAGATAATTCGCTTACCGGTTCGTGCTTTTCAAAAACCTCTGGCTTGGCTTATAAGCTTATTAAGAAGTAGTAAATCACAAGAGGCTTACAGGTCGATTGGAGGCGGGTCACCTTTACGTCGTATCACTGAGCAGCAAGCTAGAGAACTACAAAGCCATCTTAGAAATATAGGAATAGACGCTACAACATATGTCGCGATGAGGTATTGGCATCCATTTACTGAGTCAGCAGTAGAGGATATGAAGGCTGATGGTGTTAGCGAAGTTGTTGTTTTACCTCTTTATCCTCATTTTTCTATAAGTACAAGTGGATCCAGTTTTAGAGAGTTAAAAAGGCTAAGAGATGGTGATTCGGAGTTTGAAAAATTATCAATGCGTTGCGTTCGAAGCTGGTTTGATCATCCAGCCTATGTGTCTTCGATGGCTGAATTAATAAAGAAACAAATCCTTACTTGTGATTTACCCCAGGAGGCACATGTTTTTTTTACAGCACATGGTGTTCCTAAAAGCTATGTAGAGGAAGCTGGCGATCCTTATCAAGATCAAATACAAAACTGTTCACTTTTGATTATTGACCAACTTGAAAATTCGCTTGGATTCAGTAATTCTTTCTCACTAGCTTATCAAAGCAGAGTGGGGCCAGAAGAGTGGCTAAAACCATATACCGAGGAAGTCCTAGAAAAATTAGGAAAATCCGGCGTTAATGAGCTCGTTGTAGTCCCAATAAGTTTTGTGAGTGAGCATATTGAAACACTCCAAGAGATTGATATTGAGTACAAAGAAATTGCTCAAAAAAATGGAATTGTTAATTTTAAAAGAGTTCCAGCACTAGATACCTATCCATTGTTTATTGAAGGATTGGCTGATCTGGTTTCTTCTTGCTTAAACGGTGAGGGAATAAGTATAGAGGAAGCCTCAAAATTGCCAGAAAGAGTAAAACTTTATCCTCAAGAGAAATGGCAATGGGGATGGAACAACAGCTCAGAAGTTTGGAATGGAAGAGTTGCAATGATTGTTTTTCTTTGCTTTCTCCTGGAATTAATAATTGGTAGTGGACCTTTGCACCAAATAGGATTGTTGTAAAGAATTAAAATAACTATTTGTGTTGATTAATTTGATAATCAGCTTGTTATTAAAACTTAGAGAAATTAATTAAATTTTTGCTTAATTTATTTTAATTGAAATTAAGCATACTAGGATTTATTGTTAGTTTAGATATCCTTCTGCCGTGACCCTGACTTCTACATCTAATCAAATAGGAGATTCAGGAACACAAACTCAATGTGACATGTCAGGTGCTGACGCCTTGATGGACTCTCTTCGTAGGCACGGCGTAGATACTATTTTTGGTTATCCAGGCGGAGCAATTCTTCCAATATATGATGCCGTTTTCAAAGCGGAGCAAGAGGGCTGGTTAAAACATATTCTTGTTCGACATGAGCAAGGTGGAACCCATGCCGCAGATGGTTTCGCTAGAGCTACTGGAAAAGTAGGTGTTTGTTTTGGTACATCAGGCCCGGGGGCTACGAATCTAGTCACAGGAATAGCCACTGCACAAATGGATTCTGTACCTCTTGTTGTCATAACAGGACAAGTCCCTAGACCTGCTATTGGCACTGATGCTTTTCAAGAAACCGATATTTTTGGGATAACACTCCCAATTGTTAAACATTCATGGGTAGTAAGAGATCCATCTGAAATTGCAAAAGTTGTAGCCCAAGCTTTTCTTATTGCCTCATCGGGTAGACCAGGACCTGTTTTGATTGATATACCAAAAGATGTTGGACAAGAGATGTTTAAATATCTTCCTGTTGAGCCAGGTTCAATAAAGCCACCAGGCTTTGAACTTCCATTTGCGCCAGAACACAAAGCTATAAGTGCAGCTTTGGATTTAATTGAAAATGCTGATCAACCTCTTCTTTACGTAGGTGGTGGTGTTATTTCTTCTGGTGCTCATGAAACTCTGGCGGCGATTGCTAATAGATATCAAATACCCGTAACAACAACTTTGATGGGAAAAGGCGCTTTTGATGAACGTGAACCTTTATCAGTTGGGATGCTTGGTATGCATGGAACAGCTTATGCAAACTTTGCTGTAACTGAATGTGACTTGCTAATTGCCATTGGAGCACGATTCGATGACAGAGTTACAGGTAAATTAGATACTTTTGCACCCAAAGCAAAAGTAATTCATTTTGAGATTGATCCAGCTGAAATAAATAAAAATAGAGTAGTTGAAGTTTCTGTATTAGGTGACGTTGGAATTAGCCTTGTTAAATTATTAGATCTCAGTAATCAAAGAAAAATAACTCCAAGAACTTCTAACTGGCTTAACAAAATTAAAAACTGGAAAAATAATTTTCCTTTGATTACTCCACCTAAAGAAGGAGAAATTTATCCGCAGGAAGTATTAATTGCTTTAAGAGATTTGGCGCAAAATGCTTACATTACAACTGATGTTGGACAACATCAGATGTGGGCTGCTCAATATTTGTTGAATGGACCAAGACAATGGATTAGTAGTGCTGGACTTGGAACAATGGGTTTTGGAATGCCTGCTGCAATGGGAGTTAAAGTTGCTTTACCTACGGAGCAAGTTATTTGTATCGCCGGAGATGCAAGTATCCTCATGAACATTCAGGAGCTTGGAACTATTGCTCAATACAAGTTGAATTTAAAAGTAATTATCATCAATAATCATTGGCAAGGGATGGTTCGGCAATGGCAAGAAAGTTTTTATGATGAAAGATATTCGGCATCTAACATGTCAGTTGGGGAGCCTGACTTTATTTCGTTATCTAAGGCTTTTGGGATTGAGGGCATTGTGATTTCAGAAAGAGACCACTTAATACCTCAACTTCAGAAGGCCTTGGAACATGAAGGTCCAGTTCTCGTAAACGTAAATGTAAGAAAAGGCGAAAATTGTTACCCAATGGTCCCACCTGGAAAAAGTAATGCCCAAATGGTTGGCATACCTGATATTCAAAAATAATTAATACAATTTTTTATGAATAATTTTTTTACAAAATTTTTAATATTATTTATTTCATTTTTTTGTTTTTTTTCTCACGTATATGCAGCAGAGATTTTGCAAGTTAGTAGCTCGTCTATTTTGCTAATTGGAGACAATAATCGCACATATACTGTAAAAATAGCATGTACAGAAATCAGCCCTGATTTAGAAGAAAAATCTTTTATCTGGTTAAAAAAACAACTACCAAGACATACAAAAGTAAATTTAAAACCTAAAGGGTCATTAGATGGCGTGCTTGTGGCGAAAGTTATCCCTTTTAATAGTAATATTGATATAGCTGAGAAATATATAAATGAAGGATTAGCAACAAATCAATGCTAAATAAATTATATAATTTATTTAGCTATGTTCATAAATACATGAAACTCCTTAGTCTGAAATTACTTTTGTCTATTCTGTAAAATCAATATGGCGTTGAATTTGAATAGGTGCAACGTCTATTCAGATTGATGTGTTTTTGTTTAATACTTTTTTAGGAGATAAAGTCTATTGAAAAAGATCGTTAGAGATAAGTTTTAAATATCTCCAATATCCTTTAGCATCCAAAAACCATCTAGAGTATTTTCATCAGGATTTTTTTGAACTGAAATAAATTGAAGTCCATCGGCTTCTAGTTTCGTATTTAGAAAATTATTTTCAATAGCTTTTTGGGCTTCTTTTTCGACATCAGTCACTAACCACCTGTCAGCTTGCCCTGCTTCTAAAATTATTTGAGTACCTTCTATTACAAGCTTTGCTGGTTCAAGTCCTCCAAGCCAAGCTGCGAGTGCTAAGGATCTTTTTGGACTAAAAAGTCTAATACCAGGAATAGAGATATTTTGATTAATTGAATCTTTTATTGGGATTAAATTGGAAAACTGTATTTCCCATTGATCAGCCTCTCTGAGTGTATTTAAAGAAAGTGAAGCAAAGCTCCAAGAGTCGCCTCTTACTTCCTCTGGTAAGGGTATGGCTTGGTTTGTAATTGGGTTTACAGGAGGGGCGAGGTTGACACCAATATATCCTTTTTGCTGAGGATAAAAACTCCTTTCTCGATCAGCAAGCCACTCAATCAATGAATATGTTCTTCTGCTAGAAATAAGTTCAATTCCGATTTTATCTGCTGCCCGTTTTATCATTGTTCTCATAGAGGATCGCCAACAACGAATAACGGAAGGTTTGTCCCAACCTTGTGAATAAGCTGCATCAATAGCTTCCTCTAATGCATCTTTTAACCAAATAGAATTAACATTTGATGCTGGGCATATCTTTTCCCATTTAAATGTATTAGTGTCTTTAAAATTATTTGTAGATGTAATAAGTAGTTCCCACCTTTTTTTTCCATTTTCATCAGTTATAGGGCGGGAATAAAAGTCTATTTCCCAGTCTTTTTTTATTAAATCAGATTTTTTTGAGGCAATCACAATTTTTCTCTTACAAGTAAAGTTACGATGACAAGTTGATGTCTTTCTTTTCTTTTTGAGGATCAACTTTTTCTTTATTCAAACTATTTCGAGCTTTAACGGCTCGCTCATCTGCTTCTTCCATTACTTTTGCCTTGTCAGTAATAAGTTCCCCTGGAGGCCCCTCCAAAAGAGCTGTATTTAATCCAATTCGCCCACGGGAGGGGTCTAAATCAGTTATTAAAGCTTTGATAGATTCGCCTGTTTGAAAAACTTCTCTAAGGCTTCTCATGCTTCCATTGGTTACCATTGAATGATGCAACAAACCACTGACGCCCTTCAAATCAACAAAAAAGCCATAAGGTTTAATAGTTAAGATTTCACCTTCAATTAATTGTCCAATTTCTAATTCCGAAAATCTTGAAGCCATTGCAGCTCTCTTTTCGGAGAGAACAAGTTTTCTTCTTTCTGGATTTACTTCTAAAAAGGCAGTATTTATTGTCTTTGATACAAGAGATTGATGATTCTCCCCATCTTCAAGTTGAGATCTAGGAATAAACCCCCTTAAACCTTCGAAGTCGCAAGTAACACCTCCTCGGTTAAAGCCATTTATTTTAACTCGAATAACTTTTCCCTCTTTTGCAAGATTTTGAACTTTGTCCCAGCTTTTTCTTAGTTCTAATGCCCTACAACTAATTGTTACCATTCCATCAGCATTTTGCTCTCTTGTAACAAGAACTTCGACTTGTAATCCTTTTGGGAAACGCTCTTTTAAATTTGTAATTACACCTAGACCACATTCATTTTTAGGCATGAATCCAGGAGCCTTTCCACCTATATCTACATAAATACCATCACTTTCAACGGCAATAACTGAACCTTTTGCAATTTCTCCAGTAGTGCCGATTGGTTGATTCTCCTCTAAGGCAGCTAAAAATTCATCTTCATCAAAATCAAATTCATCAACAGTTCTATTTTTTTGTTCAAAAACATTTCGATCATCAAAAGCCTCAATATTCTTATAGTCAGAATTATTTTCAGATCTCAGAAGATCATCCATTGTCGTTGCTTTAAAATTCTCTTTAGAGTCATCCAGTATTAATTTTTTCTGTTCAGGCGCTTTCTTTAATAGAGAAATTTCTTTTTCATCTAGAACTTTTTCATCAAATCTTTTATCTTTAGATTGATCTGAGATGTCTTTCTTAGATGATTCTTTGGCTATGACTTCCTCTTCAGCCTTCCGACTGATGTGCATAACCTGCAATGGTTTGCGCGGAGCATTTGCTGCCGGTTTTGGGGGAATAGCTTTTTTAGGCTGAGAATCTGACCCGGCCATAATACCCTTGTAATAAGTTAATCATTCTTACAGTCAAGGGTAAGTCGTTTTTTAATTATTAGGAGATTTCTATCATTTTCCCAACTCGTCGATTTGAGCATTTGACCTGGCCTGAGGCCTCTAAAGCCGCTTCAGGTAAAGGTTCTACATTGGTTTGGCCTTTTGGTGCATGTGAACAACATGGACCTCATTTACCTTTGATTACTGATACTTTTTTTGCTGAAAATATTTTAATTAAGACACTTGAAAGTTTGCCAGAAAAAATGCCTATATGGATGATGCCATCACAATCAATTGGCTTCTCTCCTGAGCATCAAGCTTTCCCAGGAACTTTGTCCTTATCAGCAGATGTTTTGCTTTCACTAGTTACCGATGTTGGTCAGCAAATAGCTTCTATGGGATTCAAAAGATTAGTCTTTTTTAATGCCCATGGTGGCCAAATAGGCCTTCTGCAAGCGGTTTCTAGGCAACTCAGAATTCAATGCCCTTCATTAGCTGTATTGCCTTGTTTTCTTTGGAGTGGTGTCCCAGGATTAGATGATCTTTTGCCTGAGAAAGAGGTTGAGGAAGGACTTCACGCTGCTTTAGCAGAAACAAGTCTTATGTTGCACATGGCTAAAGATTTGGTTCGAAATGATTCATATTTAGAAAAAACAGGAATAGATCAAGAAATAATTTCTACTCCAAAAGGGTGGAGCCTTGAAGGTGCGTCACCATGCGCATGGTTAACAGAAGATTTAAGCTCATCTGGAGTTATTGGAGATGCGAGTTCCTCAAATTCTGAATTGGGTGCCGCTTTAGAAAATGCACTAATAGATCATTGGAAGTCACTATTTACAAGCCTTTTGGAGAGTGATTGGCCTCCAGTTATGTCAGAAAGACCTATTTCTAGCAGTTAAGATGTGGTAACTGAACTACCATTTTGGATTTAATTCTGTAAGATCACTCAAATTGATAAATTTCTAATAGATCTATGCAAGCTCTTGCATCCAACAATTTAACAGTAGAAAAAGAAGAGATAAGTTCTGACTCTCTTCCAGATTTCACCTCAGAATCTTATAAAGATGCTTATAGCAGAATCAATGCGGTTGTAATTGAAGGGGAGCAAGAAGCTTATTCCAATTTTCTTGATCTTGCTAAGTTGATTCCTGAGCATGCGGATGAGCTTGTGAGGCTAGGGAAGATGGAGAAAAAGCATATGAATGGTTTTTGTGCTTGTGGGAGAAATCTTGCAGTAAAGCCAGATATGCCTTTCGCTAAGACTTTTTTCTCAAAACTCCATAATAATTTTTTAGATGCTTTTAAAGTTGGAGATACAACTACTTGTCTCTTAATACAATGCATTTTGATTGAATCTTTTGCAATATCTGCATATCACGTTTACATTCGTGTTGCTGATCCATTTGCAAAAAGAATTACAGAGGGTGTTGTTCAAGATGAATACCTACATTTGAATTACGGTCAAGAATGGCTTAAAGCCAATCTTGAGACAGTCAAGAAAGATCTTATGAAGGCTAATAAAGAAAACTTGCCACTCATAAAATCCATGCTTGATGAAGTATCAAACGATGCAGAAGTCCTTCATATGGATAAGGAAGAATTAATGGAGGAATTTATGATTGCTTATCAAGATTCACTTATGGAAATAGGTCTAGATAATAGAGAGATCGCTAGAATGGCACTAGCAGCAGTTATTTAAGGGGTTTTAATTACATCTTTTTTTATTTACATCTATTCCTCAAGTACTTTAAGTTCTTGAGGAATTTTTTTTTTTGTGACCTTGGTGGTTTAATCTTGAAAATTGGATAAATATTTAGTTTCAATTTTGATCTTGCTTGGTGCCAAATGTTTGGGCTAATTGGACATTCAACGAGTTTTGAAGATGCCAAGCGAAAGGCATTGGGCTTGGGGTATGACCATATCGCTGAAGGGGATTTGGATGTATGGTGTACTGCCCCCCCTCAGTTAGTGGAGCATGTAAAGGTTGTAAGTGCGATAGGAAAAACTATTGAGGGCGCTTACATAGACTCTTGCTTTGTCCCTGAGATGCTAAGTCGCTTCAAAACTGCAAGAAGAAAAGTTTTGAATGCAATGGAGTTAGCTCAAAAGAAAGGGATTAGCATCACCGCTCTAGGTGGATTTACATCAATAATTTTTGAGAATTTTAATTTGCTTCAAAATCAACAAGTTAGAAATACGACTCTTGATTGGCAAAGATTTACGACCGGTAATACTCATACAGCTTGGGTGATTTGTAGACAGTTAGAGCAAAATGCACCTCAAATAGGAATTGATTTGAGGAAATCAAAAGTTGCTGTTGTTGGGGCTACTGGTGACATTGGAAGTGCTGTTTGTAGGTGGCTTACCAATCGAACTGGCGTTTCTGAACTTCTTTTAGTAGCTAGACAGCAAAAGCCTTTACTTCAACTTCAATCTCAACTTGGAGGAGGGAAAATTCTTAGTCTTGATGAGGCTTTACCTGAAGCAGATATTGTGATTTGGGTTGCAAGCATGCCCAAAACATTAGAAATTGACCCATCTAAAATTAAAAGACCATGTTTAATGATTGATGGTGGATATCCTAAAAACTTAGGTGAGAAGTTTTCTGGACCAGGTATACATGTCTTAAAAGGAGGAATAGTTCAATTTTTCAAAGATATTGGCTGGAGCATGATGGAATTGGCTGAGATGGAAAATCCTAAAAGAGAAATGTTTGCCTGTTTTGCTGAAGCAATGCTTCTTGAATTCGAAAGTTGTCATACCAATTTCAGCTGGGGGAGAAATAATATTACTTTGGAAAAGATGGATTTTATTGGCAAAGCTTCTGAAAGGCACGGGTTTTCTGCTGTTGGTTTGAAATCTAATATTCAGACATTAACCGTCTGAACATTTGGTTACTTTTTTTTATGGCTAGACGTTTTCTTCTTGAATTTGAAAAACCTCTTGTTGAATTAGAGAATCAGATTGATCAAATCAGAGAATTAGCAAGAGATTCAGAGGTTGATGTAAGTCAACAACTTCTGCAGTTAGAGACACTTGCAGCAAGAAGGCGAGAAGAAATATTTAATGCGCTCACACCAGCTCAAAAGATTCAAGTAGCTAGACATCCCCAAAGGCCTAGTACACTTGATTATATTCAAATGTTTTGTGATGATTGGGTTGAATTACATGGAGATAGGAACGGAACTGATGATCAAGCTCTCATAGGAGGTTTGGCCCGAATAGGTGAAAAATCTGTCTTAATAATTGGACAACAAAAAGGTAGAGATACAAAAGAGAATGTTGCAAGAAATTTTGGTATGGCAAAGCCTGGAGGGTATAGAAAAGCTTTGAGGCTAATGGATCATGCTGATCGCTTTAGTCTACCAATAATCTCTTTTATAGATACTCCTGGAGCTTATGCAGGGCTAGTAGCAGAAGAACAGGGCCAGGGAGAGGCGATTGCAGTGAATTTGCGTGAAATGTTTAGGCTTAGAGTTCCAATAATTGCAACTGTAATTGGAGAAGGTGGCTCTGGTGGCGCTTTGGGTATAGGTGTTGCAGATAAGTTACTTATGTTTGAACATAGTGTTTACACAGTTGCAAGCCCTGAAGCTTGTGCTTCGATTTTATGGAGGGATGCTGGCAAAGCTCCTGAAGCAGCATCATCATTAAAAATTACTGGGCCTGATCTTATGAGGCTAGGAATCGTTGATGAGGTACTAAAAGAACCTTCTGGTGGTAATAATTGGGCTCCGCTTCAGGCCGGAGATACGTTAAAAAACGCCCTTGAGAAGCATTTGTCCGAATTATTGAATTTATCTAATGATGAATTGAGAGATAATAGATATTCCAAATTTAGAAAGATGGGAAAATATTTGGAATCTCAGTCCATCGAAAGGGAGATTTCAGTTTAAAGTTTTAATGTTTGCTTTTAACTTCCTTTGTCAACAGTTTTAATTACGGGAGCTTCTAGAGGAATTGGGCGTGCTACAGCTAAAGTTTTTGCTGAGGCTGGGTGGGATCTACTACTTTTAGCCAGGTCTAAAGATGATCTAGAAAGACTTGCTGAAGAAATAGAGAATAAAAAAGTTAAGGTCTTCTACAAATCTATTGATCTGAGTAATCCCAAAAATATATCTAAGGGAATAATTGAATTAATGAATAATGGTTTGGTCCCTTCGGTTTTAATAAATAATGCTGGAGTCGCATGGACAGGAGACCTTTTGTCCATGAATCTTGAAAAGTGGGAATGGATCATTCAAATGAATCTCACCAGCATCTTTCAGATTTGCTCTGCGGTGGTTCCTCTAATGAGACAACAAGGTGGATTAGTTATTAATGTTAGTAGTCATGCCTCGCGAAATGTTTTTCCTCAATGGGGAGCCTATTGCGTTTCCAAAGCAGCTTTAGCAAGTTTTACTAAATGCTTAGCAGAAGAAGAACGCAAAAATTTAATACGTGCATGCACACTTACACTTGGATCAGTAAATTCATCTCTTTGGGATTCTGATACCGTCGGTATGCAATTTGATAGAGATTCAATGCTCTCAGTTGATCAAGTGGCATTTGAACTTTTACATCTTGCTAATCAGCCAAGTAATCAAATTATCGAGGATATAACTCTGATGCCATCGGCAGGAGCATTTTGATTATAAATAAATTCAAATCAATCTTATTGCTTAATTTTGCTCTCTTATTTCGTGAACAAGAGATTCAACTTTTTTTAGATCTTTAATACCTGGAGATATCTCTAGCCGACTGGAGGCATCAATTCCATCTGGTCTAAGTTTAGAAAAGATTTCAGGAATTATTTCAGCAGATATCCCACCAGCTAATATCCAAGGAGCTGTAAAAGTTTTGTTAACTAGTAAGTCTATTGGGACTCTATTACCAGTACCACCAAGGGAAGTATCATCCCAAGCATCCAAGAGAATAGCATCTATACTCTTCTCATATTGACTGATGCTTTCTAAATCATTAATAGATTTCAATCTGAAAGCTTTCCATAATTTAACTCTTGGGAATTCAGTCTTTAATTCACGGCAATAATCAACTGATTCATCTCCATGAAGTTGGATTACTGATGGTGGAGTTGATCTGTTATTTATACATTTGATTGTTTCTAATTTTTCATTTGCAATAACAAATACTTTCTCAATGCTTGATGAAACCTTTTCGATTTCATTAAAAATTTTTATACATTCTTCTTCTGGTACAAAACGAGGGGATTTTTTTACGCCAATAACTCCAATTGCATTTATTTCGAGTTGAGCTATTGATTTCGCTTGCGAAGTCTTTGTAATACCACAAATTTTTATTGCTGTTGATTTTTTAGAAGGAGATTTTCCAATCATTAGCAGAACTTTTATTAGGATTAATTGAAATAGGTTTTATTGAGAGCTTGGAGGACTTTAAGTTTGGGTAGTTGGGAAGTTATGAAAATCAAGGGTATTCCTCTGAGGATCCATCCTAGTTGGCTTTTGGTTCTCATATATTTTACTTTGTCAGCAAGAGATCAGTTTGAGACTCTTTTGAGCGGTCAAGCATCTGTTTGGAATGGATTCTTGGTAGGACTTTTTACGTCAATTCTTTTGTTTTTTTCTGTTTTATTGCACGAATTAGCTCATTCCTTTGTGGCAATTGGAGAAGGTCTAAAAGTGAGAGACATAACACTTTTTTTTCTCGGAGGAATGGCAAACCTTGAAAAGGAATGTAAGACTTCAAAAGGAAGTTTTAAGATTGCAATTTCAGGACCAATTGTTAGTCTTTTATTGGCTTTCTTAATGATTTTATTAAGTAATAATTTATCAGGATCAAATTTTATTATCTCTAATTTATTTAAGCAGGTTGGGAGTCTTAATCTTTTGATTGGATTATTTAATTTGCTTCCGATAATTCCTCTTGATGGAGGTGTAATATTAAAGTCTTTAATATGGCACTTTACAGGGAGTAGGAGGGCAGGGATTAAAGTTGCATTGGCTTCTGCAAGATTATTTTCTTTTCTTTCTCTCTTTGTAGGTATTTTTAGTTTACTTAGTGGCAGCTTTTATATCGCAATTTGCTTATTTATTATTGGTTTATTTATTTTTACTTCAACTAAGTCACAAAGTCAAATTGTTAAGATACAAAAGATATTATATGAAGTCAATGTAAATCAGGTTTGTAGTCGTTCATATAGGGTTCTAGAGGATGATTTACCTGTCAAAGTTTTATCTAAATATAATTCATTCACTAAAGATAATATCTTTAGTGAAGAATGGATACTTTTGTGCAGAGAAGGACGATGGGTCGGGTATGTTAATGAAAAAATCTTAAATAATATTTCTGTACAAAACTGGGATAAAAAGTTTCTTTATGAGTTCTCATTCCCAATAAATGAATTGCCATCAACTAGTGAAAAGGAATCATTAATGAAAGCAATAATAAAAATAGAAAAGACAAGAGATGGAAGGCTGCTTGTTCTATCAGCTTCCGGCCTTCCTGTTGGAACTTTAGATAGAGTAGATATAGGGAAAGCGGTTCTTGAAAAAATAGGAATAAATCTTCCAGATAAATTAATTAATATTGCCAGAAAAGAGAATATTTATCCACTTGGATTAAATCTATTTAATATAGCACAATCAATTGTTGCTAGTGATTTTGAAGAGGATTAATCATGATTTATTTTTTTAAATTTATCTATAGCCAAACTTTTTATTATCTCTTTATCTTTTTTATTTAATGTATAATTAGATAACTTTAAATTGGGCCATGTTGTAGCTAAAGATTCTTTTAGAAAAATTATAATTTTATCTTTTTCTTTTATTTCATTTTTTATCGTTGGTGGATCTGTATTAAAAACTTTTCTCCATAATTTTTTTGACGGTTCCATTAATATCTCTCCATGCTGAAGCAAGTGACCCTTTCTCCAGTATTGGGCACTTCCAATATGCTTGTTTTTATTTTGATCAACTAAGTCAGCCAATGTTGAAGTTGAAAAACAATTACTATTAGAACTATTCACAGGTTGATTCCCAAAGAATAGATCCACTCCAGCTTTTTTAAAACCATTTTTTAGCCATTGAGTTGTTTTTAAATATGATTCTTTTTTATTCCTTGGTGGATATTTCCATATAAGAGCGTAAGTGAGTCCTCTGCTATGGAGAACAGCTTTCCCTCCACTAGGTCTTCTTACAATTTTTAACTGTTCATTTTTTAAAAGTTCAATCCATATTTTTGGCAGTTCTTTTTGATTTTTCCCAATGGATAACCAGTCTCCCTCCCACGTATAAAAACGTATTGCCATATTAAAATTGTGGTCAGCAAATGACTTCTTTAATAGGAATAGATCAATTGCCATTTGCTCTGGCCCACTTAATTCAAGAGGATTTATATAAAGGACTTCTTCTAGATCGTTCATTTTAATTTTAGTTATTCGTCTTAAAAACGTTAGTTTATTGATATTCCCATGTATTTATTTTTGAGAATTTATAAATGCATTGGAAGAAGTCAAAGAATTGATTCCCTTACTAATTAAGTTAACATGAAAAAAAATAGAGACATTTTTATTTGGTTTGGGACAACCTCAACGAATTGAAGAGCCACTCAGAAGGAAGCGTTCAAAAAAAATTAGCAAGAACATTCCTCCTGTTAATAAAAAAATCGATGCATTTACTCAAGTTTCTGAATTTCAGAAAGAAGAATTTAGGCGGGAGCTTTTATATAGCAATGTGGGATTGATTTTGAAGTTTGGATTATTTATAGTATTTGCAACTAGCCTCCTGAACTTAGGACTTGCTTCTCATCAACGTGTAACTAGAAATCTAGAGTTGTCATACTTATTAGAAAAAGAATCAAAAAAACTGCATAAGTTAAGACTACGTTTTGATGAAATGTTTACTAATGGTGGAGAGCAAAGTTTTTTCAAGGAGCAAGATCAGTGGATTACTCCAAATAGTGTCAGAGTTATCTGGCGATGATTAAGTTTGCTTCTCTTCGGTTTAGATTTGTGTTTGAAAATTGACTAAAATAGTTTTAATTAAAGAATATGGCCTTAGTACAAGCGGCACCAGGAACTGTCTTAATTACTGGAACAACATCAGGAGTTGGGTTATATGCAACAAAGTCTTTGGTAGAAAGAGGTTGGAGAGTTATTACTGCAAATAGATGTTCTGTTAGAGCCGAAGCTTCTGCATCAGCAGTTGGATTGCCTACTAATAGTCCAAGACAACTTAAACATATACAAATTGATCTAGGCGACTTGGATAGCGTTCGCAATGGGGCTAAAAGTCTTCTAAAGGATTTGGAAAAGCCATTGGATGCTTTGGTTTGTAATGCGGCTGTATATCTTCCTCGTTTAAAAAAACCATTGAGATCTCCACAGGGATATGAAATCTCAATGGCAACAAATCATTTTGGACATTTTTTATTGATTCAGTTGCTTCTA
Organism: Prochlorococcus sp. AG-402-M18; assembly: GCA_003216595.1. GTDB lineage: Bacteria > Cyanobacteriota > Cyanobacteriia > PCC-6307 > Cyanobiaceae > Prochlorococcus_B. The sequence continues at coordinate 14,195 of QCIQ01000023.1, forward strand.
GAAAATCTTAGTAAGTCCTCAAGACCAGTCTGGAAGGGAAGATCTTGGGGTGTGGAATCATCTAGGGTAGTTATTCTAGGAACTGTAACTGCTAATAATAAAGAACTCGGAGGGAAAATACCAATACCGGCTCCAGCTGATCTAGGAAATCTATCTGGTTTTGAAGAAGGTTTCTGCGACCCCATATCAATGGCTAGTGGTAAACGTTTTAAACCTGGCAAAGCTTATAAAGACAGTAAGTTATGCAATATGATTACAACCCAAGAATTGCATAGGCGATTTAATTCTTCTCCAATTCTTTTTAGTTCTCTATATCCAGGATGTGTAGCTAATACCAAATTATTTAGAAACACGCCTAAATTGTTTCAGTGGTTGTTTCCTTGGTTTCAAAAATTAATAACGGGAGGTTTTGTAAGTGAGGCGCTGGCTGGCGACAGGGTAGCCCAAGTTGTTTCAGATCCTCAATTTGCTATCTCTGGCGTTCATTGGAGCTGGGGTAATAGACAACGCAAGGACAGACAACAATTTTCACAAGAATTATCCGATCGAGTGACAGATCCAGTGACTTCTAGAAAAGTTTGGGAGTTGTCTATGGAATTGGTTGGTCTGAAATAAACCTTCGACTAGTTAGTTAGTCAAACCCAAGCAGATCAAATATTTCTCGGTCTTTTAAAGGTTCAGCCTCTAATGGTTCAACATTATCTATCATTTTCTGTGCTAACGAGAGATATTCATTTTGTACTTCCATTACGCCTTCTTCTTCTGAATCCATCTCGAAAATTGTGCACTTTTTAAGCCTTGATCTGCGGATGGCATCTACGTTACGGAAATGAGCCATGGTCTTAAGACCTGTTCTTTCATTAAATTTCTCTATCTGATCTAATTCAGCAGAGCGGTTTGCTATTACTCCTCCTAGACGTACTTTATAATTTTTTGCTTTAGCATTTATTGCTGCGACGATGCGATTCATTGCAAAAATTGAATCAAAATCATTTGCAGTAACAATTAGACAATAATTTGCATGTTGCAGTGGAGCGGCGAAGCCACCGCATACAACGTCACCAAGAACATCAAATATAACTACATCAGTATCTTCTAAAAGATGATGCTCTTTTAATAGTTTGACCGTTTGACCTGTGACATAGCCACCACACCCTGTCCCTGCTGGAGGTCCACCACTTTCAACGCACATGACGCCATTAAAACCTTTAAACATAAAGTCTTCAGGCCTGAGCTCTTCACTATGAAAATCTACTTCCTCAAGGATATCTATGACTGTAGGCACCATCTTGTGCGTAAGGGTAAAAGTGCTGTCATGCTTTGGATCACAACCAATTTGAAGTACTTTCTTCCCCAGTTTTGAAAATGCAGCTGATAAATTTGAAGAAGTAGTTGATTTGCCAATACCTCCTTTGCCATATACAGCAATAACAAGAGCCCCCTCCTGGATTTGTGCTTTTGGGTCTTGTTTTACCTGAACGCTACCTTCACCGTCCTCCTTACGAGTTATTGTCGAAGTCATTAATCTTTTTCTTTCGAAAGTCCTTGTTTATATTCTTGCAGCCAAATATCTCTTTAGGAAATGTTTCGAGAATTCGATACATTTAACATTAAAAAAATATCTTCAAACGAGAACATACATGCTTTGCTCAATATAGATACGTATTTTTACTCATGCCTGGCCCTTATTTCATGAGTAAGGAATTACCATCTAAATCTATTGTAGGTATTGAGGTCTGCTAACTGTAAGGAAAGAAAAAGTCACCGTAGCCAGACATTAGGTAACGAAAAAGTAACTAAATGCGAAAGAGATTAAGTGTTTGTTGACGGTTTACCCTTTTTGGATGCAATTTGAATATATACATGTATTAAATTATTTCTATGAGCGGTGCAACGCTCCTTAAGGAATCTGGTCCGAGAGAGGTTTTTTGTGGCCTGACATCTATTGTTTGGCTCCACAGGAGAATGCCTGATGCTTTCTTTCTAGTTGTGGGTTCTAGAACCTGTGCTCATTTGATTCAAAGTGCAGCTGGTGTGATGATTTTTGCTGAGCCGCGCTTTGGCACAGCCATTTTGGAAGAAAGAGACTTAGCAGGATTAGCTGATGCTCATGATGAGTTAAACAGAGTAGTTAAAAATCTTTTAGCAAGACGTCCGGAAATTAAAACCCTTTTTCTAGTTGGTTCATGCCCAAGCGAAGTAATAAAAATAGATCTTTCACGAGTTGCCGAAAATCTGAATATTGAACTTAAAGGTCAAGTAACAGTATTGAATTATTCGGGTAGTGGAATTGAAACAACTTTCACTCAAGGCGAAGATGGAGCTTTAAAAGCATTGATTCCACTGATGCCGAAGAGTGATCAAAAGAAATTACTTTTAGTGGGTACTCTTGCAAATGCTGTAGAGGATCGGCTTACAAGTATTTTTAATCGACTTGGTATAAACAATGTAGAAAGTTTTCCACCTAGGCAGTCAACTGATTTACCTTCAATTGGCCCGGAGACTAAAGTTCTTCTTACGCAGCCATACTTAACTGATACGGCAAGAGAGTTAAAGAATAAAGGTGCTGAAATAATTGAAGCTCCCTTTCCATTAGGTGTTACGGGAAGTACTTTGTGGATTCAGGCCGCTGCGAATTCATTTGGAATAGAAAAATCTCTAGTTGATTCAATATTAAACCCATTGATATCTAGGGCAAAGCAAGCTTTGGCCCCTCATGTAGAGAAGCTTTCTGGAAAGAAACTGTTTCTTTTGCCCGAATCTCAGTTAGAAATACCTCTCGCTAGATTTCTAAGTAACGAGTGTGGAATGGAGATTGTTGAAATAGGAACGCCTTACTTAAATAGAGATTTAATGAAAGCAGAAATAGACTTGTTACCCCCTGATTGTCGTATCGTTGAGGGACAGCATGTTGAGAGGCAATTAGACAGAGTAAGAGATAGTTCGCCAGATCTAGTCGTTTGTGGAATGGGGCTTGCTAATCCACTCGAAGCAGAAGGGATATCAACTAAATGGTCAATTGAAATGGTTTTCAGCCCCATTCACGGGATTGATCAAGCTTCTGATCTAGCAGAATTGTTCTCAAGGCCACTTCGCAGGCATGAAATTTTAAATCCTAAAACACTTACATCACATTAATTTCATGGAATTAACTCTCTGGACATACGAAGGCCCTCCTCATATTGGTGCGATGAGGATTGCCACGTCGATGAAAAAATTACATTATGTTTTACATGCTCCTCAGGGAGATACCTATGCTGATCTTCTTTTCACGATGATTGAACGTCGTGGTAGTAGACCACCTGTCACTTATACAACTTTTCAAGCTAGAGATTTAGGAGGTGATACAGCCGAACTTGTAAAAGGACATATAAAAGAAGCTGTCGATAGGTTTAATCCAGAGGCTCTTTTAGTTGGAGAAAGCTGTACAGCTGAGTTAATTCAAGATCAGCCTGGTTCGCTTGCTAAAGGTATGGGGTTTGATATCCCAATTGTCAGCCTAGAGTTACCTGCCTATAGCAAAAAGGAAAACTGGGGTGGCTCTGAGACTTTTTATCAAATAGTAAGAAATTTACTCAAAGACAAATCGGAAGAATCAAATCAAATTTGGCAGGAAGAAAAAAGAAGACCGAGAGTAAATCTTCTTGGTCCAACTTTGCTTGGCTTTAGATGTCGTGATGATATTTTGGAAATACAAAAACTTCTTGGTCAGCACGGTATAGACGTCAATGTTGTGGCGCCACTGGGAGCTTCACCTGCAGACATAATTCGAATACCAGATGCAGATGTGAATGTTTGCCTTTATCCAGAGATAGCGGAATCAACTTGTATTTGGCTTGAAAGAAATTTAAATATGCCTTTTACCACAACAGTTCCTCTTGGCGTTGGGGCTACTCAGGATTTTCTTAGAGAATTACACGAAGTTTTAGGGATGGAAATCCCACAATCAGTAAACGAATCTAATAATTCGAAACTAACTTGGTATTCGAATTCAGTGGATTCGAATTACTTAACTGGGAAAAGAGTCTTTATTTTTGGAGACGGAACTCATGCTCTTGCTGCAGCAAGAATTGCTAACGAGGAGCTTGGTTTTAAAGTTGTTGGTCTAGGAACTTATAGCCGTGAAATGGCTAGGAAGGTTCGTCCAGCTGCTAAAGCCCTTGGCTTAGAGGCATTGATAACAAATGACTACTTGGAAGTAGAAGAAGCGATAAAAGAGACGTCTCCGGAATTGGTTCTTGGCACACAAATGGAGCGACATAGTGCAAAAAGACTTGGCATACCATGTGCAGTAATCAGCACACCAATGCATGTTCAGGATGTACCTGCTAGATATAGTCCTCAAATGGGATGGGAGGGAGCAAATGTCATTTTTGATGACTGGGTCCATCCTCTAATGATGGGGCTTGAGGAACATTTAATTGGAATGTTTAAGCATGACTTTGAATTCGTAGACGGTCATCAAAGTCACTTAGGCCATTTAGGTGGAAAAGGAACTGAAAATATTAAACAAGGAGTTAAAACTATAATTTCGAATGATTCAACAAATACAAGTGCAGATCCTATATGGACACATGAAGGTGAAAGGGAGCTTTCTAAAATCCCATTTTTTGTAAGAGGTAAAGTAAGAAGAAATACAGAGAATTATGCCCGCCAAGCAGGATGCAGAGAAATTAACGAAGAAACTCTTTATGACGCTAAGGCTCATTATAAAGCCTAAATTGGGTACTTTTAATTACGCCAATGAGAACTTTCTTGGCTTGATTTAATTAATCTCCAAACATTTCTTGATATCTTCTTAGCAATGAGACCACCTCTCTCAACCCTTGAGGAGCCTGGCCTAACGCCTAAAAGTTTTGACACTTCTGTAGTGCTAAGTGGAGCTCCAGTTTCTATGGCTAGAGAAGTTAGTTCAAGTCTTTGACGCAGCTCATACGTATCACATTTTTCGTCTTCTTTTAACCAATTCAAGTTATCAATACCTTTATCAGACAATTTTTGCATAAGACCTAATGAGACTAAACCAAGCGCTTGCTCTGGATTGATTTCAGTATTTGAGTTATTGTTTTTTGAATCCTTTGGCTGAGGTGCAGACATTCTTCAATCAGATCAATATATATATTGAATTTATCGGCTTAAATTCAGCATGCAAGTCTAAATTGCTAGCTAAAAAGGCAAACTTTGAGGTAATATCCCGCCCATGACAAGATTCGCCACATTTGAAAATAATGAAAGGCGACTAGGTGGTAGCCAGAGAGTTACTGGTGCAGAGGTAAATGAATATCTAGCTGACGATCCAAAGCGAGTAATAACAACTGATTCGGAAAAATCGTTAGTTGCTAGGCAAGCAAGTCATGTAAAACAAATTGAATTAAGAACATATGTATTCCTAGATTCTTTGCAACCTCAACTTGCGGCATATATGGGAACTGCAAGTTCAGGATTTTTACCCATACCTGGTGATGCTTGCCTTTGGATGGAGGTTTCTCCTGGAATGGCTGTGCACAGGGTTACAGATATCGCACTAAAAGCCAGCAACGTTCGATTAGGCCAAATGATCGTTGAAAGGGCATTTGGATCTCTTGCTCTTTATCACCGAGATCAGAGTACAGTACTGCATTCAGGCGATGTCGTTTTAGATGCCATAGGAAGCACAATTGATAAGAGAACTAATCCTCAAGTTACTTGGACTGAAGTTATTCGCTCTATTACACCTGATCATGCTGTTTTGATCAATCGCCAAAATAGACGTGGCTCAATGATTCAATCTGGCATGAGTATGTTTATCC
>QCIQ01000024.1 GCA_003216595.1 Prochlorococcus sp. AG-402-M18
AAAATGTTGCTATTGATTTAAACGCTTTAAGTAAAACCATCAAAAAAGTAGAATCATTAAAAGAGTTAATTGAATTCTATTCGGATTCACCTTTTAAAAAACTGAAAGATGGAAGGTCTAGCACTTAGATTGTGTAAAATTAATTAGTTTAGCAGTGGCATTTTCTAAAAAATTAAAACAACTTTTCAATTCACCTCCGACAAAAAATAATTGGGATGGACTTATAGAAGCTTATAAACCTTGGTTACCAGTATCGGAAAAAACTCCCATCGTTACTTTAAAAGAAGGGGCAACTCCTCTTATAGAAGTCAAGTCCATCGCCAATCGAATTGGTAAAGGAGTAAAAGTATATGTCAAATATGACGGTTTAAATCCAACAGGATCATTCAAAGATAGAGGGATGACAATGGCAATAAGCAAAGCAAAAGAAGATGGTTGTGAAGCTGTAATTTGCGCAAGCACGGGTAACACATCAGCATCTGCTGCTGCTTATGCGAGCAAAGGAGGCATGAAACCTTTTGTAGTTATTCCTGACGGCTATGTAGCTCAAGGTAAATTAGCTCAAGCTTTAGTTTATGGAGCAGAAGTATTAGCTATTAAAGGAAATTTCGATAAAGCATTAGATATTGTTAGAGAATTATCTAATAAATATCCAATAACATTGGTTAACTCTGTTAATCCTTATAGATTACAAGGCCAAAAAACAGCTGCTTTTGAGATAATAGAAAATCTTGGAAATGCTCCTGATTGGTTATGCATTCCAATGGGAAATGCAGGAAATATAAGCGCTTATTGGATGGGATTTCAAGAATTTTTTCACGCTAAAAAATCTAAACAACTTCCACGAATGATGGGTTTTCAAGCAAGTGGTTCAGCACCTTTAGTGGAAGGTAAAAGCGTAAGCAATCCAGAAACAATTGCTACTGCAATAAGAATTGGTAATCCTGTTAATAAAGAAAAAGCCCTGATAGCAAAAGAATCAAGCAATGGTAAGTTTTCATCTGTCACAGATTCAGAAATAATTGAAGCGTATAAAATTCTTGGTAGAGAAGAAGGTATTTTTTGCGAACCTGCTAGCGCTGCTTCAGTTGCTGGTTTGCTCAAAATTAAAACTGAAGTACCTAAAAACTCAACTATAGTTTGTGTTCTCACTGGAAATGGTCTAAAAGATCCAGATTGCGCAATAAAAAATAATGATTCAACTTTTCATACAGGTATAGAGCCTGAAATAGATTCAATAACAAAAATCATGGGATTTTAAAAATATTTAAAATATCCAGAAAAAAAACTGTCTGTGAATTTTAATTATTTATGCTTTTTTTTACTGTGGAAAAAAGATAAAAACTCTTAAACAATCAAACTAGTTTTTTCCACAGATATCAATATTGGTGGATAAGAAAATTTTTCTCCACAAATAAGAAAACTTTTCCACGCCTTAAAAATCTAATATAGCCCTTGAGTACTATATTTTTTGAATTTACCACAGAAACCACAAGGACTACTACTTCTAATTCATTTTCATATAAAGAATAAAGAAATAGAATAATAGTAAAAAGTTTTGTTTTTTTTAACGGTATTGCTTTTTAGAAATAGCTATGAAATTCTTATATCAGTGGATTTTTATTTGAAATAACGGGATGAAATTGAACTGTTCTCAATCTGAATTAAATACGGCTCTTCAGTTAGTAAGCAGAGCTGTTTCAAATCGACCGACACACCCTGTATTGGCTAATGTTTTATTAGCTGCTGATGAAGTAACTGGAAAACTTCGTTTGACTGGTTTTGACTTAAGTTTAGGAATACAAACGTCAATAACTGCTTCTATAGAAAGCAGTGGTGCAATAACTTTACCTGCCAAGTTGTTTGGTGAAATTGTTTCTAAATTGTCTAATGATTCTCCTTTGATTTTGACTTCTGATGATAGCAGCCAACAAGTTGAATTAACTAGTAAAAGTGGTACATATCAAGTAAGAGGAATGCTTGCTGATGACTTTCCGGATTTACCTTTGGTAGAGAGCGGTACTTCACTTAAATTAAATCCTTTATTATTGTCTAACGCTATAAAGTCAACTTTATTTGCAAGTAGCACAGATGATGCTAAACAATTATTAACAGGTGTTAATCTTATCTTTGATGGATATGGTATTGAATCAGCCGCGACAGATGGACACAGATTAGCTATCTTAAATTTAAATAATATTTTAGCTGATTTAAATGAAATAGATAAACCAACTCAATTTGATAAATTTTCTATTACATTACCTTCTAAGTCTTTAAGAGAAGTTGAAAAATTTTTAAGTACTTGTGATATTACTAAACCAATCAATTTTTTTATTGATAAAGGACAAGTAGTTTTTATGTCTGTTGATGAAATTATAACTATAAGAGCTTTAGAAGGTTCTTATCCAAATTACTCTCAGTTATTACCGGATACATTTTCTAACGTATTAGAGTTTGATAGAAAAGAATTTATTGCTTCACTTGAGAGAATTGCTGTTTTAGCTGATCAACACAATAATGTTATTAAAGTAACAATTGACAGCTCTTCAAAACTAATAAAAATTAGTACAGATGCTCAAGATATAGGAACAGGCTATGAGTCATTACCTGTTTCTTTTAAAGGCGAATCTTTTCAAATAGCTTTTAATGTCAGGTATTTATTAGATGGACTTAAAGTTATAGATTCAAATCTTATTAAACTAAGTTGTAATTCACCTACCACCCCTGCAGTTTTTTCACCTATTAATAGTGATGTTAATTTTACTTATTTAGTAATGCCTATCCAGATAAGAAATTAACTTTGGCTATTCCTACTAAATTATTACTTAGTGATTTATTAAAACACAACGTTCGTTGTGATAATGGGATTGATCATGGTCCAATCGTCAGCCCATGGATGCATCCTCCTGTTCATAGGATTTTAGGGCTGGTATGTCGACCTTCTAGTTTGAGACTTCAAAGAGAGGTCTGGAGATTAGATCAACTTAAAGGAATAAATCAAGAAGAAGTTTATGTAAAAGGTCCTTGTTCTTTTTCCGATGATCAAACCTTGGAACGTTTTCCTACTCTAATGAATGCAAATGTTTTTAATCGTAGTGGTCAAAAATTGGGCTTAATAGCTGATTTTCTTTTTGAGTCTAAAAAAGGAAATATACAATATTATTTAGTTAGTCGTTCTAATCCATTAATTCCAGGAACAAGTCGTTGGCGTTTATCCATATCCCAAATTAGCGATAAACAACCAGGCTCTATTTCTTGTGATATTGATTCATTCGAAGATCTACCCATACAGAAAGCAAGTTTAAAAGAGGAATTTCTTAGTAAGAGTAGAAAATGGAAAAGTCAATATCTGGATTTGACTCATAACGCTTCCGATAAGCTTGAGGGGTGGATTGATGATCAAATTAGTGAAAATGGGAACGAAGCTATTGATAATTTTTTTGAAGATTCAATTGACGATAATTCATATGATGACTGGATAGATAATTTAGATATAGATACTTCTGAAGAATTCAATACAATGAATAAACGCATAAGAAAGAAAAGTTCATCGAATGAAAGAGATCTTGATCCCTGGATTTAATTAATGACATTTTCATCTGAAAATAATGATTTTGATCAAGTCATTAATTCACCAAAATTTTTTGCTGAATACGATGTTTTATCTTCTCTTAATCAAGAAGGATTAAAAAAATCTGATTATTTAGAAATTTGCAGAAGACTTGATCGGGCTCCAAATAGAAATGAATTAGGAATGTTTGGAGTTATGTGGTCAGAGCATTGTTGTTATAGAAATTCTCGCCCTTTATTAAAAAAGTTTCCTACCACAGGTAGTCGAATTCTTGTAGGACCAGGAGAAAATGCAGGCGTAGTCGATATTGGTTCAGGTCAAAAATTAGTTTTTAAAATTGAGAGTCATAATCATCCTTCAGCAGTAGAGCCTTTTCAAGGCGCAGCAACTGGTGTGGGTGGAATCCTTAGAGATATTTTTACTATGGGAGCTAGGCCCATAGCTTTATTGAATGCTTTAAGATTTGGGCCTTTGGATGATGAAAAAAATATCAGTTTATTGGAAGGAGTTGTTGCAGGTATTTCTCACTATGGAAATTGTGTAGGCGTTCCTACTATAGGAGGAGAAGTTGGATTTGATATTAATTATTCAGGTAACCCTCTAGTTAATGCAATGGCATTGGGTTTAATGGAAACAGAAGAAATAGTTTGTTCAGGTGCTAGTGGAATCGATTTTCCAGTTCTTTATGTAGGAAATACTACTGGTAGAGATGGCATGGGAGGAGCAAGCTTTGCAAGCTCTGAACTTTCTAAAACTTCAATAGATGATCGTCCTGCAGTACAGGTTGGTGATCCTTTTCTGGAAAAAGGGTTAATAGAAGCTTGTTTAGAGGCTTTTAAAACTGGATATGTAATTGCTGCGCAGGATATGGGTGCTGCAGGTTTAACTTGTAGTTGTTCTGAAATGGCTTCAAAAGGTGAGGTAGGAATTGAATTGAACCTTGATCTTGTTCCAGCGAGAGAAAAAGGAATGACTGCATATGAATTCTTGTTGTCAGAATCACAAGAAAGAATGCTATTTGTTGTTAAACCTGGTTCAGAAAAAATATTAAAACAATTATTTATGAGATGGGGATTATATGTTGAAGTTGTGGGAAAAGTTTTAAAAGAAAAAGTTGTCAGAGTGATTCATGAAGGAAAAGTTGTAGCGAACTTACCAGCATCCGCACTTGCTGATGATACGCCTATAGAAGAGCATTTATTAATAAATTCAACGCCTGAATATTTACAAGAACATTGGAAATGGACAGAGGACTTACTACCTAAAAGTTTAAATAATGGAATTATCAATATAAAGAATAATTTATTTATTAGTTGGAATAGAGTTTTATTAGATTTATTAAGTACGCCTTCATTAGCTTCAAAAAATTGGATATATAAACAATATGATTACCAAGTGCAATCAAATACAGTTTTGGCTCCAGGAGAAGCTGATGCAGCTGTTATTAGGATTCGTTCTCAAAATGATTTTATAACTTCATCAAATCATGATAGAGGTGTAGCCGCAGTCGTAGATTGCAATGATAGATGGGTTTATTTAGATCCTCAACGAGGAAGTATGTCTGCTGTTGCAGAAGCGGCTAGAAATTTAAGTTGTGTGGGAGCAGAACCTATAGCAATTACAAATAATTTAAATTTTTCTTCTCCAGATAAACCAGTAGGTTTTTGGCAATTATCAATGTCATGTGAAGCTATAACTAATGCTTGTATAGCATTTAATACTCCAGTTACAGGAGGGAATGTGTCTTTATATAATGATACAAAATTGCCAAATAATACTGTTATTCCAATAAACCCAACGCCAGTGATTGGGATGGTTGGATTAATAGAAGATATTAATAAAATTTGTAAAAAATCTTGGGTTAATGTTGGAGATCAAATTTGGATGATTGGTTTACCGTTGGAAACTAAAATAAATCAAGATAAGAGAATTTCATTAGCTGCTTCATCTTTTTTAGAGTATATTCATGGATTAAAAACTGGAAGACCACCAGAAATAGACTTATATTTAGAAAAACAAGTTCATTCTTTTTTAAGAAAAATAATAAATAAAGGTATTATTAATTCAGCGCATGATTTAGGTGATGGTGGTTTAGCAGTAGCAATAGCTGAATGTTGTATTTCGTCTGGATATGGAGCAAATATTATCCTACCTCCAAGCGAATCAAGATTAGATAGGATTCTGTTTGCTGAAGGAGGCGCAAGAGTTTTAATTAGTTGTTCAAATGATCAAAGCTTAGAATTAAAAAATTATTATAAAAATATTTCTTTAGAAGAATCAAATGTTTTTTCAATATCTCAATTAGGTACCGTAAATGATCAAGAAAAACTATTAGTATATCAATCTAATAATATAATTATAGATGTTAACCTTCAAGATTTGAAAGATACATATAAAGATACCATCTATAAAAAAATAACTAAATAAAATCATCTATGATTTATAATTTTAAAATTAAATTTATTTTACTTAGCCTAGGAATATAATTATGTGTGGAATTGTAGGCGTTGTTTCAACAGACCAATGTAATCAACAAATTTACGATAGCTTGTTATTACTACAGCATAGAGGTCAAGATTCTACTGGCATTGCAACAATGGATGGCAGTGTTTTTCATATTAATAAATCTAAAGGTCAAGTTCGAGAAGCTTATAGAACTCGAGATATGAGAGCTTTGATTGGAAAGTCAGGATTGGGCCATGTACGATATGCAACTAAAGGAGCTGCTCATAGAGAAGAAGAAGCACAACCTTTTTATGTAAATGCTCCTTACGGTATTATTCTTGTTCATAATGGAAATTTAACTAATACAAGAGAGCTAGAAAAAGAACTTTTCAAAGTTGATAAAAGACATACAAATACTTCAAGTGATACTGAAATGTTATTAAATGTTTTAGCTACAGAACTAAATAGTGCAATAAAAGGAAAAGACATTAATCCAGATGATCTTTTTAGAGCGGTTAAAACACTTCACGCAAGAGTAGAGGGATCTTATGCTTCAATCGCTTTAATAGCAGGGCATGGTCTTTTAGCTTTTAGAGATCCTTTTGGAATTCGTCCTTTGGTTATTGGTAAGAGGTTAATAGAAAGCAACAAACCTGAGTGGGTAATCGCCAGTGAGTCACTAGTTATTGAAAATAATGATTATGAAATTGTTAGAGATGTTGAACCAGGCGAGGCAATTTTTATAACTTCAGATGGTGAGTTTTTTTCTAAACAATGCTCGAATAAACCTCAATTATTCCCTTGTTCATTTGAATATGTTTATTTAGCTAGACCTGATTCAATAATGAATGGTATTTCTGTTTATGAGTCAAGATTAAGAATGGGGGATTTGTTAGCAGAAACTATAAAAAAACAAATTTCTCTTGGAGATATAGATGTAGTAATGCCTATTCCTGATTCTTCCAGACCTGCTGCAATGCAAGTAGCAAGACAGTTAGGGATAGAATATAGGGAAGGTTTTTTTAAAAATCGTTATGTTGGTAGAACATTTATAATGCCAGGTCAATCACTAAGAAAGCGTTCAGTTCGTCAAAAGTTAAATGCAATGAGTACTGAATTTAAAAATAAAAATGTGTTAATAGTTGATGATTCAGTTGTTCGAGGAACTACTTCTCAGCAAATAGTTCAAATGGCAAGAAGTGCAGGGGCAAATAAAGTTACTTTTACATCTGCTGCTCCACCAATTAGATATCCACATGTTTATGGAATTAATATGCCAAGTAGGAATGAATTGATTGCTTATAATAGAAATATAAATCAAATAGAAAATAATTTATTTATAGATAAAATGATTTATCAAGAAGTAGAGGATCTTACTAAAGCTATCACTAAAGGTTCTAAAATTAAGGAGTTAGATTTATCTTGCTTCACAGGAAAATATGTGACGGGAACAGTCACCGAAGAATATTTAACGTGGGTTGAAAAAACGTCTTTGTCTTAATTTTTTTCTGGAATTATCATTGAAAAAGTAGATTTTATCAATTCGTTATTGTTTAATTCAATATTCAATTGTCTCTCTTTTTTATATGAACTACTTTCGATTTGATCTGTTTTTAATTTAATATATCTTTCTTTATCCGTTTTAATAAAAACATATTTATTATTTATAAAACAATTAATTACTCTCTCTTTCATTTTTTTATTATCCTTAAATAGAATTCCCATTGTTCCTAACTCTCCTCTTTTCGATATTTTTATTTCTTTAGCTGCATGCTTTATAAAAGAACCTTTATTAGTGATTAAAATTAAATCTTTATTTTGTTCTTCTTTAAAACTTAAAGCTTCAATTATATTTTCACCTGGGAATAACTTTATTAGATTTGTTCCTTGAGCTAATTTTCCCATAAATGGGAAGTTATTTTCTTTTACTTTGATTTTAATAATTCTGCCAATATCGCTAACTATATACAAATAGCTATTCTCTTTACAAAGAATGCAAGATTTCAGTTTGACACTGTCTTTTAATTTTAAGATTGTTGTTGATCTATTAGAAATATCGTTAATCTCATTGATTGAAACTCTTTTAAACTTTCCATCACTACTTATTAATCCTAAACTTATATCTTTTACTTCTGTTAATGGTATAAGATTAATTATTTTATTATTTTCTAAACCTGCTGGTAAAAATTGTTTTAGATGGCCAGGTTTTTGTCCAGCAAATTCCCACTTAAGAAGACCTATCTTCCCTTCTTGACTAACGGCTAATATTTTTGGTTCATTTTTAATTGGCCAGATTAGCTTTGTAGGCAGAATATCATTTCTTTCTTGATCACTCTCTTTTAATTTTAATTTTTTTATTGTTGCTGAAGGGATTATTTTTATTTCATTATTTGCTTGAATAATAATCTCAGAATCCGCTGTTAATTCTCTTAGAGCATTTATTCTTTGAAGTTCTTTATTTGGTCTCTGATTTGCAATTTTTTCAGCAATAAGAGCATCTCCACCTTCTATTAATTTTGTTTTTCTGCGACTGCCAAATCTTTTTTTAAGATCTTTTAACTCTTTAATCATTACTTTCATTAATTTATTTCTGTCATTAATAATTAACTCGAGTTCTGTTCTTTTAATTTTTAAATCGTTTATTTCATTTTTGAGTGATTCTTTTTCAAGACTCGTAATTTTTTTCAAGGGCATAGCTAAAATCCCATCGGCTTGTCTTTCATTTATCTTTAAGCTAATAATTAAATTATTTCTTGCTTCTGCTGTATCTTTAGATTTTTCAATTAAATCAATTATTTTTCTAAGATTATGTATTGCTAGTATGAGAGCCTCTACTATTTCTTGTCTATTTTTGATGTTTTTTAGTAAATAATTACTTCTTTGTAAAATAGTATTTTCTCTAAATTCTAAGAAATTATCTAATAATTTTCTTAACGTAAGTTGTACTGGTTGGCCATTGACTAAAGCAAGTAATATGGCACCAAAATTGCTTTGTAAGGCAGTTTTTTGATATAAAAAGTCTAGAATTTTGTTTGGATCAGAATCTCTTTTAACTTCAACTAGAATTCGCATTCCATCTCGATCACTTTCATCTCTAATATCAGCTATTCCCGAAACCTTTCCATTATTTACAAGATCAGCTAATTTTTCAATCCAACTAGCTTTGTTTAGTTGGTACGGTAGTTCGGAAATGATAATTCCACTTCTTTTGTGTTTACCTTTACCAGGATTAATTTCCTCAATGCGAGCTATTCCTCTCATGGTTATACTTCCTCTCCCTTTTGTATAAGTTTCTTTTATTCCATTACTTATTAATATCTCTCCTCCTGTTGGAAAGTCAGGTCCGGGTATTAGGTTTAATAAATTTTCTTCGTTTAATGAGGGTTTTTTTATTATTGCTATTAACGCATCTACCACTTCGTTCAAATTGTGTGGAGGAATGCTTGTTGCCATTCCGACGGCAATCCCTGCACTCCCATTTAAGATGAGGAAAGGTAGTTGAGCCGGTAAGACATCTGGTTCCTGTTGTGATCCATCAAAATTTGGGGAGAAATCAACAGTTTCTTGATCTATTTCGCTTAAAATGGCATCGTTAGAGATCGGAGCTAGTCGAGTTTCTGTATATCTCATTGCAGCCGGTGGATCATCGTCAATAGATCCAAAGTTTCCATGGCCATCAAGAATTGGGTATCTTGAACTAAAACTTTGAACTTGTCTTACAAGTGCATCGTAAACAGCTTGATCTCCATGGGGATGATATTTGCCAAGAACATCTCCTACAACACGAGCGCATTTTCTATAAGGTCGATCGGGTGTAAGTCCTAATTCGTGCATTGCAAAAAGAATTCGTCTTTGCACCGGTTTCAGTCCATCTCTTGCGTCTGGCAATGCTCTTCCAACGATTACGCTCATTGCGTATTCGAGATAAGAGCGCTGCATTTCTTGATGCAACGATATTGGTTTCAGGCGTTCCTTGGCCATCTTTGAGTTTTTAAGAGGCCTAAATTTCTTTATTTAGGCTACTAACTAATCTGTTAAAAACCAGTTTTTTGTTAAACATTAATTCATTGACTTTTTTCTTTGGCTTCTTTAACTACTTTTTTCATCTCTGTTTTTTTAAATAAAAGTTGTCCTGACTTTTGTAATTTCTTGCCCCATAATTGTTGTGTTTGATACTCCTTTGAGACATATCTAGGATTAGCTTTTAAAGAATTTTTTGCTAAGTTTAACCATTCACTAGATTTATTATCTAAAGAATATAATACGATTGCTAGAGCTAGCATTGGTTCAGCATCATTGCTAATTTTAAGTGCAGATCTAAATTTTGATATAGCTTTTTTGAAATTATTTAATTCATATAAAACAAGACCTTCATTATTAATAGCTTGCCAGAAATTAGAATTAATTTTTGAAGCCTTTTGGAAAGCTATTAGTGCTGAATTATAATTATTTAACATGATTTCAGTGTTGCCGAGCTGAAAGTATGCTTTCTCATTTTTTTTATTAATAGATAATGCTTTTTTTATATAAATTTTTGCTTTATCTGGATTATTTAGATTCATATATATAGAAGCTTTTCTCAAATATAAGATTTCTTTATTGGGTGTTAATTTTATTGCTTGATTTAAAGATGACAATGCTTCAAAATTTTTATTTGATCTGATTTGAGCTTCGGCAAGGCTAGACCAAAGATCTATTTCTTTAGGATTCAATTTAACTGCTAGTCTTAAAAGTTGAATTGCCTCTTCATTTTGACCAAATTGAATTAGTTGTATAGCGGTCTTACCAATTTGTATAGCAGTAGATTCTAACTCTTGTTGATTTGGTTCGTTTATTTCAGGAAGAAAAGCTGATGACTCATTGATAAGAAAAGATTCAAATATACTTAGACAAAGTATCAATTTATAAATAATTGAAATTTTTTTCATTTTTATTCATTATTTGATATTGAATTTATATTTCTACGCCACATCCATGGCTTGATCCTTTTTAAAGCTGACTTATCTAAATTTTTTTTCCATGTTGAATCACTCCATGACAATGCATCTTTTTTATTTATATTTAATATCCATTCAGATGGCTGAAGATCGGGTTCACATGTGTTTGGGATTTTTTTATGATTCCATGGGCATACTTCTTGGCAAATATCACAACCAGCAATCCAATTACCCATTTTATCAATAATATTTTTAGGTAATTTTTGATCCCTATTTTCTAATGTGTGATATGCCAAGCATTTGTTTGAATTTATAATAAAGGGTTCTTCTATTGCATTGGTTGGGCATGCTTCAATACATTCCTCACATTCACCACAAATAGGTTTGGCAGGCTCGTCAGGCTCTAAAGCCTCAGTAGATAAAAGATGACCTAGAAACATCCACGAACCAATTTTAGGATTAATTAAATTGCTATGTTTTCCTATCCATCCAATTCCAGCTTCTTCGGCCCAGGCTTTGTCTAAAAATGCGCTTGTATCTATACATATTTTCCATTTAGAGTTTGGTCTTTCTGTTTCTAAAAACTTAGCAATTTTTTTTAATTTTTTTTCAATAACCTTGTGATAATCTTGGCCCCAGCCATATCTGGCAATTGATATATCTCTGGGTGTTTTGTCGGAATCTATATAGTAATTCAGTCCAACTGCAAGAACACTTCTTACTCCTTGAAGCATGTTCTCTATATTTTTTCTTCTTGGGCTGTTCATCCATTCCATTTTTGCTTGATGGCCAGCCTGCAGCCATCGTTCTAAGGAAGCGGTTCGAAGTTTGATTCTTGAAGATCCTGGAACTTTTGCAATTCCTACAGCATCAAAGCCTTCTTCTAAAGCTTTTTCTTTAATTTTTTTTGTTAGATCAATAGAATTTTTTAAGTTCACAGTTAGCCTTTCATGATTAATGTTTCTACCTTTAAAAAAAAGGTTCTTTAGTCAATTGCGACTTTATTTGGGCCTCCAAGTTCTTTCTTTTAATGTTTTATTTCTATTAATAGCTTAAATTATTTAATTAATGCACTGAATTTGGTTAGATTGTATATATATACACTTTTCGGACTCTCTTTATTTGGTGCAGTCCTCTCCCAAGGAAGACCTGACTCTTGGCTCAAGGCTTCAGCAGGATCTTAAAAATGACCTTATTGCTGGTCTGTTGGTGGTTATTCCCTTAGCTACCACTATTTGGTTGTCTACGATTGTCAGTCGCTTTGTTCTGGCAATATTAACTTCAATACCAAAACAATTAAATCCTTTTATTACTCTTAATCCTTTACTCCAAGATCTGATCAATCTTGCGTTGGGTTTAACAGTCCCACTCCTGGGTATTTTATTAATAGGTCTTATGGCCAGAAATTTTGTAGGGAGATGGTTACTTGAGTTTGGGGAAGGAACGTTATCACGAATACCACTTGCAGGTTCAGTTTATAAAACCCTTAAACAACTTTTAGAAACTTTTCTTAGAGATAACTCAACTAGATTTCGCCGAGTTGTTTTAGTTGAATATCCTCGCGAGGGGTTATTTAGTGTTGGTTTTGTGACTGGTATTGTTGGACCATCCCTTCAAACTGAACCAGATAAACCTTTGTTAAGCGTTTTTATACCTACAGCACCAAATCCTACAACTGGTTGGTATACATTAGTGCCTGAAGATTCTGTTAAAGATTTAGATATATCGGTTGAAGATGCCTTTAGGACAATTATTTCTGCTGGAATTGTAAATCCTGATGATAGGAGTAACTCTACAAATACTTCTTTTTCTAGTCTATTTTCACAGTTAAGAGCATCATCTTCGTAAAGCATTTTTGACTTATAGTTATGCAATTAAAATCAATTTCTAGAGAATTAGCTCTTTTGCTTTTAGGACAAATTAAAATAAAAGATATTAATAAAATGAATATCGAAAGTTTACTTAGTAAGGCTATTGAATCTTTAACTCAACATTGGCGAGAACAATTAGATTTATGTGCATCAAAATTAGATAAAGCTAATCAGGAATTAGTAGATAGTGAATTGCAGGAAGACGCTGGATTGTTAAAAAAAGCTCGTGATCATCTAAAAACTTGTTTGATTGACTCAGAGAATATACTTAATAGTTTATCTGAAAGTCTTGAATTACCTAGATTAATAGCACTAGTAGATCAAAAGGAAATACGTGATCTAGCTCTTAAGCGTGTTAATTTAGTAATTGAAAAGCAAGATGAGATTGATAAGAATCTTGATAGTGTTATGGAAGGTTGGCGTTTAAAAAGATTGCCTAGAATTGATAGAGATATTTTGAGATTGGCATTGGTTGATTTAACTGATTTTAAGACCCCTACTGCTGTTACTTGTAATGAAGCTGTAAACTTGGCTAATCGTTATAGCGATGAACAAGGGCGCAGAATGATTAATGGAGTTTTAAGAAAACTTCAAAATTCTACTTTAATATTAAATTTGAAATGAAAGACGATTATTCTCAGATTGACAAGAACTCTTCTAATACGAAAGAAAATGAGAATTCTTCTTTAGATTGGGCGAAACAAGCTTATTTACAATTAAAGCAAAAGCAAAATGAGGAGAAAGAGTTACTGAAAAAAGAAATTGAGAAAAAAGAAACAATTAATACCAAAAACAATGTAAATGAAGATTTTAAAGCAAATATTTTAGTTGAAAATATACATGAAGCTAGTCAAGATCTAGAAGTAGAAGAGCAGCCTCAGCTAGGTGATTTCGATGATACTTTTACTTGGTCAGCAGAAGTTTTAGCCGCACAAGGTAAAAAAATAGATCAATTTTCATTAGATGAAATTGATTGGCTGAGTAGGCTAAAACAAGGATTAGAAAAAACTCGTAAAGGTTTTGTTACTGATTTATTAGATAAATTAGGAGACGATCCACTTACTCCTGAAGTCCTTGATGATTTAGAGACGCTTTTACTTAGAGCAGATGCTGGAGTTTCTGCAACTGATGAAATTTTAGAATCGCTAAGAAGTAAGTTAAACGAGGAAGTTGTTGAAGCATCTGAGGGCTTGCGTTTTTTAAAAGAACAATTAGTTAATGTTTTAGAAAAGCCAATAAAAGATAGTGGAGTTGATTTACTTTCCCCAAAAAAAGGTTGCTTAAATATTTGGATGTTAGTAGGTGTTAATGGAGTGGGTAAAACAACGACTTTAGGCAAATTGGCAAGTGTTGCAAAAAGAAGTGGTTTCTCTGCAATGATTGCCGCTGCAGATACTTTTAGAGCTGCAGCTGTTCAACAAGTAAAGGTTTGGGGAGAGAGAACAGGGGTTGAAGTTATTGCAAATGAATCTAAGAATGCTGATCCAGCATCGATAGTATTTGATGCGATTGGTGCAAGTAAATCAAAAAATATAGATTTATTATTAGTGGATACCGCAGGAAGATTACAAACAAAAAATAATTTAATGGAGGAATTAAAAAAAATTAGGAAAATCATTGACAAACTTGCGCCTAAATCAAACGTTGAATCTTTACTTGTGCTTGATTCTAGTCAAGGTCAAAATGGATTAAGGCAGGCTCTAGCATTTGCTGATTCAGCAGAATTAACAGGAGTAATCTTGACAAAACTTGATGGATCTTCTAGAGGAGGTGTTGCTATGGCAGTTGCATCAGAAGCGAAACTTCCTGTTAGATTTATTGGAGCTGGTGAGAAAATTAGGGATTTGCGACCATTTAATAGTTTTGAATTTATTGAGGCACTTTTAACTGCTCGATGATTTTTAGAAATCTTTTGGATATTTTGCTAGGTTTTAATTTCTTTATTGCTGGAGAATGGTGAAAGAAAGTTCTCCAATTTCTGAACAACAAAATCATCCAACTAATCACTTATCAAGTGCTGTTTCTCAGTCTCTAAGAGATTTAGTTCATAGTCTTTCTCAAGAGCAAATTGTAAATCAAGATTTATTGCTTTCATTAAGCTTTGCTTTGCGAAGCTTTACTAATTTACAGCGTTTTCTTGAACTTATTCCACTTCTTGTCACTGAATTAATTGGTGTTAAAGGATCATTGTTAATTCCATTTCAAGATGATGGAAGTCTTTGGCGTGAACAATTACAAATTGTTCCTAATGATGAAGATCATGAACTCTTGAGACAATTATTTCTTTTAGAGGAAGGTAAGAAATCGGGTTTTGGGATGCAGGAAAAGAATATTGCAATGTTAGATCGTTTGGTACAAAGACATTTTGATTCTTCTAATGTGATTGCTACATCGATAGTTTCTCGAGGAAGACAGCGAGGTCGATTGTATGCATTTGATAAAAAAGAGATTGTTTTTGGAAGCAATGTTCATCGAAAACATGTTCAAATAGTTGCTGATCTGACTGGAGTAGCAATTGAAAATGATGTCATATTTCAGGTAATTCGTAATCATGAAAAAGTTGATAGACAAATCAGTATTGGCGCTGAAATTCAATCACAATTATTACCTGATCAATGTCCAATCATTGAAGGTGTTGAATTAGCTGCTTGCTGTAGGCCAGCTTTTCAAGTAGGTGGTGATTATTACGATTTTATGCCTACTCGCCCAGATTTAAATGAAACAGCAAAATCACAAGGACGTTGGGCTTTCGTGATTGGTGATGTTATGGGTAAAGGTGTGCCTGCTGGATTATTGATGACTATGTTACGAGGCATGCTTAGAGCGGAAGTTTTAACAGGATTACCCCCTGATTCTATTTTGTATGACTTGAATCAATTAGCTCTTGAAGATTTGGCTCAATCCCATAGGTTTGTAACTTTGTTTTATTCAGATTTTGATGCGCAATCAAGAAAATTACGTTTTGCTAATGCAGCGCATAACCCTCCTTTGCTTTGGAGCGCAAAGTCAAAATCAATTAATAGATTAGATGCTCCTGGCTTATTGATAGGTCTTCAACCTGAAGCTGAATATGGGTGTGGAGAGATATTTCTTCAGCCTGGTGATGTTCTTCTCTACTACACTGATGGCGTTACTGAGGCACCTGGTGTATCAGGAGAACGTTTTGATGAAAATCGTTTGATAACTTTTTTAGATAAGTTTGCTAGGGAAGGTTTAGGGGCTAAACAAATATTAAACAAACTTTTTGAAAGATTAGATGGTTTTGTTGGAGTGAGTCATCATCATCTTGAAGATGATGCATCAATGGTGGTTTTAAAAGTCAATGAAGAATGAATGCTTCCTGAATTAACTCAGTAAATTTCCTGACAATTTCGAATACTTTTGCTTTATTTGTATTAGTAATTTGGAAAAAGCATTGAGCAAAACTTGGAGCGAGAGATTTGATAAAGGACTTAATCCTTTTATAGAAAAATTTAATGCTTCAATTGAGTTTGATATTTGTTTGCTAGACGAAGATTTGGATGGATCAATTGCCCATGCACGTATGCTTGGAATTCAAGGGATTATTACTAATGAAGAGGCTATTAAAATAGAAAATGGTCTTCAACAGATTAGAAAAGAGGCTTCTGATGGCTTATTTCAGCCTGTAATTTCAGATGAAGATGTGCATTTTGCAGTAGAAAAAAAATTAATAGATTTGATAGGCCCTGTAGGAAAAAAACTTCATACTGGCCGTAGTCGCAATGATCAAGTTGGAACAGATCTAAGATTATGGCTAAGAAAGCGTATTGATGAAATTGATATGGATTTGGAGCGTTTTCAAAAATCTCTTTTTTTATTAGCAGAGAAAAATCTTCATACACTTATTCCTGGTTATACACATTTACAAAGAGCACAACCTTTGTCTTTAGCTCATCACTTATTGGCATATGTTGAAATGGCGCAAAGAGATAGATATAGATTACAAGATGTAAGAAAACGAGTTAATATTTCTCCACTTGGAGCAGCTGCTTTAGCTGGTACTTCTATTTCTATAGATAGAAAGATTACTTCTTCAGAATTGCACTTTCAAGATATTTATTCTAACAGCTTAGATGCTGTAAGTGATAGAGATTTTGTAGTGGAATTTTTAGGAGCGTCAGCGTTAATTATGGCTCATTTAAGTAGATTATCTGAAGAAATAATTTTATGGGCATCTGAAGAGTTTGCATTTATTCAATTAACAGATAGATGTGCTACTGGAAGTAGTCTTATGCCTCAAAAAAAGAATCCTGATGTTCCAGAGCTTGTTCGGGGTAAGTCAGGAAGAGTATTTGGACATTTACAAGCAATGTTAACCATGATCAAAGGATTACCTTTGGCTTACAATAAAGATTTTCAAGAAGATAAAGAAGCAATCTTTGATAGTGTGAAAACAGTTAAGAATTCGTTGGTTGCAATTTCAATATTTTTTGAAGAAGGTTTGATGTTTAGAAAAGAAAGACTCAATCATGCTGTTTCATCTGACTTTTCAAATGCTACTGATGTTGCGGATTATTTAGTATCCAAGAACATTCCATTTCGAGAGGCCTATCAATTAGTTGGTCGAATTGTTAAAACTTCCTTGGAGGAAGGGGTTTTATTGAAAGATATTCCTTTAGAAAGATGGCAAACATTTCACAAATTTTTTGAAAAAGATATTTATGAAAAACTTTTGCCTTCAAGTGTGGTTGAGTCGCGTTTGAGTGATGGAGGTACTGGATTTGAGAGAGTTCAGGAACAACTGGTTTTGTGGCGAGAGAAATTATTTAAGTAAAAAAATAGTTTTAAATCTTTTTGAGGGCTTTCGGTATTAAAGTGTTTGTTGATAACTCAATTTAGAGTTATTAATTTTGGCTATTCGTAGCCTATTAGTTACATTTTATTTTCAGTCCAATTTTCAAGTGAGTATTTTTGTCGGCAACTTACCCTTCCGCGCTGAGCAGGAAGATGTCATTGAATTGTTTTCTCCCTTTGGGGAGGTGGCAAATTGTTCTTTACCTTTAGAACGAGATACAGGACGCAAAAGAGGTTTTGCTTTTGTTGAGATGGCTGATGAAGCAGTTGAAGCTTCAGCAATTGAATCTCTTCAAGGGGC
>QCIQ01000025.1 GCA_003216595.1 Prochlorococcus sp. AG-402-M18
AGGGACGCCTCCCCTTTTACTAATATTATTCCCAGGTAAATTCTCTCTAAAAGTTCAAAATCTTATTTGGATCTTCTTTAGATTAATGCCTCCTCCATTGACCATTATACTTATTCTTCTTTTTACTAATCCTAATATATCGGTAGCCGCATTATCACTAGGAATTACACATATGGGTGTCATGGGAAGATTACTTACAGATAACATACTAAATCAAAAAAAATGTATTTATCGAGCGATTAAAAGCAATGGTTCAAGCAAGCAATCAGCAACGCTTTATGGAATTTTAGCCCCCCAAAGTAATAGTTACTTAGCTTATGGAGCATACAGAAGTGATGTAATTCTAAAGGAAACAGCAATTATAGGTGCCGTCGGAGGAGTAGGATTAGGATGGCAATTACAGGAATCACTCAGCTCATTCGATTGGGCGCAAGTCATGATAATAACTTCTACTTTCTCTTTATTAACCATCTCAGGAGAATTTTTATTTAATACTTCTCAAAATTATTGGTTAAAGAATTCAACTAATAATTTGATTAGTTAGTTATTTTATTCAAGTTATCTACTTATGAATAAATATCAGAAAAAATTAATCATTATTGGAGATAGTGGGGTTTACGGATGGGGTGATCTAGAGGGAGGAGGATGGTCTGAAAGATTAAGACAAAACTGGTTAAATATAGATGGAGCCCCTATTATTTATCCCCTTGGAGTAAGAGGAGATGGATTAGAGAAAGTTGCTATAAGATATAAGAATGAGTGGGCAACAAGGGGGGAGTTAAGGAGAAAAGTTCCTGAAGGTATTTTGCTATCAATTGGATTAAATGATACAGCTAGAATTGGAAGAAAAGATGGCAGGCCCCAACTTTCCGAAGATGCTTTTAAATTTGGATTAAAACAATTAGTAAACGAAATTAAAAATGAAGTACATATAATGGTTCTTGGATTAACACCTGTTAATGAAGAGTCAATGCCTTTTGCAGAATGTCTTTGGTATTCAAATCAAGCTTGTTCTAAGTATGAAAATAAAATTGAAGAAACTTGCTTAGAATTAAATGTCCCGTTTTTATCTATCCATGAAAAAATGATCAACTTATTATCATTTAAAGAATTACTCTCATCAGATGGAATACATCTGAATACTAAGGGACATAAATGGATTTATGAACAAATTAGAGAATGGACAGCACTAAAAAATTGGGCTGATTTAAAATAAATATTTCAAGCAAAATTCAAATATAAAAAGATAGAAATAATAGCGGCTATGGATGTTTGTATAGAGTTAACTAACTCATTAGTCATCCAATCGATCTGATTTTGCACAACTGCTCCTATATAGCTTTCCAAAAAAGTTGCTAAATAGCCAGAGAAGAAGACTATAAAAGCAACAGATAGTCCAGAAATGATCGATAGATTAAGCATAAACACAGTCATGATAAAACTTCCAAACAAACCAGCCAACGAACCTTCAAGGCTTATTGCCCCCTCTGTTCCTGGTGATACTGGCTTTAAAGTCGTAATTAGAAAAGTTCTTTTACCAAATCTTTTGCCAATTTCACTTGAAAAAGTATCGGAAAGTTTTGCACTGAAACTAGAAGCAAAACCTACCATGAATAAATTTAAAAAATTTGGCCAAAGAGAGCTTAATAAGGCGAGTGAGCAACCTGTTGCTGCAGACCCCCATACATTTTCAGGGCCACGTTGACCTCCTCTTGATTCTGCAATCCCTCGGGAAGCCTTATTTTTGTATCCAATTTTTGTAACTAAAGTTCCCAACAAGAGATATACACAAACTGATATCCAACCATTCCAACCAATAGATCCTAATAAAAGTGTTCCAAGTATTCCAGCATGAATCCAACCTTTTTTAGTTAAAAATGGAAGCCTATGTCCCAAAAAAATCAACAAGAAATTAATCAAAAAAGCATTAATCCATATACCGCTAACAAAAGAAAAGTTAGCCATTGTTCCTAATCAGCATGCCTGTTTCTAAACAATAGACGGTTTTCTGATCAAAGATATTCAATCTTAAAGGGATGATTTAAGTCTTCTCCATGAAATCATTAGCTGACAGGCACTTACGGCAGCTGTTGATGTCCTCAAAATAGTTTCTCCCACAGATACACCAGATAAACCAAAGTCAAAAGCTAATGCTTCTTCATCTTTATTCCAGCCTCCCTCTGGCCCAACAACCACCCAAACTTGATTGACTTTTGGTGGTATTTCTTTTAACCAATCCACACAATCTTGTAAGTTTTGAATACGTGTTGTAGCAAATCCGATTTTAGATTCGGAAGGCAAATCATTTATCCAATTGGGAAATGTTAATGCCTGCATTAGTTCTGGACTCCAGAGTCTTTCAGATTGCTCAACGGCTTCATGAATAATTTTTTTAAATCTAATAATTTTTTCGTTATTGCATTCTTTAACTACTGATCGTTTTGAAATTAATGGTTGAATAATGTCAACTCCTATCTCACAACTCATTTGCAAAAAGTTTTCAAACCCCTTTTTAGGAATAACTACAGCAATACCTATTAAGGGTCTCTCTCTTGAAACGACTTGAAGAGGTTTATCAAAACCATTGGTAAGTTTTATAGTTTTTTTTTCAACAATTTTTGCGTTCCAAAGATGACCTTTGCCATCAATAACCTCTAAAAGATCTTCCGATCTCATCCTCATAACCCTAGATAAATAATGTGATTCACTAGAGGTCAATCTCAACTCTCCATTTGAATCGATTTCATCACTTAATCGATTTGGATTTATAAATAATCTTCTTTTCTCAGCCATAGAAAATTAATCTGTTGAAGAAAAAATTGCGTCAGGATGTTCTTCTACTGGCCAATCTTGATTTACTCCTCCGATAATTAATTCCTCTATTTTTACAACATCAACATCCATTTGTTTTAGTACATTTATTAAAACATCAATTGCGATGAGGTCAGAAGTACCTAAATCAACCCAACATCTAGCCCAACACTCATTAAATTCAAATTCTCCAAGATTATGCATTAATGATGGAAGACTAGAAGATGTATCGTCGTTTTCATAGCTCATCCAACTGACATCAGAACCCATTTCGTGCGTTTGCAAATTTTCAGAATTAAATCCCCCAAGTCTGCCTAGCACATACCAAGAATCAAAAATACCATCAACATATTCTTTTTCTCCCTTACTTGGGACATCTGAATATCTAAGCCATATCCAACAATTGAAAGGATCAACTTCACGAAATCGAACTTCCATAAAAAATAGATCTTAAAAAAGAAAAACTAAAAGATATCAACCATAATCTAATGTAAATTGATTAAAGAAAATTGAAAAATCTTTATTTAATTGATCAAAGCCTCAATAAAAAATAATGCTTAGTTTAAAAAATATTTATTACCATCCCTCAACAGCAGAGAAACCAATCCTTAGAGATTTGTGTTTAAAATCAAATCCTGGAAAAATCACAATAGTTAGAGGACCCAGTGGAAGTGGAAAAACTACATTGGTAGAAATCATCAGCGGTCTATCAGGATATCAAAAAGGAGAGATAACATGGTTCAACAAAACTCTAAATGCACATCAGCGCAGGTGGTTATGTGGATTAGTTTTTCAATTTCCAGAAAGATATTTTCTTGGACTATCAGTAGCTAAAGAATTATATCTTGGACATAGGAGGTTAACGACTGAAGAACAAATTTCAGCTCTCACAAAAGTGGGGTTGATCAACTTAGATTTAAAGAAGCCGCCAGAATCTCTTAGTGGAGGGCAACAACGACGACTAGCTATTGCTGTTCAATTATTAAGGAGTCCAAAAATACTTTTATTAGACGAGCCAACAGCAGGTTTAGATTGGTCAGTGAGAAACGGAATTATAGAATTACTCGCAAAGCTTAAAGACAAGCAAACTATTCTAATAGTTACACATGAACCAGAACTTTTTAAAAATTTAAATACCGACAATTATGAGTTGAACAATGGTCAACTTATCCCTGAGTAAACAATTCAACTAATCAATGACAGATTTACTAGTTAGAGCTACTGCTGCGAAAGGAGGAATCAGGCTAGTCGCCGTATCAACAACTGAATCAACAAAAGAAGCAAAAGAAAGACATTCTCTTTCATATTTAACTTCTGCAATTGTAGGTAGGGCTATGAGTGCAAGCCTCTTGCTTGCAAGCTCAATGAAGGTAAATCATGGAAGGGTGACTTTGAGGGTAAGCTCAAATGGACCACTAAAAGGATTAACTATTGATGCGGGTAGAGATGGAAGTGTGAGAGGTTACGTTGGCGATCCAAGTCTTGAATTAGACCTAATTAAAAATAAAAACAATAACTATACATTTGATTTTAAAAAAGCTACAGGTATTGGCTATCTTCACGTTATTAGAGACGATGGGAAAGGTGAGCCACATAACAGCACGGTTGAATTAATTAATGGAGGGATAGGTGAAGACATCGCTTCCTATTTATTACATTCAGAACAAACTCCATCAGCTGTGTTTGTTGGAGAAAGAATTAATCAGGATGGAATAGTTTGTAGCGGAGGACTTTTAGCACAAATACTACCCAAAGCAGAACGGGACTATTCTTTGATAGCCCTACTTGAAGATCGATGTAAAGAAATTAATTCTTTTAGTGAATTATTAAACCAAAAAAGGACTAACCTTGTTTCTCTAATTGAAGAAATTTTTCCTGATCTTGATCAATCACATTCAGATATTATTAGCACATCTCAAGAAGTTCGTTTTAAATGCAGATGCTCAAGGGAAAGAAGCCTATCAGCATTGAAGATATTGGGAAAAGAAGAGCTTCAGGAAATGATAAAAAAGGATGGGAAAGCAGAACTTACATGTCAATTCTGCAAAAATGTTTATCTTGTTAAAGAGGATGAGTTGATATCTTTAATCGATTAAAGGATTAATCAAGGAAAATCACTCCTAACCAAAGCAAAAATACTGCGGGTATCGCCTCAAATTTGTCTGAAGACAATAATCCAGCATTATCAATAAATGATTGAGCGCCACCCAAAAGTAATGAACCAGACAGGAGTCCAATACTAAGAAGAAGAATGCACCAGAGGATAGAGGTAAAGAAATTCCTACCTCTACGAGACTGACTAATAAATAAACCTATTGTTGAGAATGAAAGTATTAATTCAACACTTTCAGAAGGAACAATTAAAACAAGTAAAAAAGCCAATATCCCAAGAGAAATCCTTATATTTAATTCTTGCCCAGAGGGCAAATCTAAGCTTGGTAAAAAATTAGATTTTGATGCCTCGTCTTTAGGAAGATTTAAATTCTTCAACCTAGTGAGAAGAGAACCAGGTCCTATTTCACCAACTTTCTTTGCTTCATTTTCTTTCTTTGATGCAGTGATTGCCTCGTTACTTGCATTACCAAGTTGTCTTGACTTAAGACTTACCATTAGTAACGAATCATAAGCAGCTTCTACTTTTGCTTTAGTGATTTGGTCATCTCCAGCTTCAATTAACTTTTTATCCCTTGCTTCTTGAATAGCATCAAAACTTGCACCCTCATTTATTCCAAGTAAAAAATATGGATCTTGTGAGTTTGAATTTGATTGTGAATTAGTACCAGGATCCATAGATTTTCCAAAAAAAGATTTATGAACTCTCTTTATTAATAAGATATTAATCTACTTTAAAGGGAAACAGGATCAACACCACTGACAACCGGAGCAACTGAGTTTAATTCCATTTCAGGATGATCTTCCTTTAACTGATTTAAATTCCATTCATTTTTAAAAAGCAGTACTGGCCTAAGCCAAGCATCCTGAACCGTTTTGCAATTAAAAATTCTCCCAACCTCCTCTAAAGCCGGCCATCCACCTTTTACCCATCTAGCAACTTGATAACCCATTGGTTCAAGTCTAGTTTCAACTCCATATTCACTAGCAAGTCGATGTTGTACTACCTCAAGCTGAAGCTGACCAACTGCGGCCAAAATTGGATCTCTTTTACTTTGATCTTTATCGTAAAGGATTTGGACTGCTCCTTCCTCTCTTAATTCATTAACACCTTTTCTAAAGTTCTTAAAAGCTGAAGGATTTGGATTTCTTAACCAGCTAAATATTTCAGGGCTAAAACATGGAATCCCCTCAAATTCAACTCTAGGTCCAATAAATAATGTATCTCCAATTGAAAACATCCCTGGATTATTCAAACCAATAACATCCCCAGGATAAGCATCATCAACAACGGCCCTATCTTGACCAAAAATCTTTTGTGGCCTTGAGAGCCTGATTTGTTTACCTGTCCTAGCGTGTTGAACTGTCATATCTTTTTTAAATCTTCCACTACATACCCGCACGAAGGCAACTCTATCTCTATGTTTTGGATCCATATTTGCTTGTAATTTAAATACAAATCCACTGAAAGATTCTCTTGTAGGAATGATAGGTCCATCAAAGCTATTTCGAGCAACGGGTCCCTGAGATAGCTCAAGAAAATTATCTAAAAATGGCCTAACCCCAAAGTTGGTCATTGCAGACCCGAAAAACACAGGGGTTAATTCTCCAGATAATATTAATTCTTGATTTAAGTCACAACCAGCTTCATCAAGGATCTCAATCTCTTCAAGTGCTTTTGTCAATAGTTCTTCTTCTACTAAATTCTTAAGTTCAGGATCATTAATTTTCAACCTTATTTCACTGGATTGCTTCCCTCTTTCCGCTCGAGAAAATAAAACAACTTCTTTGGTTGCTCGCTCAACAACTCCTCTAAAAAGCTCTCCACTTCCTATTGGCCAATTGACTGCAAAAGTTAATAATCCTAATTCAGACTCAATCTCATCTAATAATTCCAGGGGTTCTTGACCCGGCCTATCCATCTTATTGATGAACGTAAAAATTGGTATTTTACGCATTCTGCAAACCTCAAAAAGCTTTCTTGTTTGAGGTTCAAGTCCTTTCGCTGCATCCTCAAGCATTACAGCATTATCAGCAGCGGCAAGTGTCCTATACGTATCTTCCGAAAAATCTTGGTGACCAGGGGTGTCTAATAAATTAATGGTCTTTTCTTTATAAGCAAATTGTAAAACAGTTGATGTGATTGATATGCCTCTTTGTTTTTCAAGCTCCATCCAGTCAGAGGTAACTTTTCTCTGTTCTCCTCTTGCTTTTACTGCTCCTGCTTGTTGAATAGCTCCGCCATAAAGTAGAAGTTTTTCTGTCAAAGTGGTTTTACCTGCATCAGGGTGGGAAATAATCGCAAAATTTCTTCTTTTACCAACCTCAGTACTTAAAGATATAGTTAGCTCTTCTTCTAAATTTGGATCTAAATTAGTTTTGTCTTGGGAAGTTGATTTCATTATTGTTTTTGGTTGTTCAATAGTTCAGGAAAAAGATTAAATACACCCAATAATCTCAAAATAAAGCTCATCAACTTGAAAAACCTCTAATTGAGATAACCCTGCATCGACTAGCTGTTGAGATACCTCCTCAACTGTAAATGATGCCTTGAGAGATGCATAAAAATCGTCTTTTAGAATTTCTGGAGAATTTGAAAGATGTTTTTCTTTTAGCTCAAATGCTTTTTCAACAGAAGCAGGCCTTATTAAATCACGATGAATATGAATACACTTTGCTTTACCAAGTTTTTTTGATGCACCCCAAAAACAATAAGGGTCATGAAAATGATGTAAGGCACTATTACTTACTAGGACATCAGCTTTAAAAGAAACATGTATATCACCCAAGGCTATCGAATTAATGTCAATCAATTCATAAGAGAGATTCTTCCTCAGACTTTCAGAAAGTTTTTTTTCTGCTTCATTCAACATTTCCATTGAGCCATCAATTCCTACAACATTTACAAAGGGCCAATTCTTGGCAATTCTCTCTGCAATATTTCCTGGCCCACATGCCATATCAAGAATTAAATCATTTTGATTAAGGGTTCTTCCTGATTTTATTAAATATGTTTCAAGCGATTTGACAACCATAGAATCACTCCTAGAGAAATCAGCATCCGCATAAGCCCTTACCTGCGAAGGGATTTGCATGAGTTCTGGTTCCGGTGCTCTCTTCATCACTAAAAGAAAAAATTTGCTTTTTCTTTGGAGCCCTGTAGATGGTGTTAAAAAAACTTGCTAACGCTATACATGGCGTTACCGTAGTAATTACCAAAGGGACACAAAGATTTTGACAATCGCAACAAGCCAGCCCGAAACCAATAATTCAGCATCGGGTCAAAAAAATGTTACTACTGATTTTCCAATAACTGCACCTGCAGCTAATCCTGTCTTTTACAGAACTTATAGCAGAAAGCTTCCAGCAGGTCGCGAAAGCTGGGAACAAGTAAATACAAGGAACCTGGCTGGTCTAAAAAAACTTGGGGGACTAAACGAAGCAGAAATAAATTTAATGCAAAGAATGCAACAAGAGAAAAAAGCTCTGCCCTCTGGTAGATGGCTATGGATAGGCGGAACAGAATGGATTGAGAAAGAAAAGAATTTTTCTGGAGCCTACAATTGCACCTCAACAAATCTGGTTGATTGGCAAGCCTTTGGACTTATGATGGACTTAGCCATGATGGGTTGCGGAACTGGTGCAATAATTGAACCTCACTTGATTGATCAACTACCAGAGGTTATTAATACAATTAATATTGAAAATGTTTCAGATATTGGATTAACTGCTTCTGAAGAAAGAAATGAAAAGACTACATTCACTATTGAAGACAATAATATACTTATAAAAGTTGGGGACAGTAGACGTGGATGGGTTGATAGCTATCAAAAAATCCTTGAATTAAGCAGTGACAAAAGTTTTAATTCTAGAGTTATTAATGTATCTATTGATTTAAAAGATGTAAGGCCAGCGGGTGAATCACTCAAAGGTTTCGGAGGTATGGCGAACCCTGTAAAACTCAAAGATTTATATCCTCGCGTAGCAAATCTTTTAAACAAAGCCTTAGGAAGGAAACTAACTTCAATTGAATGTTGTCTTCTCATCGACGAAGCAGCCGTCACAATCGTTGCTGGCAATATCAGAAGAAGTGCAGGTATGCGTCAATTTTCTGCACAAGATTTAGAAGCGGCTGGTGCTAAAGAAAATTTATGGAAACAAGACTCGGATGGCAATTGGAGTATTGACCCAGAGAAGGATGCATTAAGAATGGCCAACCATACTCGTGTTTACCATACCAAACCTGAATTAGCAGTTCTTATCGATGCCGTTACTAAACAATTTCATTCAGGTGAGGGAGCTATCCAATTTGCACCAGAAGCAATTGCTCGTTCAAATGCGGACATACTTTCAACAGTAGAACTCAGGAAAGAATTTATAGATATCTATTGCGACCAAGGGAAAGAAGAAGCCTCCAAATGGATTCAATCAAATTACGGTCCATTTGATGAAAAAGAACTTTTTCACAGACTCAGTAGGTATGGTCTTAATCCTTGCGGAGAGATTCTAGGTTCAGATTTTCACTGTAATCTCGCAGAGATCCATCTTAATCAAATTGATCCATTAGACTTAAATCAACAAGAAGATGCATTTAAAGCAGCAGCTTTATCAGTTGCTTGCCTCCTTAATCATCGATTCGAAGTAGAACGATATAGAAAAAGTCGTGAATGGGATCCCATTGTTGGGGTCAGTTTCACAGGACTTTTTGACTTTTTTGTTCATGCCTTTGGAACTCCATGGTTAAAATGGTGGGAAGCCGGACGACCTGAGACAAAAGAAGGAAAGGATTTTAAACTCAAAGAAGCTACTTTTCTGAGTCGATGGAGGAAGATCGTCAACGATACAGTATTTGATTATTGTGATAGACATCATATTCGCCGTCCAAGTCGTTGTACAACAGTTCAACCTGCGGGCACGAAAAGTCTTCTGACAGGGGCTTCACCAGGTTGGCATCCTCCAAAAGCTCAGCGTTTTATAAGAAGAATTACTTTCAGGAAGAACGATCCAGTCGCTTTAGCTTGCATGGATTATGGATACACAATCGTTCCTTCTCAGTCAGATAAAGATGAAAATGGAAAACTACTAGACAATCCATTTGACCCAAAATGCACTGAGTGGCTAGTTGAAATTCCTACTGAGGTAAGTTGGGCAAACATACCTGGCGCGGATGAAATAGATATCAATAACTTCTCAGCCCTTGCACAATTTGATTTTTATATGCAAGTTCAAACAAACTACACAGACCACAACACCTCTGCGACAATTGAATTCAGAGAAAATGAGATAGATGGTTTAGCTAAAGCTCTGCATGACTCAATCAATGAAAATAAAGGTTACATTTCAGCTGCCTTGCTAGCAAGGTTTGATGCAAATGCAACCTTCCCCAGACTTCCTTTTGAACCTATTGACGAAGAATGCTACACAAAATTGCAATCGGAAGTCATAAAAAGAAGAAACAGTTGTGATTTCTTTAATGCACTTAGTCGATATGATCAAGGGGAGCTTACTGAAGCAGGCCCAGCAGGTTGCGATTCTGATAAATGCTTACTCCCGCTTGCTAAACCATCTTAAGTGGAGTTAATCATTATTGAGTACTTGAATTTCCATATACACCGGGGAAAGTTACTGAACTAATAAATTAGGTTTATTTTTCAAAGAAGTTTTAAAGATAATTGTCCAAATGAAAAAATTTGGCTAACTATTAAATAGGTATTGTGTTTCTTAAAATTTAAATGACAACGACTAATAAACCATTAACCATAAATGGCACGAATACTAATGATGCACTTATCGATCAACTGAGAGCTTGTAAAAATTCTGATGAAATTCTGAAGTTCGAAAAATGGTTCAATTCCAATATTGAATCAGACAAACTTTATAAAAGAATTTGTCAACTACTCAAAAACAGAAGTATTTCTAGAGCACTAGGTTCAAAGTGGCTCCTAACACTGATGGAAGACAGAGAAAACACTATCAGTAAGTTATCGATTCAATAGTTATTTATTTAAGTTTACTAATTCAAATTAATCGCAGATAAGACACCTTTTTAGAAAGGGAATGGTCCTGATGCCCCACTTGAAGCCGTAAATCCTGAAAGAGCCCAGATTCCAAAGGAAAATAGAGCGCATCCAATAAAGAACATCAAATGTGCTACATAACGGTATTTCTCTTTTTGACTAATACCACCCTCCATAGGAAGGTCTCCAAGGAAACGAGATTGTGGGCTCTTGTTACTTGCCATGAATGTGATTTACCAATGCCTAAAATTATTGCACAAATAATCTCATTGAAATTTATGCATACAGAGAAACTATAGGTTCTGAAATTTTTAAAGGTTCTTGAGGGATCCTCCTTGAAACTGAATCAATAGGAAGAGAGATGAAAATGATGTTTGAGCAAAGTTTTTAAGATTTAGAAGCTAATAAGGTAAAATTTTAAGTGGAGAGTTGGTCGAGTGGTTTATGGCTCTAGTCTTGAAAACTAGCATGGGGGCAACTCCATCGGGGGTTCGAATCCCCCACTCTCCGTTCTTTACTGGGGAGTTTGGAGGGTTTTAATTATACTCCTGCCCCTGCTATATGATAAATAAAACAAAATGCTAGGTTAACAAGTCAAAGAACCTTAAAAATGTTTTATTTCTGCGTCTACAAAGATAAGTAAATCAAATATTTCATATCCACAAGAATGCCACAATTCTCATGATTATTTTATTTTTTCGTTAACGTGTTTTTTAGATTTTTAAGATACTGATCTGATATCAATCGAATCAACCTGGTAAATCTTGAAGATTTATTTGATTGTTTTTCTTAAAAGCTTTGCAACCCAAACATTATTTAACCAACTCAAAATGAAAGAAGAGCGTTACTTAAAAGACAGAGAAGCAATTGTAAGAGCTGACATTTGGAAAGAGATCACCTCTTCATGCAAAGGGCTTAGAACTGAGCTTGGGTACACAAATATCCAAATAGTTGAATTTCTAAAAGAAATAACAAAAACATTTGAAAGAGACCAACTTTGAATCCTGCAGCTAAAGATTAAAATTTTGTCTTAAACTTCTACTTTTCTTAACTTCTACTTTTATTTTTCTTTATTTTATTTTAAAGCTTCATCAATATTTTTAATTGCATTCGGAACACTATTTGAAGCTGACTTAAGGCGCCAAAAGGCTCCTCGAAAGAGTGCCGTAGTATCACCCAAACTCTTTAGAAAGTAATTTGGATTTCTCTTATTAGCTTTATCTGCTATTAAGGATGCCTTCCAAAAATTCCAAGAGGCAAAGTTAACTATAGATCTATAAGCACTTGGCCAAGGATTATTAGGCAACAAAATTTCCAAATTTCTTAAATAACTATCTGCTTCTGAAGGCCTATTCGACAATATCTTCAAAAGAGATAAGGACCATAAAGATTCAACATTTTCGGGGTCTGAACTTATTTTGGATAACGCCATATCTCTAACTATACTTTGATATTTAAAATGACCATCAAGCATATGTTCTATTTCTATTTCATCAAAAATCAATTTAATGCCCAATGGACCTTTCTCCATTCCCTTTGCTAGTTCAATAAATCTACTATGAAAATCATTTTGCTTAAGTGAACTTGAACTTCGCTTCCATAAAGAATAACTTCCTTCATTTTCTCTAGGAAATTTACGAACTTGTGTAAAAAGAGAACTATCTCTAATCGCTTTATCTAGTGCTATTGAATTACTTGTAACTGAGCCTTGATCTCCCTCAGCCAAAATAATCCAATTAGAATATTTAAGAACAGGTTCTATATGCAAAGTAGATTGCCCAAGTTGTCTGCCTAAAATATTTCCACCTTGTATTCTCCCAAAATAGCTTACATTATGCTGATTAATATCAGGAGTGCTGGGAACAACAATAATTGTTTCTTTTTCATCGGTACTCTGATTCGATCTGACTATCGAAATAATATCTTTAACAGGATAATATTTACTTGGAATATTTCCTAAAGTGTTAAATCTATTAATAGGATTGGAAAATAAAAAGCTTATAGAAGGAATCAATAATAAACCATAAGATTTAAATTTAAAATAATTGTCTAGCCAATCACTCCACTTAGAAAATCCAAGTGCTAACAGTAAAATAATTAATGGTATTGTACATGCAATATATCTTTCGTCCTTATTAGGAATGAAAGTTGTAAAAGTCCAGCATGTTATGAAATTAAACCAAATCCATATCCATTTATAATTATTGTTTTTTAAAATATCTACTAATCCTGATTTAGATCTAAAAGATCTTACATAGGTCAAAAAAGAAAATATTATTCCTGAAAAGCCAAAAAAGAAAATAAAACTTCCAAAATGATTATCTAAATACGGGAAGTACCAAAAAATACTTTTGAAACCTAAGATAGAAGGGTCACCCTCTATCGCTGCTGATTCAAAGACAGCCCTATAAGTTCCACTTAATATCATTATCCAATTATGATAAAACCAAGGTAAGATTGCTAAAAATATTAAAAGGGCAAAGCAAAAAAATTGTAATCTAAATTTTTTATCTCTTTTAAAAGAAAGAATAAAAATAAATAATAAAGAAGGTATTATAACTAATAAAGAACTCTGCTTAATCAACAAAGAAGAAGCGCATGCAAAAGTAGCGATTAACAATTGAATCCATTTACCTCCAATTGATTTATCACTCCACCTTCCCATATGAAACAAATAAAATGTAATAGCGGAGATCAAAGGCAGCTCCAATACATAATCAGTTCTTAAATGAAATAAGAAAGGAGAGAATGCACTAATAAGAACACAAAAAAGCGCAAATTTTTTTTCTCTCAAATAAAGTCCCCATGAAGCAATATTAAAGATAAAAAATCCATTCCAGAAACTTAAGGACCAGGCAGCATTATGAGGGTCATCACCAGACACAGTCATTACGACTCCATTGATTATTGAGGCCAAAGGAGGAATCTTTGGAGACTTATCTAGTAAAGAACGAAAATCTGAAACTCCATCTCCCCCCAATAAAGAGAGTGCACGGGCATGCTCAAGGGCACTATTGAGATAATCAGCCTGATCCCATGAAGGAGTATTGCCATACAAATTCCACCAAATCCGATCAATTAAGGTGGAGATAAACCATATTAATAAAACTGAAATCCAGAAAATATATTTAGAGTGATTAATATTATTTTTAACAAGCATACTTTTTACTAACAATCCAATGTCTCACTTGTTTTTTTATTAGTAACACTGTTTATCCCATCTGCGATAATACATAGCTTATTTTTAACATCATTTGCGATCAATACATCAGTAAAATCAGCACCTTGAATAATAACGTTTTCAAATTTAGCATTATAAGCAAAAGCGCCTTCTAATATGGTATTTGAAAGGTTTGCACCATTAAGTATAGCTGCATCCATTGTTACATCTCTCATATTTGTATTACTTAGATTGGCGTTTTCAAGCTTTGCATCAAAAAAACTAGCTCCTTGAAGATCACTACCTGAAAAATCAGCATCTTGGAGATCACTTAGATAAAATGTCGCACCTTTTAAATCGATGTTAGAGAAATCAGCGCCTATCAAGGTTTGCTTTCCATAATCCAAAGCTGAATAAGCTGGTAGCGAATAAAAGAGAAAGAGAACCGAGCAAACACAAAGAAGAAGACATTTAAACATAACTTTCTAATCGCTACTAATGATTATATTTTAATTCAAAAAGGAGATAAAAGTTGAATTTTGAATTTAATATGTATTTGATCAAAAAAGCTATTACTG
>QCIQ01000026.1 GCA_003216595.1 Prochlorococcus sp. AG-402-M18
AAGGCAGTATCATTATCTATTTCATTTCTACTTCCGATAGCATCCCTTGGAATAAGTATATTGAACCCTTTTTTTAAAAGATCAATCGATGTCTGAAGGATACATATATGACTCTCAATTCCACAAACTATAATATTTTTAAATTTTTCTTCATTTATATAGTTTATGAAGTTCCTATTCTCGGTACAGCTGAATTCCATTTTTTCAAATTTAGGGTATTTATTATTGTCTAATATTGATTCTAAAGTCAAGCCAAGCTTGAGTGGATTTTGTTCTGTAATGGCGATACGAACATTAAGCAAATTGCATGTATCTATAAGCTTTTTTATGTTAAATATTAATAGTTGATTTCCTTTAATATTACTTATAAGTTTTTGTTGCACATCTAATATAAGCAGTAGAGTTTCATCTTCTGATAATCTATTATTATTAAGTTCCTTGGAGGTGGAATTTTTTCTTAAAAATTGATCCATTTTCAATTTCATTTTTTCTGATTTAAATATAAATCATTTAATAAATTTAGACAGCTTTGCTAACTAAAAGACGCTTATAAAAGATTTTGCTTGTTGCATGCTTTTCTCATTACGCTAGACTATTGAGAAAACAAGGCTGATATTGATCCCTCCCTCTTCCTATCGTACCCATCCTTCTCCTTTTGAATCTGGACTTCGTTCAGACGGCAAAAGAATGACCCCACAAAGGAAAAAGGTTCTCTCTTTGTTTGAAGAGATTGGCTCTGGAATCCATCTCAGTGCAGAGGAGGTACATTCCAAATTGACAATTTCTGGGGAGAAGGTATCTCTTGCGACTATTTACAGAACTTTAAAGCTCTTGGTTAAGATGACTTTTCTTAATGAACTTGATTTAAGTGAGGGGGGAAATAGGTTTGAATTACTTAGTCATGATCATCCAGATCACCATCATTTGATTTGTATCCGCTGTGGTAGAACTGAAGAGTTTGAAAATAAAGATGTTATTAGTGCTGGTAAAGCAGCAGCCAAAAGTTTTGGATTTAAATTATTGGAATCATCGTTAAACGTAAGAGCATTATGTCCTATTTGTCTTAATAAATAAAGCTCGGCTTTTAACTTAATTCTCCACAACAACTTGAACCAGCTCCTGCAGTACAGCCAAAACAATGATTCCCTATTGAAATTGGTTTATTCTTTAGAGAGACAAGTGGAATTAATAGATCATCCAAATGCTTAATGTCACCATTTCTTCTCATCCCAAGTTGTTGGTTGAAATCACAATCATATAAATAACCTTTCCAATCAACACTCAGTGTTGTTCTACACATTACTGATTTAAGGTTTTCAGGGTTATGATTATCTTTAAGTAATTTATTATACTCTTTTAGTTTTCCAATTATCTTTAAATATTTTTCATATCTATTAATTGGCATATTAGCTAAAACAAATAAATTGGAGAAAAAAATACCATACCTGTTTTTTAGTTCTCGTCTATAAGTATCTTCTAATTCTTTTTGAGATGGTGGAAGTTGAGGACCGCTTGGATTGTAAACTAGATTCAGAAGTAGACCTTTACCTTTTATACCGTAGCCAAAAGAGTTAAGTTTTTTAAGAGCTAATATACTTTTTTCAAAGACACCTTTTCCTCTTTGCTTGTCTAC
The DNA here is from genome assembly GCA_003216595.1 of Prochlorococcus sp. AG-402-M18. Lineage (GTDB taxonomy): Bacteria > Cyanobacteriota > Cyanobacteriia > PCC-6307 > Cyanobiaceae > Prochlorococcus_B. The sequence goes on from QCIQ01000026.1 coordinate 1,634, forward strand.
ATTTTCCTCAAGATAACAAGGAAGGGATGCTATTATTTGAACATTATTTGAGGCTAAAAAATTCGCTAAATTTTCATAACCTGGCTCTGTAAGGATTGTTAAATTACATCTATCTATTACTTCAACATTAAGACCTCTTACTTCTTTTACTAATTGTTTAAATTTAGGATGAAGTTCGGGGGCTCCTCCGGTGATATCTAGCAGCTTAATATTGTTAGCCGATATAACTTTAGGTATAAGTTTTATAATATCATCGCTCATCATTTCAGTTCTACTAGGACTAGAATCAACGTGACAATGACTACAGGCTTGATTGCATTTATAACCTATGTTGATTTGCAATGAATCAAGATAGTCTCTTTTTATTATAGGGAATTTCGTTTTAGTTTTCTCCATAGAGATTAATATATGACTAATATCATATTCCATTATAGTTAAAATATTGATTTAAGTGCGAATACTTTTTTGAGATCTCTTATTAATAAGCTAAAACTTACTAGCTAAATGTTTAAACCATTCGATATATTCTTCTGGACCATCATTAATAATCATATTGAATTTTAAATCATCATTAGGATCACTAATGCCTGTCATATCAGTTCCATTTACCCTTGGCCTTAATACCTGATCGTTGCAGCTGTTAACAAATACAACTTGATTCTCTTTCTTATATTCTTTTCCCAACTTTTGGATCAATGTTAAGAAACCTCTATCACTTCCTCCTCTTAGCCAGGATTTACTTTTATGATCTTTGACCGAGGTTACAGTATCGCCGACGCCTATTAGCAGAGGCATTTGATCACTGGTTATTTTATCTTTGCATAGTTTTATTAATTCATTAAGTGTTTTGGGGGCATTCCTGACGTTGAAGTTTTCACCGAAAGGATAAAAGCCAGTTTTGCGTGATATATATTTATTTAATAGCAACAAAAGACCTGCTTCTTTTATTGCCCCCTTGATAATAAATTGAATATCTGTTGTCCCGAATTCATTTTTAGTTGCATATTTCATTATTTCTCTACCATCTTTTAATCCTAGATTTGGCATCAAATGTAAATAAAAAGATTTTTCTAGGCCATAATTTTTAGAATCTTCTAGTAAATTATTCATTATTTTTTCCATAATAAATTGTAAATCTTTTACTTTATTAAAATCATTTTTTACGTAGCTAAAGATTTCATTAAAGTTTAAGGTGGGAGTAAAGCGAGTATCACATACAGCTACATCAATTAATTTATTTCTTAAATCATTAGATAGATTTGGTAAGTAATTTTTTAATTCATCACTTAACTGTGAGCGCATCATTTTTGGAACTTTGGCTAAAAAGGTAATTTCGTTATCTTTGAGGCCTGGATGGGATAAATTACTAAATCTATCTTGGAATTCAACTCCACAAGCGGCAAGACCAGGTAAGTAAAAACCATTTTCTTTTGCTATTGTTTTTGAATCAAAAGCCTTTTCAACTAGACGATTAACGCCTCTTCTACCTTCATGTTCCCCGCAGGTCAGAACTGCGAACTTCTCTCTTAATCTTGAAACGTTCTTCACATATTCCTTGTTTATCTCTCTTTTGAGTGGATCTTGAACTAATGGAATACATACGCCGTCAAGATCCTGAACTATTAGAATATTTTGTTCATTTATTATTGTGTTAATAACTTCTTCTTTCGTCTTAAACATTTTCATAAAAGAAGCCTCTAAATATTAGTTTACTTGAGTTAAAATGAATATACACTTTATTTGTAGTTCTTGTTCTTAAATTAGTATATAGATATTCAGTATTATATAATCTCTTTTTAAAAGTTTCTTTTTTTGTCTATAATGCAATTGAATGCAAATAAACTGTGTTTGAAAAGAATTTAAGTAATAGCTTTTTTGCTGAGCCTTATTCAAGTGAGCCTGTATCGATAAGAATAAGAGAGGTTTTGAATGGAAAAGTAGGATTTTATAGTGTCGGACTTTATCCTGCCTCTCTTGCTTATAACTGTGCGTTGCAAAATGATGCCTTAAACATTCTTTTAGCCCCTAGAGACGGTAGGCAACTTTTTGGGGCTTTCTCTGATTTTGATCTTTCTGAAATGGATATTGGTATAAAAAATAAAATAGAATCTATGGCAATTTCAAATTCTGATAAATCAAGAAAATATAATACTCTTGAGGATTTAATAATTAACTGTGAATTAATCCTTTTAAGTTCAAATAGTAAACATATAATAAATGATGTTAACTTAGCATTTAAACTTAGAAAAAAACTTAATCGAGATAATGTATTAATTGCATGCTTAGTTGGGTCATTTTGCCATGACCACAATTTGAATGAATCTTTCGTGTTGTGTGAAAAATTAAATAATCTAGCTTTCTTTTCAGGGTTTCATCGACACGGAGCGCTGAGAAATCCATTAGATAGTTTTACTGCTAATTTTTGTCATCCAGATGCTATGAATGCAATATTAGGTTCAAAATTATTAAATAAACTCTCGCCAAATATTCAAGTCTCTGCAGGTATACATAATGTTGAAGGTCAGTATATAAAAGCTGCTAAAAATATTTCTTCAATCTTAGCTGGTTTCGGCCATACTTTTCATAAGAGTAATCCTGGATTGCTTCCAACTTTATTAACTTTATTATTAGATCAATGTCTCGATCAGGGAGCCTACGTTTCCATGAGTCGAGCAGATAGGGAGAATTTATATACAAAACAACCTTTTCCTATTACTGAACTTGGATATAGCGTCCAACGTATAGAAGCTTCCTATTTTAAGGATGGAAATTTTGTTAAGGTAAGAGATCATACTTTTAGTCAATTGACAGCTATGGTTGCTGATGTGAGAGGAAGTATGATGTTGCCTGTAAGTGGTAAACCAACTAGAAATTTCCAAGCTGGTGAAGTCCTTGCCGAAAACATGATTGAGTATAAAAGATGCCCAAAAGGTGTAGATGAGTTTATAGAATGGTGTGAAAGATCTGGTCTTAAACGTGGTGCTTTAGAAGGTATTAATTCTTTAAAATATTGGCCAGATATCTTAAGAAAGTATTCAATACCTTTGAATAATTCATCAATGATAAATCTTTTATATATGTGTATAATGGGACCTTTTGAAATTAAAAAATATATTTATGATGTTATGACAAGCAGTCGTGAATTAGCTAATTACTGTCAAGAATCTGTTAAGTCATTTCAGAGCAAAAAAATATCTGATGCGCTAAATAATTTTTATTCAAAGACTTCTATTGATTTTTTAGCAAATTCACTAATTAATGAAGATAAATTATTTTTCGAATCAAAAGAGGGTGACCTTGATAATACAATAGAATCCTATGATAAAGAAGTTTTTGAAAAGGTTATTTATTATATTGAAAAATATTTAAAGGAATCCACTATATAATACAATTTAATGGATTTTAATAAAATAAGTTTAATTACTCGCAATTTCTTTTATAATAGTAAAATTCTGAAGATAGATCTGATAGATTCTGGTCTTATAAATAAAACGTATATTATTGAACATTTAAATAATGGTGAAAAATGTAGATTTATTTTGCAGCGTCTTAGTAATATATTTGATTCCTATGAGAATGTTAATATGAATCATAGATTAATAACAAATCATATTAAAAGAAAATTAAAAAATAATAATCTTAAGTATGATAATAAAAGATGGGAGGTTCCATGCCTAATAAAATGTAATTCTAATAACCATTTTCTCCTCCCTTTTGATTCAGATTATTGGCGAGCGATGCAATATATAGATGATACTCTTAGCTTTGATATTTTACAAGATAAACTAATGGCTTATCAAATAGGCCTAGGTCTAGCTAAGTTTCATGGAGCATGCTCCGGTTTTGACTTACAAAAATTAGAAAATAGTATTAAAGATTTTCATAATACTAAGTACTATATAGACCAATTTAATATGAGTATTAAGGATTATAGCTTTAAGAAATTAGACGATAACTTAAATGAAAGAGTTCAGAGCTTAATTTTTGGATTATCTAATCATATTAAATATGTTGAATTTTTATTAGGATACCTAAATCTAAACCTAATAGACAATAGTTTAATACATGGTGATCCTAAGTTAAGTAATTTTCTTTTTGATATTCAATATAAATATGTTGTTTCTTTGATTGATCTAGATACTGTATCTTCTGGTTATTTACTTACTGATTTGGCTGATTGTATTCGTTCTGTTTGTAATATTGCTGGCGAGGATCCAAATACTCTAGGAAATGTATACTTTGATATTAACAGTTGTAAGTATTTTCTTAATGGCTATTTCTCAATACCTTATCAAAACGGTGAATACGGTTTTGAACTCCTTCCCGAATTTATTTATTTGATCATAGTTGAATTAACTATTAGATTTCTGAATGACTTTTTACAATCAAACATATATTTCAAGGCAAAATATCAAACTCACAATCTATATAGAGCAGAGGTTCAATACCGATTACTCTCCAGTTTCGTTTCTCAAATTCCTATTTTGGCAAATTCACTTCATGAATTTGGGATTTCTTCCGACCCAACTTTTATCTCAGATATACAAAAAATTGTTTAGGGTTTCACATACCTCAACTTGTCACTAAAGTAAAATTGATATTTATTTTTTCTTGTGGCAAAGGAATTAACCCATAGGGCCGATGAGCTTAAACAATTAGGTTGGAATCAGGAAGATTTGTACAAATATATTGAATTATGGGAATATAGGCAAAGGTGGGGCTCTATAAATTTAGAGAGAGAAGATAGGTTGTTTCTCAGAAAAGCGGAATCTTTATTGCCTGAAATTTCTAAAAACAAAGTTTCAGTTAAAAAACCTCTTAAGGAAAAGTCATATTATTGCTGGATTCAGTTTTTTCTAAATGAAATGAATGATTTTGAGTTAAATGAAAAGTTAGAGGATGGCATGAGAGGTGTTTGGCCTATTTTTCTAGAGGAGGAACTTCGAGTGATTGATTATTTTGAACCAGTCCTAGGGTTGCCGGATACGATTAAAGCTAAATTAATTGGCCCAGTTAGAGAGGATTTAGTCAAAACAGCTTTAGAAATCTATAAAGAATCAGTTATTACAAAGCAATTTGATTTCCAAGGGGCTTTGGCTAATGCCAAATCAAGTGGTGAAAACTCTAGTTGGAGATCTCTTAGGGATGGTGATAATGAAAGCAACAAAGACTATCAAATTATTGATAAAGCAAACGTTCTGGAATTCCGTAAAAAAGTCAATGAAAAGCTTTTATCATTTATAAAAGAAAATTTACCATCTCTTGCTGAGTCAGATAAATCTTTACCTCCTAATGATTGGATAAATTAAGTAGCCAATTCTCAGATTATGTGGCTAAAAAGAAAATAGAGATAATTAATTCTTTGACTTCCCAACGTTTTGAAACTCTTCAATTGCATGCAGGTCAAGTTCCAGACCCTGTGACCAATTCAAGGGCGGTTCCTATTTATCAGACAAGTTCATATGTTTTTAACGATGTAGATCATGGAGCCAACTTATTTGGTTTGAAAGAATTTGGAAATATTTATACCCGCTTAATGAATCCTACAACGGATGTTTTTGAGAAAAGAATTGCAGCACTTGAAGGGGGGGTAGCGGCTTTAGCTACAGCATCAGGACAGTCAGCACAATTCATTGCGATTACAAACTTCCTTACTGCAGGAGATAGCTTTGTCTCAACATCGTTTTTGTATGGTGGCAGCTATAACCAATTTAAAGTTCAATTTCCACGCTTGGGAATCAATGTCAAGTTTGCTGATGGTGATGATGCAGAAAGCTTTGAAGAACAAATTGATTCATCGACAAAAGCAATTTATGTTGAGTCTATGGGTAATCCTAGGTTTAATATCCCAGATTTTGAGGGACTATCGAAATTAGCTAAATCAAAAAATATCCCTTTAATTGTTGATAACACTCTTGGCGCTGCTGGTGCTTTAATCCGTCCTATTGAACATGGAGCAGATGTGGTTGTTCAAAGTGCTACAAAATGGATAGGAGGTCATGGCACGAGTCTTGGAGGGGTAATTGTTGATGCTGGAACCTTTGATTGGGGGAATGGAAAATATCCTTTAATGAGTCAACCCAGCGCTGCTTATCATGGTTTAGTGCATTGGGATGCTTTTGGGTTTGGGAGTGATATTTGTGGAATGCTCGGAGTCCCTGCGGATCGAAATATTGCTTTTGCTTTAAGAGCCAGGCTAGAGGGGTTAAGAGATTGGGGGCCTGCAATTAGTCCATTTAATTCATTTTTATTACTTCAAGGATTAGAAACTTTAAGTTTAAGAATCGAAAGACATTGCTCAAATGCTCTTTCATTGGCTAAGTGGTTAGACAATCATTCAAAAATTGATAATGTTAGTTATCCAGGATTACCATCGGATAAATACCATTCAAGAGCCTCTTCTTTTATGACCAATAGAGGAAAAGGTTCCATGTTGATTTTCTCTCTGAAAGGTGGATTTGATGATGCTGTAAAGTTTATAAACTCTCTGAAACTTTCTAGTCATCTAGCAAATGTAGGCGATGCAAAAACATTGGTAATTCATCCTGCTTCAACAACTCATCAACAATTATCTCCCGAAGAACAGTTGTCAGCAGGTGTTACTCCTACTATGGTAAGAGTGTCTGTTGGCATAGAACATATTGATGATATTTTAGAGGATTTTGGGCAGGCCCTAAATTTAATTTAATTTTCCAAGGAGGTATATAGATATGGCTTTAATACTTCCTCGTAGTTATCATAAAATTTCATCAATTGAAAAAAATCATATCTCATGGATAGAGCCTGAATTAGCAGAAAGACAGGATATTAGACCTCTTAGAATTGGGATATTAAATATTATGCCTTTGGGAAAACAATATGAATTTAATTTATTGCACCCGTTAGGACTTTCTCCTCTGCAAATAGAACCTATATGGATAAGATTAAAATCTCATTCATATAGAACTTGGGATCTTGAACATCTAAAAAACTTATATGTTCCTTGGGAGGTTGCGATGTCTCCAATTCCTTTAGATGGGTTGATTATTACTGGAGCACCTGTGGAGCATCTCCCTTTTGAAGAAGTTAATTATTGGAAAGAATTAGTAAATTTAATTGAGGAAGCAAAATTAAAATGTGCAAGTACCCTAGGTTTATGTTGGGCTGGATTCGCAATGGCCTATATGGCTGGGGTTGAGAAAAATAATTTCAATAAAAAGCTTTTTGGTGTATATCCAATGAGGAGCCTTGTGCCTGGACATTCTTTAATGGGAACACAAGATGATGAGTTCCTCTGCCCCCAAAGTAGGCATGCCGGTTTACCTGATATTGAAATGGAAAAAGCTGAGAAGAAAGGCAAACTAAGATTATTGGCCCATGGGGAAAAAGTAGGTTATACAATTTTTGAAACACCTGACCAAAGGCAATTGATGCATTTAGGACATCCTGAATATAATGTTGATCGATTGAAATCTGAGATGGAAAGAGATAAGCAAAGAGGCGACGTACCTCCTCCAGAAAATTTTGATTTGACCAAATCAAACACTTCATGGCGATCACATAGAAACTTATTATTTCAACAATGGTTGTGGTTCTGTTATCAACGCGTAAGCCTAAGTGTTTAACTTTCTTGGTTTTATTAGGACTTAGATTGCCTGAATAAAATAAATTAACTTTTTAAAGGTGGCATTATATTGTTCGGATCATGAATGGCTTTTAGCTCTTTTAATTTTGGTAGCCAATCTTTGAATGCTGATGATAATTCTTTTTCATGCCATGCTAAGTGAGGGTGTATTTGCGCAAGATGCACTCCTGGACATATGAATTCTAGATTATTCCAACACTCCTTCATCCATTCAAGGGCTCTTTGTCTCTTTGCTTGATCGTGGGCATCCCAAGCTCCATTAATCCAAGGCTTCCAGATCGCATCCCGATGAATAAATGAAGTATCAAGATCATTTAAATGTGTTAAACCTCCTAGTTGTTGAGAAGCTACATAGCAACTTTTGTTAGGTCTTTTATTGATTAAATCTTTGACGATTTTTAATACTTTTTGATTATTTTCTTGCCATGCAGGGCCCAGCAAACCAAGAACTTCGGAATGGGTTGGATTATTCGTTTTGTTTTTTCCCAAGCTTAAGTTTGGTAAAGAGTTCATATTGGAAAATTTATTAATGACTCGATTCCGCGAGAATGGCAATCTTTCTAATAAATTAATCAAGATGGGCTCATCATCGATATGCTTAACTTCACCAATTGCATGAGCAAAAATATCTTCTCCATATATCCATTGAAAGCTAAGTGAGCTAGGCCAACATTCCGCTTGATTAATACATTCAGATAGTTGAGAAAATGAAAGATTTGCTGTCCAACTTAATAATGGACTTAATGGCTGAGTCTTTAACTTTACTTTTGTAATTATGCCAAGAAATATAGCTGCTCCGCAAAGAGCTTTCCATTCAAAAGTTGATTCTTGTTTTGTATTTGGCCGTACTAAACGAAATTCTTTTCCATTTCCCCAAAAACCTTCAATTTCCATAATTTGATCAATTGCTAATCCTGTGCTTCTACTAATTGGACTTATTCCACCGGTCAAGATATATCCTATTCCTGTTTTTCCAGACAAACCAATTGGAAAACTTCTTTTATGTTCTTTTAAAAAAGAGGATAACTCTCCCATCGTTACTCCGGCCTCAACTTCTACATGCTTGGTATCGAAATCGAAAAATATGTTTTGGTAGTTTTTCCTCAGATCTAAAATCCAATGTTTATCTGCGGCGGCTCTGCTTGTAGTTCCGCCACTAGATACTAAAAATGGTCTGGAAGTTTGTTTGGATGATTTCAGTGATTGGAATAGTTCTGAGTTAACAACTTCAAAAACCCCAAGGACATCACTATCATTGGAATTTTGATTATGTAGTGATATAGAATTTTTAATAATCTGCTCCTTTTTCTATAATGAATTTCTTAAGTTGATATTTTATAAAACTATATTCAATTAAAGTAGATTATTGGCTAAAAACGTTTTGTTTCCCTCGGCTTCAATCAATTATAAATATCCATCTAATATTGGAATTGTTTTATGCGGACATGGGAGTAGAGATCCTAAAGCAGTAGTGGAGTTTATTAATGTAGTCAATAAAATACAATCCAAGATACCCAATATTCCAGTTTCATTCGGATTCCTAGAATTCAACCGACCAATAATAAGTGAGGCATTAGATCAACTTAGAGATATTGGAGTTAAGAGAGTAATTGCTTTACCAGCCATGTTATTTGCTGCGGGACATACTAAAAATGATATTCCTGCGGTTTTGAATAAATACTCAGCTGAAAAGGGACTTCCCATTGAATATGGCAGGGAGCTTGGCCTAAATTCTTTGATGATTGGAGCAGCAGGAGCAAGACTCAAAGAGATAATAGATAGTCATCCAATATTTCCAATTTCTGAAACATTACTTGTAGTAGCAGGGAGGGGATCCTCAGATCCAGATGCTAATTCAAATGTTTGTAAGATTACAAGGATGCTTGTTGAGGGATTTGGTTTTGGATGGGGAGAAACCGTTTTTTCAGGAGTAACTTTCCCTCTTGTTGACCCTGGTCTGAGGCATGCTCTTAAATTAGGCTTTAAAAGAGTAATTCTCTTACCTTATTTTCTTTTCACTGGAGTTTTGGTTAGTCGAGTTAGAGATCATTCTATGAGAGTTGCAAATGAAAATCCTGATGTGGAATTTTTAAACGCAAGTTACTTATCAGATCAAGATTTAGTTATTGAATCTTTTATGGAAAGAATTCAAGAAGTTTTAAATGGAGAGAATTTTATGAATTGTGCTTTATGTAAATATCGATCTAATTTATTAGGTTTTGAGGATGAGGTTGGATATGAGCAGGTCAGTCACCATGATCATGTCGAAGGTTGTCTAGATATGTCCTCAAAAAATAAAGAGCATGAACATTCTCATGAACATTTCCCTTATCCACATGCTGAACATCCTTTAGGCCCTGTCACGCTTCGCTCTTTAAATAAAAGCCAAATCTAAAAAAAATAGGTTTAAATTAGAGAATCATTTGTCTCTTTCTTGCATGCGACGCAAGGGACTCGCTATCTATACATTTTTTTAATGTTTAGTTTCGGCTCTTTTCCCCAAGTGATTTCCACAACTAGTGTGGAGTTTTCCACCCCGAAAAACTAAAACTCTAGTTTTCGTGAAGGGCTTGTGGGATTCAATAGATATTTTAATAGTAATTTACACTTAGATACCTTAGAGAGGTAAACCTATTTTGCCCGAGGAAATTCCACGAGAAGTCTTGCCATGTAATGAGTCTATCTCTGTCCCAGATTTTTAGTATAGTTTTTCTTTATCTTTGACGTTTCCTTGAAAATTTAAGATCCTTATTTCATAGATTTTGAACTTTAAAAAAGGAAATGGAGTTTAATCAAATTGAAACTCGTATTGATGAAATAAAAAGTGGTGAGGTTATGTCTTGTGAAAATGACTTGGACCTTATGTCTATAAGTCTTGAAGCTGAAGTGCCTGAAGCTCTTTATGTAGGCATGAAGGATTTTATTAGTGGAAACGAGGATTGGGATCAATCCAAACTTATTAGCTCAGCAATCGCAAATTTTCTTTTTCAAAATGGTTCTCAGGATAGAGCAGTTACCGAGAAATACTTAAATGATATTTTTAGACTTTAAATTCGATAATTGCCTTTTCGCATGCTCTTTTAGTTATTGCCATCATTGTTAAGGTTGGGCTTTGCCAAGATGAAGTTGGCCAGCAAGCTCCATCAACCACCAATACATTGCTACATTCCCATAGACGATTCCAGTTATCTAATACACTGTTCTCCTTGTTGTTTCCCATTGGTGCTCCTCCAACCTCATGAATGTAATACCCAGGTGGTGGGGCTTCGTTTTTAGTAGCAACAGATTTATTTAAAATTTGTTTGGCAAATGGAATATTCAAGATTTCACTTGCTTGAATAATTTTTCCATTCCCAGAATTGATAATAAGTTCGATCATTCTGTTCATTTCTGTAACCATTCGTTTTTCATTTTCCCTCCAAACTATTGATATGTGTGGGATAGAAATATCATATTGATCTGTACTTTCTGAGAGAGAAACAGCATTTTTATTATTCGGCAGCACTTCTCCGTGACCGATCAGGAATCCCGTTTTTGTATCCTTATATTTTTTTAAAACTTCTGGGGGCTCAAATCTATCTATTCCTCCCCAGATCCCATATCCTCCAACAAAATTGTTATTAGTTGATTGGTCTCTACCGATGGGGATAAAAAAGCTGCCAGCTCCTGTTAGAGGATAATTATTATTTTTATTTGAACAATCATTCAAATTCTTTTCGATTGGGACAGTAAAAAACCTACAGGTTGATATATGATCCATTAAGTTCTTTCCCAATAAATGGGAGGGATCGATTAGACCATTTGAATTATTACTTTCTTCGGAACTTAACAGAATTCTAATTGTTTGGATTGTTGACGAACATAATATGATTAATTTACTTTCTAATTCACTTCTCTGTCCGTTCTTTTGATTTACTACAATAACACTTTTGGCTGCTTTCCTATCCTTAGTCAAAACTAATTTATCTACAATATGATCTGAAAGTACTTCTACTTTGCCTAGCCTAGATGCTTCTTTTAATGTGCTACCTAAGCTGCTATATTTTGGCCATTTAGTTTTATCTTTATTATATCCAAAGCCTCTGGAATGTATAAAGGGAATATTTAATCTTTCTTTTATATTGTAGGCGAATGTCTCTTCGCTTTTAGTGAATGGAAGTTTGCCTATATATTTACCATTAGGTAGTTGATTTAGATCATCTTTGTTGCCATAAATTTTTAGAAAATTCTCAATTTCTGAATAGTGTGACTCAAGATCTTTATAACTAATAGGCCATTCAAGGGTGTATTCTTTCTCTTTGGAGGCTTCAAAGTCTTCGTTTGATAATCTTAAGGTTATTCCTCCCCAAGTAAGGCTCCTGCCACCCACTTGATTTCCTTGCGTCCAAATGAATGGAGCTTTTGGTGGGTGTGTGTAAGGATTTGTTTTTTTGTTTGCGTAAAGTAAAGGATTTGATTTCCAGAAACCTGGATGCTGGGGTTGTTTTTGATAACTTCCAGTTGTTATACCAATTAGTCTCCGAATCATATTGCAAGGTACTGTTCCATTTGCCTGATTGATTTCTAGTTCAGGACCTTTTTCTATTACTAATACTCTTACACCTGCCTTGGCCATTGTTAGTGCAGCCATCCCTCCAGTTGCGCCGGAACCAATAACTATGACTTCATATGGCTTGTCAATCATTTCTAGGAACTTTTATATTTTAAAATAGGAAGATTTAGCGGATTGTTTTTTTTGATATATAAAATATATATTAAATCATAGGGGCTATTCTTAGTTGGTTAGAAAATTTGATTAATTTATATCGTTTTTTTTTTTTTATACATTAATGATTTAACGTTCAACATTTCTCTTGGATAATTTTTGCATAAAATAAATAAATAAATAATATTTTATTTGTTCTTTAGTCAACTTTTGACTAA
>QCIQ01000027.1 GCA_003216595.1 Prochlorococcus sp. AG-402-M18
GTGGAAACAAGGAAACACTTGCGCCTGATCTCACAAAGAAACCGCCCTACAGAACTGGGCGGTTTTTTTGTGCCTTTTCTAGATTTTCTAGAATGGTCTAATGATATTTCCACCTCCCCAAGTTGTTTTCGGATTACTGCTTTTAAGCAAAGCATTAGTTTTGATATCAGATACAACCCATTCGGAAACAGTGAGGACGATATCTAATTAGGAATTTTTTCGGATGCAGAACCTTTGCGTAATTGATTAGAAAAGGAAAAGCAGAACAACTCCTTACCAAAATTAGTTCTGTAAATGAAGAGAGGGACTCAAGGTCGCTGAAGCAGCAGGGTCCCTTTCTTAATGCCATTTTCATTCGTTAAATCAGTCTCCTTTATCGTGAATATCTCCTGAATAAGATTGAGTTCCTATCTCTGGTGGTGGATTATTGCCGAAGTCATCAACTAAAGCATCTGCCTCACTTGTAAAAAGTTTGGTGAACCATTGCTTAGTTGCAATAATTGCTGTCCAGATCTTGTCTCTTTTTCTGGTCATAGATATACCTCAAAAGTAGTAAGAGGGGGTGAGATTTTGGTCGCCCCCTTTGAGTCCATCACTCCAGACCTAAGGAAGTGCGTTGACTCCTGAGACTGTTTTACTACTACTGAATGGAAATTGCTATGGGTAAGAACACCAAAGTGTTTCTACATTTGGGTTCTCTGTATAGATATTTTCTAATAAGGGGAGTAGACATAAATCAAGAGTCATCGCACTCTCGAAGAGGTTTAAAAAGAGGAAATGTGCATTGACTCTAAGGAGGTAACTCACACCTCCTGATGTGAACAGAGTCACTTTTCGTGCGGTCTCTGCAATGGTCGGAACAACCCAAACCCCTGATTAGTTTCAGGGGTCTTTCTTTATGCGGTAATCAGAGTTAATACTTTAGGGTTTTTGTCCTATAGATTTTTTGAATTAGGAGGAGTAGATATAAAGCAAGGCACTATTAGGAGGTCTAACCATGTCATGCGGTAATCCTTTTAAACATGCAATCGAAGACGTAAAGGAAACATTCTCGAAATCTTGTGGAGTTCCTATGCAAGGGAACGATTGGTGTGATCTGGTTTCGAATTATGAAACTGATTTTGATGAGGTCGATTACGAGAATGAATGCTTGCAATTTGGCAACTGCTCAATGGACTACTAAAAAACATTGAACTAACAGGAGGTCTAATTATGCAAGTAACACGTAGTTTCAGATCCAATGGGTCGAATACTCTTTCATCGATCTTTCTTTGGTGTTCTGTCCTTTTAATCTCACTTGGAACACTTCCACACCTTGTTCCTTATTACTTTCAGTTGAAATATTGAGGTAAAAAGGATGATTCTCGATCTTCTCAAACTCATTCTCAGAAAACACAAAGATTATTGGGTGGTTGGTTAAACAGGAGTTTTTTCTCATCTTCACCTGATTTGGATTTGTTATTAATGAATTAGGAGTTCTAGCACTTCCGATCCAGTAGATAGTTGGTTGATCAGAGTGCATAGTTCATTTGGATACAAGAGTGCTGAACTCAAAGGGGGTGACCAAAATCTCACCCCCTTATTTAATCAAAACTTTTAGGTTGATTAATACTTATTTGAGAAATGGAAGCAACTTGCTGAAAGTTACTGGAAACGATCCAACAATTAATGTCGCTGCTACAAGAACAACCACCACGTCTGCTGTATCTACTAAAAGGTCTTTCCGGTTGTATTTCATCTAAAAGTGAGCATTTCTGAGATAGTGCATTCAATTGGAGATAAAATCACATTCCTTGCTGTAAAACCTGAGCTATTGCAACTAATCCAATTACAAAGATCCATTTACATCTGTCACCAGGGAGCAGTCTGATCATAAAATTGATGTACTGATGTGAATTTTCAGTCACCGATAACAATAATGTTTTTTATCCAATGACCTTCAAAACTATTAAAAATATTTGTCTTAGTTTTGTCGCACTTCTACTTATTTTCTACCCTTCAAAAATAGATGCTCTATCACATACGTGGGTTGCAGTTCCAAAGAGTCAGTATGGAGAGCAGTTATGGGATAAAAACAGCATTCAGAAAAATCAAGATGGATCCATACGAGTATTCAGCAAATTTATTCCTAAAAGCACTACTAACATTACTCAAGACATTTTGTACACAATGGATGTGAACTGTTCAGAAAATTCTTTTAGAGATATTGCAGTAGGAACAAATGAATTTAATGAGGTGAAGAATCAAGACTCAGTATGGAAAAATCCCAATGGAGATAAATTGATTTTGGATGTTATCGATCAGGTTTGCACTTTTGGGAATTAAAAAAAGCAGTCTACAAACGTCTTATAAATTGCGACTATATTGCATGTAATGACTAATATGTAAATATTTTATCACTTAAAATAGCTTCCCCTAGCTATATTTGGGAAGTGAGTTCAAGATCTGATTTCAAAGTTTTTTTATTCTCGCTCTATATCTATAAGTGATAAACGATTTCAACAAGAATTAATAGGATTGAAATTAGTAGTAAAATAGGAAGAACCAAAAAGAGAGAAAAGATAAGAGAAGATGGTTAGTTCTACTCAAGAAGGAGAAAAAAAGAAGAAAATTACTGAGGTAAAAACATTCCCAGTTCCATTTCCTTTAAGAGAAAATCAAGAAAACGTAACTATTGCTACTAATACTTCTTCTAACCCGTCTAGAGAACAAATAATTAATCTAGCATTTAAGTTTCATTCACAAGGAAACATTTCAGAAGCAGCAAAATATTATCAATATTTCATCAATCAAGGTTTCAAAGATCAC
Organism: Prochlorococcus sp. AG-402-M18; assembly: GCA_003216595.1. GTDB lineage: Bacteria > Cyanobacteriota > Cyanobacteriia > PCC-6307 > Cyanobiaceae > Prochlorococcus_B. The sequence goes on from QCIQ01000027.1 coordinate 2,809, forward strand.
AGAATTTTTTCTAATTATGGAATCATTTTAAAAGATCTTGGTAAATTACAAGAAGCTGAAAGATCCACTCGCAAAGCAATTGAAATCAAACCTGATTACGCCCGTGCTTATTGGAATTTATATGGATTAGCAAATACTATTGAGGAAGCAGAAGCAAGGATTAAAAAATGTTTAAAAATAGATGAAAATTATTTAAAAGCAAAACTTACTCTAAGTGCTCTGAAATTACATCAAGGTGACCCAACATTATTAGATAGTCTCATAAAATCAACCCATAAAAATCATTCTTATATTCGTTCCTTTAAATGGGTTTCTACTTTGCCGAACTTACCTGAATTATTTTTCCATAGATGGGCGTTATTTGACAGTATGATTAAAAAAAGCAAAAAAGATCGCCCTTTCTATGAATTTGGTGTTTGGCGAGGTGCATCCTTTAAGTATCTAATTAATACTTTCAAAAAAGGTTTTGGATTTGATACCTTTGAAGGATTACCAGAAGATTGGCATCAAGAGAAACAAGGTAAATATTCAGCAGAAGGAAGCATTCCTAAAATTGATGGCGGAACATTTATAGCAGGTAAATTTGAAGACAAACTTCCAACTTTTTTTTCCAAGCCAAGACCTATTGCATCAATTATCAATTTTGATGCTGACCTTTATTCTTCTACTTTCTTTGCTTTGAATTATGCAAAAACAATAATAGATAAGGATACAATATTAATTTTTGATGAGTTTATTATCAATACACATTGGGAGCAAGATGAATATAAAGCACTCAATGAATTTTGCTCTAATAATAATTTAACTTATGAAGTTTTGGCGATCTCCTATATGACAAAGCAAGTTGCGGTGAAATTAATAGGAGTTTAACTAAAAAAACAAGCACAAACGAACTTACAAAACTGCGGAAAATTTGAAGAGCAAAATCCCACGAACTTCTCAGCGATGTATCAGTTCTGGGTTCTTAAAATAGAAAGTTAACTAGTTCCAAAGAAAAAAATATTTGATTTAATAAAGAAAAGCATCTTTCTATGATTACTCCATGGAGACGATGACAAAGTCACAAAACAAACCCGTGACAAACAAGGGTGTTAAAATCCCTGTTTATTTCGTCACCTAATATCAGGAGGCAAACTTATGACAAACCCTAGTTTCATACTATATCTACTTTTTATAGACAATTTATTCCCACTCAATAGTTCCTAGCTCAAATATTCCTTATAATCCTTGTCCCTTACTAAAGCAATTTTCCCTCCATTCTCGTGGAAAACGTGTAGGAGACATATTTGTCCTTTTATATTTACGTTTTAGACATTGATTTAGAGATTGCGTAAATCATATTATATCCTGTTTCAGTTTGTTGATTTTGTCCCCTTGTCCTATGTTCTCTACGTATAGAAAAAGTAAAAACCTAATCTTTCAAGAAATATATTAAAAAAATGTTTCACATAACATGTGTTAGTTAGAATCGAGAAATATTCAGATCAATTGGTTTTCAACTTGGAAGCAACGATACAGATAGCCAAATCGCATTTTAAACAAAATAAATATCAAGAAACAATTAATACCTGTAATCAAATATTAGCTGCTGATAATCATTCAATAGAAGCTATAAAATTAATCGCAAAATCTTTTTTAGCAACACGGAAAATAGATGATGCTCGTTTATATCTAAATCAAGCACTGAACATTAATCCTGATGATTATGAAATCATCAAAGATCTGGGCAATACATATCAAGCTGTTGGAGATGTTAATACTGCTAAAAAGTATTACCAAAAAGCAATAGCCATTCATAGTTCTTATGCTCCAGCCTTGACGAACCTTGGGAACATTGAACTCAATACAGGCGACAAACAAGAAGCATTATCTTTATTAATCAAAGCGACTGAATCAGATCCTCAATTAGCTCCTGCTTGGGGAAACTTAGCGAATGGTTATTTTCAAACAGGAAAGACGCAAGAAGCAGAAGTATCCATACGCAAATCAATAGAGCTCAATCCGAATCTATTTAATTCTCATTTCCTTCTAGGCAGCATCCTTATTGGGCAAAAGAAGCTTCCAGAAGCAGAACAATCTCTGCGCAAAACAATTGAACTTAATCCTGATTACGCAAAAGCCTATGAAATTTTAGGTTTGATACTCCTTGAAAAAAATGAATATGATTTATCACTTAAATATTTTTCAGAAAGTGCTAAGTTACTTAATGATCCAAATCAAAAAGAATCTAATAAACAAAGATTTACAATAATCAGCAAGGCAAAAATTGATCATGATATTGAGCAATTTGAATATTTAGCTTCAAAAAAATCCGATGATAAAAAGTTTACTGATCTTGCCAGACTTTATAAAAAAGTTGCCTCTGAAATTAATTGGCCATCTGATAATAGCCTAATTACTTTAAATACTAAACATCAAAGTCTTCTAAAAGATAGTTACAATCGATTAATACATATTATAGAGGCACCTAAATTACAAAAGGAAGCAGTAAGTAATTCATTAAATATCACGAAAATCACAAATGATTATTTCGATCATGAGTTCGGATTAACTTATATTGATAATTTCTTGAGTCCAACAGCAATAGAATCTCTTCGAGACTTTCTACTTGGAAGTACAATTTGGTTTAATCTCAAACAAAATGGATATGTTGGTGCTTTTTTGAGAGATGGTTTTGCTAACCCTTTAATTATTCAAATAGCAGATGAACTCAGAAAGAAATTTCCAAAAATATTTAAAAATTATCCTATAAACCACATATGGGCTTTCAAGTATGATAGCCGCGCTAAAAATGAAAAGTCATCGCTTAAAGGTATCAACATTCACGCAGATTTTGCAGCAGTCAATGTGAACTTTTGGATTACTCCAAAAGAAGCCAATTTAAATCCCAACTCTGGTGGTTTAATCGTCTACGACGTAGAAGCACCTAAAGAATGGGATTTTAATACTTTTAATAATAATGAACAAAAAATACGAGAAGAACTCAAAAAAAGTAAAGGCAATTCAAAAGTGATTCCATATAACGAAAACCGTGCCGTTATCTTCAATTCAAATTTATTTCATGAAACTGATAGTTATGAATTCAAAGAAGGATATGAAAATCGCCGAATCAACGTAACTTTGTTGTTTGGACGTAGAGAGGATAGTTAGTTTATTTACTTTGCTTTCTAAGGAAATCAATCTAACTCTTCATAGAAGAGAAAATATTTTGATTTGTAGAGAACTCTGACTTTCTACGATATTGGAGAAGTGACAACTTCAACGGCATAAATCTTTAATTATTCAGAGCAAAATACCTTTCTACGATTTCTCTACGAAAATATATCATAGTTGAATGGAGCAGAAATAAACTTTTGTTCTGTATCAAACAACCGTTTCAAAAAAGGACAAAGTGAAATCCTCAAAAAGGATTAGGTAATCGTCTTATAAAAGTAGTCAATTTAGTAATATATATCGCATAAAAGTTATTTCAAAATAAGTATTTGTTCTCCAACGTTTTCTCTACAAGTTCTCTACGGTTCAGGTGTAGAGAAAATGAACAATCTAAGATGTCTTTACAGAGAAGGTGACACGTGGAAGTAGATTTTTGAGTGGTGGACAGGGATTTGCTCACCTATTTTATCACGTGGAACCGTCAATTAGCAAATATTTTCATTGGCAAGGGAGCAAACAATTATTTGCCTTTCCTTGACTCCGATCGATTTTTACGCCAAAACCCTCAGGCATCTCGGCATTAATATCTTTTAAATCCATCCATCCATCTTCTCTCTTCATCTACAGTTAAGTTTTTGAAGTTTCTGACATAGACATCTGCTGCTAGATCAGGGTCTGCAACTCCAAAGAAATCGCATATTTCTCCTACTCGTGCCCAATGCTCAATTTCATTCGTTGCTCTTTTGAATTCAGTAATCTCAAATTTCTTTGTTCTACCTGACTTAATTTGTTTAAAACTGAGGAGGAAACAGAAACAGTTGCACAATCCCATTTCGCACTATCTTCTCCTTCCAACTCAAGATTTCTTTGATTGAGTTCTTTTAACCAAGTTTCATCCATAATCTTCTATTTTTCCTGAATCCACTAAGAAAGTTGATTTAATTCAGGATCTAATGATTGATAGAACTCGTGAAAGGTCGCCACTTTTTCTTCTTGGATCCTTTGTTCTTATTCCTATTTTGTAGGTTCTCATCAGTTTGTCTTTTTAGTAGTGACAAAAGGTGCAAATAAGAGTAGAAAATAAATAACAGAACAACTCCTCACACAATAGTTCTGTTGTCAAAAGGCACTCGACTTCGCGTAAGTAGGGTGCTTTTTTAATAGTTCATTGTACAAAATTGGCACATGTGACAGTTGAAGAACTCGAATACTCAGCATTTCTCTTTTCGTGACGTTGATTAAGTTGAATTTGTGAGGAGTTGAGATCCTCCGCAGTGGAAACAAGGAAACACTTGCGCCTGATCTCACAAAGAAACCGCCCTACAGAACTGGGCGGTTTTTTTGTGCCTTTTCTAGATTTTCTAGAATGGTCTAATGATATTTCCACCTCCCCAAGTTGTTTTCGGATTACTGCTTTTAAGCAAAGCATTAGTTTTGATATCAGATACAACCCATTCGGAAACAGTGAGGACGATATCTAATTAGGAATTTTTTCGGATGCAGAACCTTTGCGTAATTGATTAGAAAAGGAAAAGCAGAACAACTCCTTACCAAAATTAGTTCTGTAAATGAAGAGAGGGACTCAAGGTCGCTGAAGCAGCAGGGTCCCTTTCTTAATGCCATTTTCATTCGTTCAATCAGTCTCCTTTATCGTGAATATCTCCTGAATAAGATTGAGTTCCTATACAAGGGAACGATTGGTGCGATCTGGTTTCGAAATTACTTTCAGTTGAGTGTTTGACTCAAAGGGAGTGACCAAAATCTAGCTCCCTTCTGTAATGGAAAAAAATAGGCGACTTGGCCTAATAGACAAGTATGGTACATTTGTATTATTATCCCCATCACTAAGTCGACAAAGGAAGCACGAAGTGAGCATCGTGCTTTTTTCCTCTTCTCACAAGGAGAACCAAGATGGGTCGAATTAAAACACCAAAAGTTGTTGCTCCAGTGGAAGCACTGGAGAATCCAGAAGAGTGGAGTTATTTCACTAATCTGGAACTGGTGAAGTCCAAAGGAAGTTGTGTTTGTCTTACGTGTGAACACTTCACTTATACGTGCGATAAATCATGCATCACTCTTTTGACTTGTCCTCTTCACCAACGTCTTATCCCTCAAGGTGAACATCTCACAAAGCGTTGCCTGAACTGGCAAAAAAAGAGGGTATTACAAATTTGATGGTGTCCAGAAGTTGCTTAACAAACCAAAAATTATTTCCTCAAAACCAATGAATTTAACTACCACCGCTGATTCTGTGATGATGTTTTGCATCATCGCTTCAATTGCAATTTTTGATGCATTCTCAACTCTTCTTTCGATCCTAAAGAAAGGAATATTTGTTGATCAGAAATCGGTACTGATGCAAAAGACCAATAGCGAATTGAGGGCAATGCTGGTTGGTATAGACAAAATTTCCAAACTCAATAAAAAACAATTAGTCGATTTAGTAATAGAAAAAAATGAACTTTTTTGATACGAAGAATTTTTCAATGAGTAGAAAAGATATACTCAATGATTATTTTGTAGAGAAATACTAGAGTATTAATTCTCTCTAAACAACTATGTATCTGTGAACTTGTTACCCGCTTTCTACGAAGAGAGATAATAAAATAAACAGACCTCCTTTTTATTCTCGCTCGATAACTGGTAAATAATTTCAGAAAGAATTCATAAGGATTGAAATTAGTAGTAAAATCGGAAGAAACAAAAGAGAGAAAAGATAAGAGAAAATGAATGGTTTTGATCAAAAAGGTGAAGATAAGAAGAAAATTGCTAAAGTCAAAACATTCCCAGTTTCATTTGCTTTAGAAAAAATCAAAGAAAATATCATTATTACTACGCATACTCCTTATAAACCATCTGAAGAACAAATAATTAATCAAGGATTTAAGTTTCATTCACAAGGGAATATTCCAGAAGCAGCAAAATATTATCAACATTACATCGATCAAGGTTTAAAGGATCACAGAGTTTTCTCTAATTATGGAATAATTTTAAAAAGTCTTGGAAAGTTACAAGAAGCAGAAGTATCTACTCGCAAAGCAATTGAAATTAAACCTGATTTCGCAAATGCATATTCAAATCTAGGACTCATATTGAATGATCTTGGTAAATTCAAAGAAGCAGAAGTATCTACTCGCAAAGCAATTGAAATCAATCCTGATTTAGCAGAGGCGCATTACAATCTGGGAATCATATTGAAAAATCTTGGCAAATTAGAAGAAACAGAATTGTCATACCGCAAAGCAATTGAAATCAAGCCTAATTACGCAGAGGTATATTCAAATCTAGGACTCATATTGAATGATCTTGGCAAGTCAGAAGAAGCATTTGATTCTTATCTAAAAGCAATTGATATCAATCCAAAAAATTCTAATTTTTATACCTTAATAACAAGATTCCTAAAAGATTCAAATCCATCCCAACTGAATAAATTAAAATTAAAAAATATATTAAATCTTTTACTAGAAAAGAATGATATTTCTCATAATGAATTATTCGAAGCATTTAACTTTTTATATAGCAATGAAATAATCAGTAGTCTAGAAAAATTTGATTCTGACTTTTCCGAAATAGAATTACTTATCAATGATCAAGTTATAATTAATGCACTTAAAAAAATAATATTGTGTGATCATAAATTAGAGGAAGTCCTAACCAAAGTAAGGAGGTATATATGTCATCGTATATCTAAAAATATAGAGACTATAAATGACTCTGAATTAAAATTAATTATTGCTTTAGGAGAACAATGCTTCTTTAATGAATATGTTTATTCATTGACTGAAGAAGAAAATATATCTATTGATATCATTATAAATAAATGTAGAGATGGTGATGTAAATGAAATAAATATTTCAATTTTATCTTGTTACTTTCCATTATATAAACTTCTTGATAAAATACCATCTTTAAAATCTTTTAATTCTTCTAATCAAAGTTTGAAAGAACTAATAGAATTACAAATAACAGAGCCTACAAAAGAAATTGAATTATCCAAAAATATCAAGAAAATAGGGTCAATTAAAGATAATATTTCTCAAAAAGTAAAATCTCAATATGAAGAAAATCCATATCCTAGATGGAGATATGGCAGTCATAAAACAAATAAAAAAATATCTATAATCAAAGCAATTAATAATGATATCAACCCTAATTATATCAGAAAAAATATAGATAATAATCAATTAAAAGTTCTTATTGCTGGGTGTGGAACAGGTCAGCATATTTTAAACACACAAAGATATAAGAATGCACAGATTACTAGTATAGATTTAAGTGTATCTAGTCTTGCTTATGCTCAAAGAAAAATCAATGAACTTGGAATTGATAATGTTGAACTAATTCAAATGGATATATTAGAAGTTGGATTACTCAAAGAAAGATTTGACATTATTGAATCTAGCGGTGTTTTACACCATATGGATGAACCTTCAAAAGGATTGCAAGCATTATTAGGCGTTTTAAAAAAGAATGGATTCCTTAAGTTAGCTTTATATAGTGAATTAGCAAGAAAAGAGATTGTTAAAGCAAGAAATTATATTACCAGCAAAAAAATTCAAGCAAATGAGGATAACATTCGTAGTTTTAGACAAAGAATTATTTCGGGTGAGTTAAAAGATTTAAACTCTTTAAAAACAACTGGAGACTTTTATTCATTATCAGGATGTCGTGATCTTTGCTTTCACGCTCAAGAGCATAGATTCACCATTAATCAACTACAAGAAACGCTAAAGTTTCATGAATTAAAATTTGTTGGATTCATTCTTCCTAAACCAATTAAATCTCTCTATAAGCAATATTTCCCAGAAGATAAAACACAAACAAACTTACAAAACTGGGCACAATTTGAAGAAAAACATCCCAACAGTTTCAAAGCGATGTATCAATTCTGGGTATCTAAAAAGGAGAATTGACAACTTCCAGAGAATAAAAATATTTAATCTTTCAGGGAAAAACATCTTTCTACGATTTCTTCATGAAGACGCGGACAAAGTCACAAAACAAACCCGTGACAAACTGACAAAGTTGAGAAATGAACAGAATTAGTTCAATTATATGAGTCAATTTTATTAATAATCGTAGAAAGTTAAATGAAAATATTAGTTAATCTCTCTCTATCAATGGTAAATGTTTTCAGAAAGCATTAATAAGAATTGAAATTAGTAGTAAAATCGGAATAACCAAAAGAAGAAGAAGAACATAAAAGAAAATGGCTAGTTCTAGACAAGAAGATGAAGGAAAAAAGAAAGTCTATGAAGTAACTACATTCCCAGTTCCATTTCCTTTAGCAAAAAATCAAATAAATCTTACTATTAATACAAATACTCGTTCTAAACCTTCCAAACCCTCTAAAGAACAAATAATTAATCAAGCATTTAAGTTTCATTCACAAGGAAACATTCTAGAAGCAGTAAAATATTATCAATATTTTATTAATCAAGGTTTCAGAGACCATAGAGTTTTTTCTAATTATGGAATCATATTGAAAGATCTTGGTAATTTACAAGAAGGAGAATTATCAATTCGCAAAGCAATTGATCTCAATCCTGATTTAGCAGAGGCGCATTCCAATCTGGGAATCATATTGAGAGATCTTGGCAAGTTACAAGAAGCAGAATTGTCATGTCGCAAAGCAATTGAACTGAAACCTAATTTCGCAGATGCACATTACAATCTGGGAATCATATTGAAAGATTTTTGCAAATTACAAGAAGCAGAATTGTCATACCGCAAAGCGATAGAAATCAAACCTGGTTACGCAGAAGTTCATTGCAATCTAGGAAACATATTGAGAGATCTTGGCAAGTTACAAGAAGCAGAATTGTCATGTCGCAAAGCAATTGAACTGAAACCTGATTTCGCAGAAGCACATTGCAATCTAGGAAACATATTGAGAGATCTTGGCAAGTTAAAAGAATCAAGATTATGTTCAGAAAAAATTATGTCTTTAAGGTCATGGTCAATTACTGGTTCATACAGTTTTAATTATGAGATGATATAAGATTGATCTCATAATGCATAAGTTTAGTCAATGTATTTGAAACTTCGTTTTCTATTAATTGAGACTCCTTTAGAATTTTTTTTCTAATTGAAATATTATTTTTTATTATCTTCAATAAAAGATCTTGTGGAATATTCCTATTGGCGATCTTCCTAATAATCTCATCAAAATAATCATAAGGTAATCTCGGATGATTAACATCAACGATCGGTAAACCCTCTAAAATAATTTTATTACCAGATCTTGCTATTTTCATAGAATCATTATTAAGACTCATTCCCTTACAAAAAATATTAATATCTTCAATAATTATTGAAAAAGGGATCGAAAAAATTATGGTTTCTTCAGAATAAAAACCATAAGAAAAAAAACGATCTAATGGACTCACATTATTATAAGAATGTCTTATCTCACTATTTGAAGGAGGATAATTTGGAGTGCTTATTCCAAACTTATTAGTAATATAAGGAAGAGATCTTACTTTATGATTTACAAGCTCCACCAAGGGAACTATAAAACTATTATTTTTAAAATTAAATGCTCTAGCATTCAAGAATTGCTTTTGAATAACATTACTCCATGTCCCTTTATGCCTTTCTTCTAAATTAACTAAAGCATATTTTTTAATTAATTCCTTTAAATTTGAGTTAAATAAACTTAATCCTTTCTCAAGCAATTCTGTTGTTTCTTTACCGCCAGATCCCCATGAAAAATTATCTTGGTAAAAATAAAAAAAATCTCTAATTTCCTGATGATATTCCTTATCTTTTTTAATTCTTAATTTATTATCTTCTAAAAAGATATCATCTTTTTTGACCATCAATTTTATTGGAGTAAAAATTCTCGCTCTCTTACTTGGATCAACAGAAAAGATACCTCTCCCATATTCCCCTTCCTTTTGAAATACATTATCTGCTATTCCACCAAGTCTACGAAATTCAGAAAGTAAAAAATCCCAATTATCTTCCATAACAGATATTAACTTCCATCCAATCTTACGAGACAACCAAGAAATGACAAAACTGGGCAAAGTTTAAAAAAAATCATCCCAATACCTTTGCAGGCATGTATCAGTTATGGTGTTCTAAAAAGGAGAATTAATAACTTCCACGACATAAAATATTTAATTTGATAAAGAAAAACATCTTTCTACGATTTCTTCATGAAGACGCTGACAAGGTCACAAAACAAACCCGTGACAAACACAAGGGGTTAAACCCTGTTATTTCGTCACCTAATATCAGGAGGCGAACTTGTGAAAACCCTATTTTTTAGACTATATCTACCTTAGGGTAGACAAGTTATTCCCACTCAATAGTCCCGAATAAAAGATAAAGTTCAGGATTACTGATAGCAACTGCTTAAGTCATACCATTTCTTTATGCTTACTAACCCGTGACAAACTGACAAAGTTCAAAAATGAACAAAATTAATTCTAATCTATTCATTGATTTTCTGAATAATCGTAGAAAGTTTATTGAAAATATTTATTAATCTTCCTCTATAAGTAGTAAAATCGGAAAAAGCAAAAGAGAAGATGAATAGTTCTAGTCAAGAAGAAGAAGAAGAAGAAGAAAAGAATAAAATTACAGAGGTTAAAACATTTCCAGTTCCATTTACTTCAGGTGAAATCAAACCCAATATTACTATTAATACCAAGAGTCCTTCTAAACCTTCTAAAGAACAAATAATTAATCAAGCAATTCAGTTTCATCTAAAAGGAAATATTCCAGAAGCATCAAAATATTATCAGTATTGTATAAATCAAGGTTTTCATGATCAACGGGTTTTTTCTAATTATGCAGGA
>QCIQ01000028.1 GCA_003216595.1 Prochlorococcus sp. AG-402-M18
CTCTTCTAAAGAAAAAACAATTAATCAAGCAATAAACTTTCATCTTCAAGGTAATATTTCAGAAGCTATTAAATACTATAAATATTGCTTGAATGAAGGATTTGAAGATCACAGAGTTTATTCTAATTATGGAGTCATATTAAAAGATCTAGGAAAACTTAAAGAAGCAGAATTAACCACACGTAAAGCAATTCAACTAAAACCTGATTTCGTTAATTCTCATTTAAATTTAGGAATAATATTGAATGATCTTGGAAAACATAAAGAAGCAGAATTATCTACACGTAAAGCGATTCAACTGAAACCTGATTTAGCAGAGGCCCATTCGAATTTAGGAAATATATTGAAGGATCTTGGCAATCTTAAAGAAGCAGAATTATCAGCACGTAAAGCTCTTAAAATCAAACCTGACTTCGTGAATGCTTTTTTAAGTTTAGGAAGCATATTGAATGATCTTGGAAGACTTAAAGAAGCAGAGTTAACAACACGTAAAGCAATTCAACTGAAACCTGATTTAGCTGACGCTTATTCAAATTTAGGAAATATATTGAAAGATCTTGGTAATCTTAAAGAAGCAGAACTAGCCACACTTAAAGCAATTCGGCTGAAACCTAACTTCGCAGAAGCTCATTTCAATTTGGGAACAATATTTCTAAGTATTGGAAAACTTAAAGAAGCAGAGGTATCAATTCGTAAAGCTATTAAAATTAAACCTGATTTTGTAAATGCATATTTTATTTTAGGAGGAATATTGAACGATCTAGGCAATCTCAAAGAAGCAGAATCCTCGACTCGTAAAGCAATTCAACTGAAACCTAATTTAGCAGAAGCCCATTATAACTTAGGTAGGATATTAGTAGGTCTTAGGAACTTTGAAGGAGCAGAATTATCAACTAGAAATGCAATTAAAATTAAGACTGATTATGCAGAAGCTTATTCCAATCTTGGTAATATATTAAAAGATCTATGTAATCTACGAGAGGCAGAATACTGGACCCGTAAAGCAATTGAACTTAGACCAGATAACGTTATAGATCATTCAAATCTGGCAGCAATATTAAGTGAAATTGGTAATCTTAAAGAAGCAGAAATTTCAATACGTAAAGCAATTAAACTCAAGCCTGATTTCGCAGAAGCTAATTTAAATCTGGGAATAATATTGAAAGATCAATGTAAATATAATGAAGCAATAGATTATTTAAATAAAGCTATAAAGTTAAATAATAATTTATCAGCAGCTAAGTTAGAATTAATTAGAGTTAGATCTAGTATCTGCGATTGGAGTCATCGAGATATACAATCTATTTGGATTGAAAAACTTGGCATCGATGGATCAGCTGTCCCTCCATTTGATTTATTTCACTATGATGATAATCCATTAAGACATCTAAAAAGATCAGAAAAATTTTATTTAGATAAGTTCTCTCGACCACCATCCCAAATAACTTCATCAAAAAAGAATAAGATCCATATTGGCTATTTCTCTGCTGATTTCAAAGATCACCCTGTAATGCTTCTTATTTCATCTTTACTTGAGAAACATGATAAGTCGCAGTTTGAAATATATCTATATTCGTTTGTTGAAAATGAAGATAGATATACAGAAAGAGCCAGGGAGTCTGGATGCATATTTAGAGATATCAAAGAACTAAATGATATCGAAGCCGTAGAACTTGCAAGAAGTGATAAACTTGATATCGCTGTAGATCTAATGGGATATACAAAAAATTGTCGATTTTCTATATTTTCATATAGAGTTGCACCCATCCAAATAAATTATTTAGGATATCCTGGATCGCTTGGAACAAATATTATTGATTATATTATTGCTGATAAAATTGTTATTCCAGAAGTATATGAAAAATATTATACTGAAAAGATAATTAGGATGCCTAATTGTTATTTATGTAATGACGATAAAATGCAAATAAGTATAGAAAATATAACTCGAAAAGATTATAATCTTCCTGAAAAAGGATTTGTCTTTACTTGTTTTAATGGAATGTTAAAAATTACGCCTGAGGAGTTTGATATTTGGATGAGATTACTTACAAAAACAAAAGACAGTGTGCTTTGGCTAAAGGGCTCAAATAAATATTCAATTGATAATATTTGTTTAGAAGCAGAGAAGAGAAATATAGATAGAAATCGATTAATTTTTGCTGAGAATATGCCATTAGAAGATCATTTAGCGAGACATTCACTAGGAGATCTTGGCCTTGATACTTTTGCTTTTAATGGTTGCACTACATCATCTTTTGCTTTGTGGGCAGGAATGCCAGTCCTAACCAAAATGGGTAAGAGCTTTTCCGCAAGATTTACAGCTAGTCTTCTTAGTTCATTGGGTATTCCTGAACTAATTACATATAGTAAAAATGAATACGAACAGGTGGCCTTAAGTCTTGCTAACAATCCTGATGATATTATCAAATTGAAATATAAAATAAGAAATCTAAGAAACAAATCACTACTTTTCAATTCAAATAATTTTGCCAACGATTTGGAGGAAGTCTATAAAAAAATAATTACTAATCATATCCCGCAAGTGTATATTTAAGTAAATAATAAATTCAAAAGGATAAAAAATTAGTACAGAAAAGTTATTTAATTAATAATTACTTATTAACATCTAAACTTGATCATTGGAAGTTAAATTATTAAGATGATCCTATTGTATTATCTAGAAAAATGAAAGATTCATTGAATAAGAAGCGTAAAAAGGTTGAAATATTAAAGCCAGAGTGCAATCTAGAAACAGTTAGAGATGGGAGAGGAGGAATATTTACATGGATTCCAGACGAACCTCTTGTAGAGTTCAATATGCTTTATTTTCAACCAGGAAAGACTAGGGGATTCCATTACCACCCACATTTTATTGAATATACTTTGGTTGTTTCTGGATCCGGGGTATTAGTAACTCGTGAAGAGCCAAATAATCAAAAAAGTGAAAAGTTCATTCACTTGAGTAAAGGAACTTGCATTAGAACAGAAATCAATGTTTTTCATACTATTTATGCAATTACAGAAATGACAATCATTGCAATGCTTACTAAACGCTGGGATCATTCCCAACCACCAATTGTTAGAATTGAAGATTAGTTGAGGTATATCAATTGAAATCTATAGCATTAATTGGTTCTGACGGATTTGTAGGTAAATCAATAAAAAAGAATCTTGTAAAAGATAACAATTACATTACAACGTTTGTAACTAGAAAAAATTATGAAGAAGCAAAGTTTGACAAGAAATATGATATTTTAATTAATGCAGCAATGCCATCAAAAAGATTTTGGGCGAAAAATAATCCACATAAAGATTTTATTGAAACTGTTGAAAAGACATTTAAAATTGTTAATGATTGGAAAAGTTTTAAAATTATTCAAATAAGTTCGATCTCCGCCAGATCGCAATTAGATACTGTGTATGGAAGGCATAAGGCGGCAGCAGAAAAACTTGTGGATGATAACAATAATCTAATTCTTCGATTGGGGCCGATGTATGGAGAATCTTTAAATAAAGGCGTGTTGACTGATATGAAGAAAAATCATCCTGTGTTTGTTTCCAGAGAAAGTTTATATTGTTTTGCCCCAGTTGATTGGATTGGAGAATGGATATGCAAGAATTTGCACTTAACAGGAATATTAGATATAGGTGGTAATAATGCAATTAAATTAGATGAAATTGCAAGGAAGATTGATTCAAAATCTATATTTACTGGTCCTATCGATAACCAAGTCATATCAAAAAAACTCAAAAATGCACCTGAATCAAGAAATGTAATTAATTTTATTTTATAATACACATATCAAATACAAATAATATTGAGAACTAGAAAAATCAGCTGTTGCAGATTATGCAAGTCTAAAGATCTAAAATTAATCTTTGATTTTGGTTTACAAGCACTTTCAACTCGATTTCCAGCTTCTAATGAACCTGACGCAGAGATCCTTCCTTTGATCTTATTGCAGTGTCAAAATCCTAAATGTAATTTAGTCCAATTAACTCATGACTACGACTTCGACGATTTATATAGAAGAGGGTATGGATATCGATCAGGAATAAATAAAACAATGCAGACTCATCTAAGTGAAATAGTTAGACAATTAGTAACTAAGGTTCAATTAAAAGATAATGATACGGTATTAGATATAGCGAGCAATGATGGAACACTTCTTAAAAGCTATAATAATCCGAATATTAATTTGATAGGGATAGATCCTACTATTTCACAATATAATGAATACTATCCCGCAGGAAAAACATTTCTTTCACCAGAATTCTTTTCTAAGGAAATATTTCACTCTATAAGTCCAACCAAATATGCAAAATTGATTTCTTCAATTGCTGTATTTTATGATGTTCCTGACCCCAATCTTTTTGCAAAAGACATAGCTTCAATTTTAGATAAAAATGGTGTATGGATAATGGAGCAATCATATCTTCCTCTTTTAATTAATGATTTATCGTTTGATAGTATTTGCCATGAGCATCTTGCTTATTATGGACTTAAACAAATAAAATTGATTGTCAATAAAGCAAATTTAAGGCTATTTGATGTTGATACTAATGGAATGAATGGCGGCTCATTAAGAGCTTTTATCTGCCACAAAAATTCAAACATAGTATCAAATAATAGGAATATTAATCGAATAGAGGAAATAGAGTCTAATTCAGGTATAGATAAGTATTCGACATTTTTGAATTTTAAGAATCAAATTATGTCTGTCGGGGATAAGCTTGTTGATTTTTTAAAAAAGGAGAAGAAGAAAGGCAAAATAATTCATATCTATGGTGCCTCAACAAAAGGTAATGTTCTTCTACAACTCTTTGGAATAGGGAATGATCTAGTTGATGTAGCAGCTGAGAGAAACGAATGGAAATACGGCCATCGTACACCTGGTACTAATATACCTATAATATCTGAACAAGAATCTAGACAATTAAAGCCTGATTATTATCTAGTATTACCTTGGCACTTCAAAGAAGAATTTATAAAACGCGAAGAGCTATTTATAAGTAAAGGAGGAAAATTAATTTTCCCATTGCCTGATTTAGAAATATATCCATTGCATTAGGTTTATTCCTAATCCTTTTTTTATATCTTCATAATTAAAAAATACAAAAATATATGCAAATGAAACCAAGAATAAGATTGGTTGAGAATAATTTTATACTTTTAATAATATGTTTGACTGACGGATAAAAAACTTTAGTAATCTATATTTAATCTTTCAGGAATCATCATTTTGAGTATGATTAGCAGATCTTAAGTTATAAACTAAATCACAAAATATACTCTCTAAATCTTTTGTTATTTGTTTAGAGTTAAAAAGTGGGTTTGTATACTTGCTATTTATTAGTTTACTCTTTACTTCTCTAAGCTTTTGTGGATTTTCTGCCAAAGAAATAATTATATCTTCGTATTCCTTTTCTGTATGAGCAATTAGTTCAGTTAACCCCAATGTTGTTAGAAGACTTGCACTTGTTCTTGCTATGAAGCTTTTGCCTAATAATGTTACAACCGGTAAGCCTACCCATAATGAATCTATTGCTGTTGAGTTGGCATTCCAGTTAAATGTATCAATGAATAAATCTGCACATAAATGTCTTGATAAATGTTCTTCATTTGATTTCATTTTTGGAGCAAATAAAATATTATCTATTTTCACACCTCTTTCTTTAAAAGCTTCTAAAATATTTTTTTCTGCAATTTCGTTAGTACTACTTATCCATAGTATTGCGTTTGAAACATGATTAAGTATTCTAGACCAGCTTTCAATCTCTTTAATTGTTATTTTTCGATTTCTATGAAATGCAGCCATGATAAAACCATCATCTGGAAGGTTAAGCTCTTTTCTTGTAAAAGATTTATTTGAGATATTCCTTGTATCATCAAAACACATGAATGAATTTGGCATATAAAGAATCTTTTCAGAGTAATATTTTTGCAATTCTTTTGGTATTACTACTTTATCAGCAATGAAATAATCTATTTCTTTTGAGCCTGTTGTAGAACACAGGTAGCAAATTTGAACGGGAGAAACTCTATAAGAGAAAATATTCATTCTATTTTTCTTTGTATGCCCCATAAGATCTATAGCGATATCTAAATTATCATTTCTTGCTATTTCAACAGCTTCTAAATCAGATTTTCCATAGATTGATCTGAATTTAAAAGGACTTTCTTTCAATCTCTGAGTATATTCATCTTCTTCTACAGCAAAGGAATAAATATAAATTTTGAATTTTGAACTATCATGTAATTCAAGTATTCTTGCGAGCAAATACATTACAGGATGAGCTATAAAGTCTGCAGAGAAGTAGCCTATATGTATATATTTTTTTTTAATAAAATCTATTTTTGATACTTCACGCTTGTGATTTTTATTAAAGGAATTTGTTGCTCTTTTTAAATATAGAAGTGGTTCATCCTGCACATGACAAATTTTCATTGGATTGAAATCTTGTATATTTATATCTAATCTAGATAGAAGTTTTATGTATTTCTCTACATCATTCCAGGATGATAGATCTGAAAATATTTGTATTAACTCTGCTATAGCTTCTGATCTGGTTGGGTCTTTTTTTAAAGCCATTTCAAATGAAATAGCAGCTTCTTCTAATTTTTCAAGCTCCTTTAATATCGTTCCCATTGTCATATGAGCTTCTATCAGGTCAGGGTTTAGTTGAATGGCTTTGCGCGTTGATAATTCTGCTTCTTTTAATTTGCCATTATAATTGAGTATTATTCCTAGATTGGAATATCCTGCCGCTAAATTGGGGTTTAGTTGAATGGCTTTACGTGTTGATAGTTCTGCTTCTTTTAATTTGCCATAATCGTTGAGAATGACTCCTAGATCAGAATGCGCTTCAGCTAAATTGGGGTTATGTTGAATGGCTTTACGCATTGATAATTCTGCTTCTTTTAATTTGTTATTTTTTTTTAAAATATTGCCAAGATTATGATGAGCATTTGAAAGATTTGGCTTAAGTTGAATTGCTTTTCGTGTATACTTTTCTGCCTCTTCCAATTTATTAAGCCTTATTAATAGACCGCCTAGATTACACATTGCCTCTGCGAAGTTATTCTCAAGTTCAATTGCTTTACGAAGAGATTGTTCTGCTTCTTTTAACTTGCCAAGATCTTTCAATGTTAATCCCAGGTTCGAATGTGCATCAGCAAAACTAGGATTAAGTTCAATTGCTTTACGAAGAGATTGTTCTGCTTCTGTTGTTTTACCAAGATTTCTCAAGATCACACCATAATTAGAAAAAACTCTATGATCTATAAATCCTTGATTCAAGCAATATTTATAGTATTTCGTAGCTTCTGAGATGTTACCTTTTAAATGAAACTTTATAGCTTGATTTATTATTTTTTCTTTTGAAGGGATGTTTCCTATATTACTTATGATATTTATATTTTCTTTTGTTCTCTCCAAAGCAAATGGAACTGGGAAAGTATTCATTCCTGAGCCTTCTTTCTTTTTAGCTTTTTTATCCTCTATCAAATTTATTGGTTTTATATAGAATTCATGTATCAATAGTTTAATTCATAGTCTAGGGGTGAAGAGCAGAAAAGAACAAAACTATATACACTTACTCTTCTTGATCTATTAATTTTTGGACACTCGATATCAAGATAATTCAAACTATTAATAATTTTATTGATAATAAATCATATTTTTATACAATTAATTCTTTAATGCCCAAGTCCATGTTTTAGTCAGACCAGCTTCTAAATTTACTTTTGGATGGAAATTTAGATTTTCTCTTGCTTTTTTTATTGATGCAAGTCTTCTTATCGGTTCATCATCAGGATAATATTCTGGATATGGGATTAATTTATAACTTATCTCTGAATTTATAGTTTTGCCAAATAATTTGACTAAATCTATCATTGATATTTCGGGTTTGTCATTGCCAATATTATAAGTTTCACCGAAATCTCCATTAGTTATAACTTTTAGTATTCCATCAATTGCGTCTGTAAAATAGCAAAATGTTCGTGTTTGTTTACCTGTACCATATATATTAACTGGTTGTTTTCTAAGTGCTGCTTTTATTATATTGGGGATCATCCTATAATCTGAGTTAATAGACATACCTGGTCCATAAATATTAAATGGTCGTATTATCTTAGTATTTATATTGTATTTTTTATTGTACACATAGCATAATGTTTCTCCAAGTCTTTTACTTTCGTCATAACAAGATCTTGGACCTTGACATGAAACATAACCTTTGAAATCTTCTGATGTGGGAATATTTTTAGAAGGAGGGTTGCCATAAATTTCAGAAGATGAAAAGAATATAAATTTAGCATTCCATTCTTTACATCTCTCTAATAGTTTTCTAGTAACTGTGGTTCCTATATCTATTGTCTCAAGCGGATATTTCTTATAGTATACGGGGCTTGCTAAGCTTGCTAAATGTATAACAGTATCAAATTTATCTAGCTCATTAAAGTCAAATCTAATTAAATCTGATTCTATGAAATAATATTTACTATTATCTATATATTTTTCTTCTCTCTTAGAGCTGATAAAATTATCAATACCAACTATTTGATCAATATCAGAAAAGTTAATATTATCTAGTAAATTATCTAAAAGATGTTTACCTAGAAAACCATTAATACCTGTTATGAGAATTTTCTTCATGGATTGATATCATCATTAATTTCTAATATTTTAGGGTATGGAAGTGGAGAGATAATAGCATCAGGATTTAATTCAGGGCTTGTAATTATTTTTTTACTTAATTCTTCAAACATATTCCAAGCGAAAATAATGCATGCTGACTTCTTGTGCTCGATTCTTTTAATTCCCTCATTAAAAGATATAATTGGGATTTTTGTTTTAGGAATATAATTACCTTGTTTTAAATCATTATCTTCAATAATAAATTGAATATTATCAATAACATCTTTCTCTAGTAAACTTAAAAGTGTGACTGTTTTTGCAGGTGCTGAATATCCATATAACAATGGATATTTTCTTGTTAAGGCTCTAATTGATCTATTTAGTGATAATTTTATGCTTTCAACTTTAGATTTAAGCAATTCAAAATTATTAAATATTTGTTTATCAAATAGATTATCTAATTCAATAAATCTTATACTTGTATTCTTATTCTCAAATAATATCATATCCTTTAATGAATTATTTAAAACAATTCGCATACTTCCACCATGACTAGGGATATTATATACTGAATTTAATACTAGGTTATATTTTTTAAAAAATTCATGTAGTGGTCTCAGATGATGATATGAAGTATGTTCATGATATATCATATCTATATAACAGTTTTCGATTAAATTTGGTAAATATTGCACTTCTATAGAAATCATTCCATCTTCTTTTAGCATGTAAGACATGTTTTTAATAAATTTATTTAAGTCACGATTATGTGCAAATACATTATTCGCAGTGATGACATCGAATGTACCAAATTGTTTATAGATTGCATTAATATTTTTATCTTCAAAAAAACCATTAAATATTTTATGTGATGACTTATTTGCTAAATTGTATGCAGGTTCAATCCCGTAGGATCTGAAGCCTTTTGAATGTAGTATATCTAATAATGTTGAGTCATTTGATCCTATATCTAAAATTTTAATATCTGAATATGACTTATTTTTCCTATCAAAATATTTGCAGAGACTATTTGCAAAAGAATTAAAATGTTTTAACATTGTTGAAGAAATACCTGTTTTATATGAGTATTTACTAAACAATAGTTCTTTATCTATTTCAGTATTTAGTTGAACATGTTTACAACTATTACAAATCATCAAACATAAATCATATTCTTTTTGATTAATTGATTCATTATAATTATTAGCTAAATTATTGGCTAGAGGAGTTTTCCCCATGTCCAGCGCAAGCTTTAAATCTTTCGAATCGCAAATACAGCAGGCTTTAACTTTTTTATATTCATTAAGTGACATATTATTAGTATTCCTTTTTTATCTTAAATTTAAAATACATCCAACTTTATATCATTGATTCAATTTTACTCCACAATTCTAGGGCATTCATATTTTTATAACTTAATAAATCATTATACCCTTCCTTTAGAAATTTCATAGTAGTTGGAATTCTGTTGTCTCCATTAAATTCTGTGCTTTCTAAGGAAAATGGAGTATCTATCTCTAGTATATTTCTTTTAGGCTGTTGCCAGCGAAAGACATTTTCATTTGAATAGGAATTTAAATGTACAGTTATTCTTGGTAATTTCTTGTTTGAAGTAAATTCAGACGTCCATTCCGTTTGTTGGTTGTCCGCGTTGTTAATTATATTTGTTTTATTCACATTCGTATATCCAATATCAGATAGTATCGCTATTAAATGAATCCCATAATATTTTATGACCCCCCCTCCTAATAAATCATTTGTTTTCCATGATTCTTTTTTATTTTGTAGATGCCTACCCTTGAAATTCCAAATTATATCTATGTTTTCTATATCATTATTATTAGTATTAATATACCTGTTTATATTAGGGAACCATTCTGTGTACCTAAAACTATAATTAATTGAATGTTTAATTTTATTTTTGTTTAGAATGTTTATTAATGACTTGGCTTTCTTATGATTATCTGCAATAGGTTTTTCAAGTATTAAATTATTAGTGTTTCTCCACAGAGCCATTTCGCAGATTAGAAAATATTGTTTATTAGGGGGTTCTGCTATAATTATTCTTAAAAACTTATTATTTATAATATCCTCATCATCAATCCATTTAATATATTTACTAGCGGCAATATTTGTTGTATATTTTTTTGAACTAGATAATAATAATATCTTTTTGCAATTTATTGCTAATAATGCAGGAAGATATACATTTATTGCAAATCCCTTTCCAAGTAATAATGTATAGTCTTCGTATTTATTTTTATTTATCATTATTTTTTACTAATGAATATTAAGGAGCCCAGTCTGGCCCAAGGGAACGCCCTTTCTTAGCCATTTCTGATGCCTCATGAAAAAATCTGTAATACTGTTTGTATATTTTGTTGTCATTAAATAAATATTGAGTTGATTTCTGGACTAATTCTTTACGTGTTTTGATGAGTAAATTTTTATCCATTGAATACACCTTGCACCAATTTATATAATCCTCTTTAGATTTAGCTATAGGAGGATCTACCACTCTCATTTGCCTATAGCCGGCTATCGGTATTTTTGATTTTTGGTTAATGTATGTAATGAATGGAGTGCCAAACGCCATAGATTCATAAAATGTATTCCCACTTCCATAATAAAACGGGTCTAGCATTATATCGCAGCTTTTTGTTATATAAAGGAAATCATTTTTAGATAATCTTTCTAGGAAGGTTGATTTTTTAATTAGCAAACTATTCCTTTTATTCCACCTATCTTTTAATAGGTTTGTCGTATTATTATCTTTATCTTTAATAAGGATTAAATGTGATCTTTTTATTGATATCAAGATTGATTCAAGAATCTCATCAAAATCGGGGTGTATTTTAAATAATGATTGTGTAATTCCTATATAAAATATTTTCTCACTACTAAAAAATGAATTTGGTTTTAAGTCTTTATCGTTTATCTCAGGAGTTTGGTAATTGAATGGTAACCTACTGAACCTTATCAATTTTTCTGTATAGTTAAAATCCGAGTTATTAGGTTCAGAATGATGAGTTATATAATAGTCTATACCTTTAATTCCTGATGTATTTGTGTGGCCTAGGCTATTAACCTGTACTAATGCTAACTTTGACAATGCAAGAATATATGTATAATTAGACATACCAATATCTGGATAGAACAAGATATCTAGTTCGTCGTCGAATATTGTTTTTTGAGCTTTAATAGGTGAGCTTGGGAGATTTACAATTCTTTTAAAGGATTTTCTCATGACATCGTTCTCCTCGTATCTTTTAGCTCCTGGTGGCATATAAATAGTTATCTCTATGTCAGTTTTTAATAAATCTAATAATACTTTTATATATAATTTACCAATTGTATGATCACTGTTTAAATATTCTGAACAAATACCGACTTTTAAAGTTTCTTTTTTAACTGATTGCTTTATTCTTCGAATTTCGGAGTGCTTCTCAAATACTATACCCTTTACTTTTGAAAGTGTATCATTTATTTCCTCCAGTATTAGTTTATCATCTGATCTATTATGGTAAGGTAGATAGAATATATTGGTACTAAATACATAATTGTTTTGATAATACATTACTTGGTTATTAGTTATCCTATTTAAGTGTTCTTTGTATTTCTCACGTTCTATACTTATTTGTTCATTATCTATCATTACAGGGGAAAAGTTAAGATTCGCATTTATATAGTATGAGATATTATTTGGTTCTTTCTCTAAGATAAATGAATAATGTTTGATAGCATCATTATATTTACCTAGATTTCTCAATATTATTGCGAGATTCAAATGAGCGCTTAGTAAATTATGGTCAAGTTCAATTGCTTTTCGCATTGATATTTCTGCTTCTTTAAGTTTCCCAAGTTCATTTAATATCCCTCCTAGATTGGAATATTCTACTGCATTATTTGGTTTGAGTTTAATAGCTCTACGAGTTGATAATTCTGCTTCTTTAAGTTTTCCAATACTAAGCAATATCATTCCCAGGTTTGAATGTGCTTCTGCATAATCATTCTTAATTTTAATTGCATTTCTAGTTGATAATTCTGCTCCTTTAAGATTGCCAAGATCTTTCAATATATTTCCCAAGTTTGAATGGGCTTCTGCTAAATTAGGTTTCAGTTGAATTGCTTTACGAGTCGAGGATTCTGCTTCTTTGAGATTGCCTAGATCGTTCAATATTCCTCCTAAAATAAAATATGCATTTACAAAATCAGGTTTAATTTTAATAGCTTTACGAATTGATACCTCTGCTTCTTTAAGTTTTCCAATACTTAGAAATATTGTTCCCAAATTGAAATGAGCTTCTGCGAAGTTAGGTTTCAGCCGAATTGCTTTAAGTGTGGCTAGTTCTGCTTCTTTAAGATTACCAAGATCTTTCAATATATTTCCTAAATTTGAATAAGCGTCAGCTAAATCAGGTTTCAGTTGAATTGCTTTACGTGTTGTTAACTCTGCTTCTTTAAGTCTTCCAAGATCATTCAATATGCTTCCTAAACTTAAATAAGCATTCACGAAGTCAGGTTTGATTTTAAGAGCTTTACGTGCTGATAATTCTGCTTCTTTAAGATTGCCAAGATCCTTCAATATATTTCCTAAATTCGAATGGGCCTCTGCTAAATCAGGTTTCAGTTGAATCGCTTTACGTGTAGATAATTCTGCTTCTTTATGTTTTCCAAGATCATTCAATATTATTCCTAAATTTAAATGAGAATTAACGAAATCAGGTTTTAGTTGAATTGCTTTACGTGTGGTTAATTCTGCTTCTTTAAGTTTTCCTAGATCTTTTAATATGACTCCATAATTAGAATAAACTCTGTGATCTTCAAATCCTTCATTCAAGCAATATTTATAGTATTTAATAGCTTCTGAAATATTACCTTGAAGATGAAAGTTTATTGCTTGATTAATTGTTTTTTCTTTAGAAGAG
>QCIQ01000029.1 GCA_003216595.1 Prochlorococcus sp. AG-402-M18
ATCTTCATCTGCAACCTGGAGAAAAGATTGTTCAAGAGGCAGGTGGTCTACATGAATTTATGAGTTGGAAAAAGCCAATACTTACTGACTCAGGAGGCTTTCAAGTATTTAGTTTGGCAAAGTTAAATAAAATTGATGATGAAGGCGTTTCGTTTCAAAGTCCAAGAGATGGTAAAAATATTTTTTTGACTCCTGAAAAAGCCATAGAAATTCAAATGGCTTTAGGCTCCGATGTCGCAATGGCTTTTGATCAATGCCCCCCATATCCAGCGAGTGAATCAGACGTTGATGAGGCTTGTAAAAGGACTCACTATTGGTTAGAGAGGTGCCTAAATGCCCATAAAAAAGATGAACAAGCAGTTTTTGGAATAGTTCAAGGAGGTTGCTTTTCTCATTTAAGGGAATTGAGTGCAAAAATCGTCTCAGGATTTGATTTGCCCGGGGTCGCTATAGGAGGGGTGAGTGTAGGTGAACCAATAAGTCAAATGCATAAAATCGTACGAGAAACTTGTCCTTTATTACCTGAAGATCGACCAAGATATCTTATGGGGATAGGGACATTGCGAGAAATGGCCATAGCCGTGGCAAATGGAGTAGATCTATTTGATTGCGTAATCCCTACGCGTTTGGGAAGGCATGGTAGTGCTTTGGTAAATGGTGAGACATGGAACTTAAGAAATTCTCGCTTTAAAGACGATTACAGACCATTGGATTCATCTTGTCCTTGTGAAGCTTGCACTGGTTACACAAGGGCATATATTCATCATTTAATTCGCAACAAAGAGTTGCTAGGACTTACACTTTTGAGCTTGCATAATCTCACTCATTTGATCCGTTTTACAGGTGCTATGAGGCAAGCAATTCTTGAAGGTTGTTTTTCAGAGGATTTCGCTCCGTGGCAGAGTGACTCTAAAGCGCGTCATACGTGGTAGCGTGCGTGCTTAATACGTCCATTATTTCTTAGGGATGGCACTGATTAATCTCGACTTACTTGCTGAACTTCCTGTTGCTTACCAGGCTTTTGCACCAACTGTGGATGTACTTCCGCTAATACCTCTATTCTTTTTTCTGCTTGTTTTTGTTTGGCAAGCGGCAGTTGGCTTTCGTTAAAAACGAAGCTTTTCTTTTGTGTTTTTTACAATCTAAGTAATTTATTAGAGGTTCTTAACAAAATAAAACTTTTGTTCGAGGTAAAGCTTCGGGCAAAAGTTTTATTTTTTTTTAGTGAGATAAGTAAGGCTTAATCTATATTCCTTTTTTAAGCACAATGTCTTCGCTTGGCATTGATACCGCTTTCTCAATTAAATCAGCAAGGTGAAGTGCTCTAGACGCCTGAAGCCCTCCAACTGCGGGTTTTTCCTTACCTCTAACGCATTGTAGAAAATGCTCCAGTTCTGCATAGAGAGGCTCGATTGATGTTGTACTTACTTCTTCAATAAAACCATCGTTCCTATAAAGTAGCTCTCCATGATCAGCTGAATACCATTCATGAGATTTTCTATGGATTTGAATATTGTGATTTAGGAAATCTGTTTCTATTAAACTTTGTTTGCAATGAGCGCTCAAGCTTCTTATTTTTTTGTGACTCATTTTGCTTGCAGTCAGACTTGCTACTACCCCATTTTGAAAACCCAGTGTCGCATTAACGTAATCCATCGGTCCATCTCCACTGCATCCTCCAACTGCAGCAAGCCTTATCACTTTTGAATTTGCAAGTTCAATAACTAAATCAATATCGTGAATCATTAAGTCCAACACTACTGAAACATCATTAGCTCTTTCGGGATGAGGGCTATGCCTTCTGGCTTCAAGAACTACAACTTCTTCATTAGCAACTACTTTTGTTAATTCTCTGAAAGCTGGATTAAATCTTTCTATATGACCAACTTGTAATAATTTCTTCGCATTGTTTGAGGCATTAATCAAAGATGATGCTTCTTCTTTATTTGCTGCTATGGGTTTTTCAATTAATACATGTTTCCCGGATTTGAGACATTCAAGCCCTACTTCTTGGTGAAATAATGTAGGCACCGCAATACATACAGCTTCTACTTGATGTAATAAATCCTTGTAATTTCTATACCAATTACAGTTAAATTGCTCAATCGCTAATTTTCCTCGTTCTTCTTCTAAATCTGCAACTCCTACGAGTTCAGCATCTTTTAGAAGACTTAGTACTCTTGCATGGTGCCACCCCATATTCCCAATTCCTATTACACCAACTTTTACCGGAATAATATTTTTGTTAGTCTTGGAGGTATTTTTCATATTTTTTTATTATTAATAAATTGATTTTTTGTAAATTATTTAGGGAGGGTTATTTTTACTTTATTTATTCTTGGACCTTTCATGGAGATGATTTCAAATACGATTTCATTATGAATCAAAGTTTCACCTGTGTTAGGGATTTCTTGGAGTTTTTCTAATACAAATCCAGCAAGAGTGTAATGATCATCAGCTTCTGGTAATTCTAGTTTAAGTTCTCTATTTAGTTCTATTACTTCTATATCGCCAGAAGTAATCCAGGTTTTTTTTAAGTCATCAATAGGTCTTAGCTCAGATTCTTTATTATCAAATTGAATCTCATCGCCAACAATTTCACCTGTTAAGTCTGCTGATGTTATTAATCCTTCAGTTCCTCCATATTCATCAACAACCAAAAGTAGTGGGTTTCCATTCTTTATGACGGGTAATAATTCGGCCAAAGTAGAAGTTTCTAAAACACGAACAACTGGATCTATATAAGGCTCTAAAGATGTGTTGGCTTGCATTTTTCCTTTAGCTATTGGATCAGCAAGTTGCCTTAAATCCAAAACCCCAAGAACATTATCAAGTGAATCATCAATTACTAAGTATCTTGCATGACGTGTTTTGTGAACTTCTTCCATCATTTGTGTGAAAGAAACCTCTCTTTGAAGAGTAACCATCCCTGACCTTGGAACCATTACTTCTCTGACTTGTGTATCTCTTAGTGCAAAAACACCTTCAAGTATGTTTCTTTCGTCAGGTTTTAACCCTGTTACGCCACCAGTTTCAATTAATTTTTCTAATTCTCCTGCGGAGAATGCCGCTGTTGTAAGACTTTCTGATTGGGTATTGAGTCCAAATGATCTAAGAATTAATAAAGAAAGTCCTTCTAGAACAGAAAGAAATGGTGACATCCATTTTATTGCTGCTTCAATTAGAGGTGATAATTTCAGGGCAGAAGTCTCTGGTTGATTTAGAACAAGTGCTTTTGGGAGTAGGCCAGATATCAGAGTCGCTAAAAGAACTACAGCAATAAAGAGTCCTAGATCTAAAATATAGTTAATTGAATCGTTATTTCCCCACCATTGAATTGCGAAATTTTTGCAGATCCAACCAATTGAAATTAATGAAATAGTTATTCCCAACTCTGCTATTAAAAGGGTTCTTCTAAGCCTTTTCTGTAGACGAATTATGGAATTGGACCCATGTAGGCCATCTTCAACCAACCTTTGAACCTTAGTTGAACGAAGTCGCAAAATAGCAAATTGACCTGCATTGAAAAATGCTGGTATTACAAGCAATATACAAAGAAGTAATAAACTCATTAATAATTTTTCTATGGGGGTGGCGAGGATCGAACTCGCCTAAGGCGAATTATGAGTTCGCTGCATTCACCAGATTGCTACACCCCCAAAAAAGCAGAACTAAAACTTTTTTTGATAATAGTTAATTAGTTTGCCTAAAGTAAATATATATCTAATCACACCAAGATGTTTAATAATTAAACTTGCATATAAAGATATGAACCCATTGAATTCTTCTTTAGATGGAATAAAAGAAAATCTTTTAACTTTATTAGCTCAAAAAGCTTATAGGTTTGGTGATTTTTCTTTGGCTTCCGGGAAAAAAAGTTCTCATTATGTCAACTGCAAGCCTGTTTCTCTCTCAGGTCCAGGCCTCTTGTCGATAAGTTCCCTATTCCTGAAACAAATAAATGAAATTGATAGTGGTGTAGCTGGCTTAACGTTGGGCGCTGACCCTCTTGTTAGTGGCGTTGTAATGTTGGCAGCTCAATCAGGTATTGATTTAAGCGGTTTAATAGTAAGGAAAGAAGCTAAAGGTCATGGAACTGGGGCATGGTTGGAAGGGCCTTTGCCTCCAAAGGGTTCTGTGATTACTGTTCTAGAGGATGTTGTGACTACTGGTGGCTCTTCTTTAAAAGCTGTAGAACAACTTAGAAATCAAGGGTATTTAGTTAACCAAGTACTAGCAATAGTCGATAGAGAAGAAGGAGGTTTAGATGCCATGACTAAAGCTGATTTAGATTTGAAGAGTCTTTTCTTTTTAAAAGAGATTGTTGAAAGAGCTAAAAGCTTGTAATGACAGAAACTAAATCATTGATTTGGGATGAAACATTCCCTTCGTTGCTTCTAAAAGGTGATGGGACTGCTGCTTTTTTACATGGTCAAACGACTGCAGATATTTATACTCAGCAACAACTAGAAGGAGTCTTCTTGAGCTGTTGGTTATCAACTAAAGGAAGTTTAAAAGCTTTATTGGAAACTCGAATTTCAAATAATATGGCTGAGTTAATTATAATCGCTGGTGAAATTAATTCTATAATTGATGGATTTGAATCAGTGATATTTCCGGCTGATAAAGTAAAGTTAGAAGTTCTAAAACCAATAAGAAGAATACAAAGAATAAATAACTATGAATCATGGAGAGAGTCAAATCCTATTTGGATATGTAATAATGAGTTAATTGAAAATGAAATTTTTGAGTATACTAAAGCAGCTAAAGAAGAGTTAGAGATATGGAAAATAAGACAAGGAATACCTTGCTTTAATAGAGAGATAAATGGAGAAACAAATCCCTACGAATTAGGTTTAGGAGATATTATAAAGCTTGATAAAGGTTGTTATTTAGGTCAAGAAGCAATTGCAAGATTTTTTAGATCTAAATCTTTAAAATATCAACTTCGTTATTGGGAGGCTTATGGTGAAGCTGAAAATTTCGATATCGGTAAAAAAATCTTTTATAATATTCGAAATAACGAGTTGAAAAAAAAAGTGGGAGTTATTACATCTTCCATTAAAATTAATGATGATTTTCTTTGTGGACTTGCATTAATCAGAAATAATTTTATTCATAAGGATATTTGTTTCTCTGAAAAAGAGGAATCTATAAATATAAGAAAGCCAATATCATTTTCTCAGATTTTTTAATCTAGTAAGATATTTTTTACTCTTGAGCTATTAACCACTTTGCGATCATTAAAGTAGCAATACAATCATCACGATTATATTTAAAGATTGAATTTAAATTTTTAGAGTATATATTATTTAATCTACGCGATTCTTTCCATTGTCTCCACCATAAAAGAGCTCTAGCACCATCAATATTGGATTGTTCCCATTCGAATCCTATGTATTCTGCGATTGATTTAAGTCCATAATTCCTTACGGGAAGGCAATAGTATTCTTTAATTAATAGATGTATGTCAATAAATCTTTTTTTTATCGCATCAATCTCATCAGGTCTAGCTCCTTGCCTTAATCCTAGTTTTAATAAAGATATAGGCTCTGTTTCGCCGAAATGGAGTATTGGGAGACCTTTGTGATGATTTAACTTTCTCTTTATTCTTTTCCATAGGAAATTTTCTGTGTTTTTTTCAAGATTAAGTAATGGTGAATATTTTATTGTTTTTAAATTTATATCCTTACATAAATAGTTTGGTATTCGAATAAAACCATGTAAAAAATCATGTTTAATATCTGGGTCGGATTCAATATCGTAAACCAAAAAACCTTTTGCATTTCTAAGGTTATTTAGTTCTTTTGCTGGATTTAACTTGATGGACTTATTTGTTGATTGAGATTGAGCTTGTAAAATAATTTGTTTGGAAATATTACCATGCTGTGTGCCAAATTTATCAAGCTTTTCCTTTAATTTATAATGTTTAATTTTTGCTAATTCCTCTATATTGTTTATACCAATCTTATTTAATAGAAGTTCTCTTTTCGCTCCTATTCCACTAACTTCGCTTAGATATCCTCCTTTAATAGCCACCTTCTCACAATCTTTTCTCCAAGAACATA
The DNA here is from genome assembly GCA_003216595.1 of Prochlorococcus sp. AG-402-M18. GTDB lineage: Bacteria > Cyanobacteriota > Cyanobacteriia > PCC-6307 > Cyanobiaceae > Prochlorococcus_B. The sequence continues at coordinate 6,069 of QCIQ01000029.1, forward strand.
TGGTGCATTTTTTTCGATTAGAAGTGATGGGTGGAGGAGTTTTAGATTCAATGTCTCTATCTAGATTTAATAATGAATCTATTAAATCTGAGTTTATGTTATCGGTTAACTTTATCTTTTCGACTTTTATAATCTCATTTTCTTTGTGTAGTATTAAACCTTTCTGGACTGGATATTTTTGTAAATTATTTATCAATAAACCTGCCATAGAAAGTATTAGTCTGTGCTCTCTTGTGATTTTTTTACCTTGCCTGGCTAATACAGGTTGGTAAGAAAAATTACCCCAAATACTCTCTCCTGATGTCTTTTTTAGAATCGGTAAATTCCCTTTGATAATTCTGTTTTTTATTAAAGGAAATTTCAGTCTGACTCCATAAACGATATTTTTTCCCTCTTCACAAGCTTGAATTCCTATCCCATAACGTTTTTGTGCGAGATTATGAAAGCAGTCGATTTGATGATTTAATTGAAGTGTGCTATGCGCTGTCCACAATTTTTTTTGTTTATCACCATAGATTTCAAGCCAAGCTTTTCTTCTACATCGAATCCAACTCCTTAAAAGGTGATCGTTAATTGGTTTGGATTTATTACATTTCATACTTAGAGAATAATCTGCATTTCTTTAAGAACAAAGTTTCCTCAAAATAAAGATGAAAAAGAAAAAGTTGAATCTTACGAAGGAGAAAATTTCTTTCGGAACAGATGGATGGAGAGGGATATTAGGCGTTGATTTCACATTGGAAAGATTGCTTAAAGTAGCAGCAGCAGCAGCCCAAGAGCTTGCGTATGTTAAGGAGAAAAAAAATAATAAAATAATTATTGGTTTTGACCGTCGTTTTCTTGCAGAGGAGATGGCTGAAGCAGTTGCATCTGCAGTTAGAGGAGTAGGTTTAGTACCTTTGTTGGCATCTTCCGCTCTGCCAACTCCCTCTTGTAGCTGGGGCATAGTTGAAGAAAATGCACTTGGTGCACTAGTAATTACAGCAAGTCATAACCCAAGTGAATGGTTGGGTTTGAAAATCAAAGGTCCTTTTGGCGGCTCAGTTGATAGCTCTTTCACCGATTCCGTTCAAAAAAGATTAGATGCTGGAGGAATATCAATTCCAATTGAAGACGAAACAGAGAGAGTTGATTTTCGAAAACAACATCTATTGGGGATTAGTCACAAATTTGACATATCTTTGATTGCTAATGGCTTGAGAAAATTAGGTGTAAAAATCTTTGTTGATTCAATGCATGGATCTGCTGCGGGCTGCATGTCTGAATTATTTGGGTCTGATGGTGATGAGCTTATTTATGAATTAAGAACAAAAAGAGATCCTTGTTTTGGCGGGAACCCTCCAGAACCTATGAAGGCTTACCTATCGGAATTAATAGAAGAAGTTGAGGATTCGTTCAAAGAAGGTAAGTTGTCCATGGGTATAGTTTTTGATGGAGATGGAGATCGAATTGCGGCAATAGATGAAAGAGGTAGATATTGCAATACACAGTTGTTAATGCCTGTTTTGATAGATCATCTGGCAAGATTCAAAAATATGGCAGGTTGTGTTGTTAAAACTGTAAGTGGTTCGGACTTGATGCGATTAGTTGCTGAGGACTTGGGTAGAGAAGTTCTAGAAAAGCCAGTTGGGTTTAAATATATTGCTGAAGAAATGCTTTCAAGAGAAGTTCTCATTGGAGGAGAGGAGTCAGGGGGAGTTGGAGTTGGACATCATTTGCCAGAACGTGATGCTTTATTTACCGCTTTGCTTCTGATGGAGTCAATAGTTGCTGATAGTAAATGTTTAGGCGAGAAAATAGATTCTCTTCATGCTCGTTTTGGTAAGAGTCATTTTGAACGTATTGATTTAACTCTCAAAGACATGGAAATGAGAAGGAACTTGGAAAAATTTTTAAAACAGAAAACCCCATCTTCAATTGGTCATAAGTCGGTTTTAGAGGTTATTACAACTGATGGAATAAAACTTATACTTGATAAAAGTCATTGGCTGATGTTCCGTTTCTCTGGAACAGAGCCTCTTTTAAGAATTTATTGTGAAGCTCCGTCAAGTGCAGAAGTTACTTCAACTTTGTATTATGCAAAGCAACTTATAGATAATAGTTTTGGATAATCTCCCTCTAGTAATTGCTAGTGGCAATCAAGGTAAAATCAGAGAATTTAAAAAACTTTTGGACGATTTTCCACTTAATTTATTAACGCAACCTCCTGGTTTTGAGATTGAGGAAACAGGAAATACATTCATTGAAAATGCAAGAATCAAGGCCATTGCTGTTAGTCAAGAAACGGGAAACTTGTCTCTTGCTGATGACTCTGGTTTGAGTGTTGAAGCTCTTGGAGGAGCTCCAGGTATTTATTCTTCTAGGTATGCAAGTTCAGATAAGGAAAGAATTGAAAAACTTTTAGCCGAGTTAAAACCTTTTCCCAATAGAAAAGCTAAATTTGAATGTGCATTATGTATAGCTAGTGGAGAAAAAGTGTTGATAGAAGTTTCAGGATTTTGCGAAGGTTTAATAACATTTTTTCCTAGAGGGGGAAATGGGTTTGGTTATGATCCGATTTTTGAAGTTTCTGGTTTAGGAAAGACTTTTGCGGAAATTGATCACGAAAAAAAGAAGCATATTGGTCACAGAGGGAATGCATTCAAATTGCTCAAACCAGAATTGACAAAGTTATTTACTTCAATAAAAAAGTAGTTTTTGCTTTATGAGTAAGCTTTAAGTTTCTAGTTTTCAACCCAACTTCCGTGTAATCCATGGGGGATTGCAATAGGAACTTCGAGAATTGCTTTTTCACTGAGATCTCTGGAATCAAGGATTATTAAATCAGTTCCCGATCTAATACCATTCCAAACCAATACAACTACCCATCCATCGTCTTCTCCAGATTTTGATTCTTGGGATGGAATAAATATTGGCTCACTTACAAAACCTCTTGGAGCAGCACTCCAGCTGATCTCTTTATTGTTGGATAAATCAATTTTTTTTATAGCCTGCAGTGGACCATTTCCTTCTTTTTCTTCCGCAGTTGCCATCCAACTAAAGCGGGCCTGTAATCCTTCGAAATGAGGATTGACCATTGCAAATTCACAACATTGATTGCTTATGGTTGAACAGGTAAATGTATTTTCTATTGGATTGATTTCACATCTTTTCAAAATTCCTTCAGGTAAAAGATCAAAATCAATTTCTCTAAAATTGTCCTTGGGTCCGATACTAGGAAAATCATCATAAAAAATACTCTCAATATTGATTTTTTCATTATCTTCCCATGCATTTAGATGATGAAAAACAAAACCCTTGGGAGCATCAACTGATTTTGGAGGTTGACCAGCAAATTTGCCAGCGTCCCTTGGAATTAATAAAAATTTTGGAGTCCCATCGGGTTTGGAAGCTAAGCATTGTGCGGCTCCTTTTTGTCCAAATAGGAACGGGAGAGGATTAAAACTAATAGCATTTTGCAGAAAAATTGCCCAGTTTGGAGTTATGGCAAAATCATGCAAGAACGCAAATCCATTAAAAGAATCTTTTCTATCACTTAAAAGAGAACCTATATTTTCTCCCTCTGTGGAAAATTCCATCAATCTAATTGTGCTTTTAGGACCTGTAGATACCCCAAAAGTGACCATTCTTTGACTTTTGTGATGGCCAGGGTCAAATCGTGGATGAGCACTAAATGCCTCACCTTTTTTTAAAACTCCTTTTAAATCAGATAAACCATTGGTCTCAAGGGTATTTGGATTAAGTGAATATGGACTGGATGCTTCCCATAAAGCTAGTAGATCATCTCCAAGTTTTATTACGTGAGTATTGGCAATATTTTTTAGCCTTACATCAAAAGCATTAGCTAGTATCCCGCCTTCTTTTTGAGTTCCAAAAACACCTCTATATAAAAATTTTTGGGATTTTTCTTCTTCTGCCCATTCCTTTGTGCGAACAAAACGATTTGTTAGGTTTATTTTCCCATTTTCAAATTTGAAGGCAGCAATCATGCCATCTCCATCAAATGGATGATGGACCCATTTCCCGCCTCTTTCTAATCTGCCTGGCCCGTTTCGATAAAAAGTACCAGAAATTTGTTCAGGAATAGATCCTTTTACTAGTTTGAGTTCAACATGATCTAATTCTTTTTCAACATTGCAATATGCACTTGACCAATCTTCTTTCTTGAAGATTGTTTGCTGTGGTGATGTTTCTTTTTTTAAATAACTAACTGCCACTATTTTTCTTAGATTGAAACTTGATTTTCGCGTAAACTTCTTACTTTTGCGAGCTCAAGTTTAAAATGATTTATTTGAAGATGAAGTTTTTATTGACCAGCCTGTTCAAGAACTCCTTTACTGCTTGGTATTTGACTTGATCTTCTAGGGTCAATTTCAGTAGCCATCCGAAGAGCTCTTGCAAAAGATTTGAAAGTAGCCTCAATTATGTGGTGAGTATTATTTCCCGCCAGTTGTCTGATATGGAGAGTTAACCCACCATTACTCACAACAGCACTAAAAAATTCTTTAACCAACTCAGTATCATAAGTGCCCACTTTTTGAGAAGGAATATCTAAATTAAAACTTAAATGTGGCCGACCGGAACAATCAACCACAGCCTGAATAAGAGCTTCATCAAGCGGAGCTAAAAAATGACCAAAGCGTTTTATTCCAACTCGATCACCTAATGCTTTTGAAAAAGCTTGTCCAATAGCAATCCCAACATCTTCATTGCTGTGATGATCATCTATGTGAGTATCTCCATTAGCTCTTACTTCAATATCAAATAATCCATGACTAGATAATTGTTGGATCATATGGTCTAGAAAACCAATCCCTGTCTTTGCAATGCATTTCCCAGATCCATCAAGATTGATTTTCACAAAAACATCAGTTTCCTTCGTTTTCCGGCTAATCTCTCCTTCTCTAGTTTTTTTCATATTTGATTGGCAATTTGAGTTGGCTTGAAATTACATTCCATTTATGCAATAACCTGCATCAACATAAACAGTTTGTCCTGATATACCACTCGAGAGATCGCTAAGCAAGAAAGCAGCAGTATTACCTACCTCGATTTGAGTAACGGTTCTCCTAAGGGGCGCTTTTTCTTCGACGTTATGAATCATGTCCAGAATTCCTCCAATAGCTGAACTCGCGAGAGTTCTTATTGGTCCAGCACTAATAGCATTCACTCTAACCTGATTTTCAGGACCAAGTTCTTCTGAAAGATATCTAACGGATGCCTCCAAAGCTGCTTTAGCAACTCCCATTACGTTGTAATTAGGAATCGCTCTTTCTGCTCCTAAATATGTCAATGTCACGACGCCGGCACCTTTACTGAAAAGGGGTTTTGCATATTTGCATAGTGGGGCGAGTGAGTAAGCACTAATTTCTAGGGCTCTTGAGAATCCCTCTGAAGAAGTTGCACTGTAATTACCTACTAACTCTTCTTTCCCTGCAAAGGCTAGACAGTGAACTAATCCATCAAGCTGCCCCCATTGATTTTTAATGGCTTCAAAAACTTCTTCAATTTGAGAAGAGTTTTGAACATTAAGTGGTAAAAACAGGCTTGGATTTAAAGGAGAAGTTAGTTCTTTTACTTTTGTTTCGAATCTACCTTTTTCATCGGGCAAGTATGTAATTCCTAGTTCAGCTCCAGCTGCTTTTAACTGTTGTGCAATGCCCCAGGCAATTGATCTGTTGTTTGCTATTCCTGTAACAAGGATTTTTTTGCCACTAAGATCGAGAAGCATCTGTCGGAATCATTTGGTTAGTATTACTAATTGTCCCTTATTTAGGGCTAAGACTCATAGTTAAATGAATATATAGTTAAAAGTTCTGTAATCCATTTACCTCAAAAAGTAAAAGAATCATGGTTCGAACAGCGTCAACAATGCTTCCATTAGGAACTCAATTACCTGCTTTTGAGTTGGCTGTGGTTTCAGGCTTGAATCTCGCTCCGGCTGATTCTTTAAAAGGTCTTACTCATATCAGTAATGTTGAATTAAACAAAAGACCATTGTTTTTGATGGTCATATGCGCTCATTGTCCATTTGTTAAACATGTAGAAAGTGGAATCACAAATTTATTCAATTCTTTTGGTGATGACGTTCAATTTTTGGCTATTTCTAGCAACAGCGTGAAAACACACCCGCAAGACGCGCCAGAATTCCTAGCCTCTCAAGCCAATCAACTGGGATGGAAGTTTCCATATTTATATGATTCTGATCAAAAATTAGCAAAGGCGCTGAAAGCCGCGTGCACGCCCGATTTTTATATTTTTTCACCTTCTCCAGATGGAGGCTCAACATTGAGATACAGGGGACAAATGGACGAAAGTCGTCCTGGCAATGAAATACCTGTTTCTGGTGATGATATTCGTCAAGCAATCAGATCATTATTAAAGGGAGAAGATATTTCAGCTAATCAAAAACCTTCAATTGGTTGCAACATCAAATGGCATCCTGGTATGGAGCCTGAGTGGTTTGGATGAATTAATGAGTTTCTTTTTGATTGTTCATCGTTGTAATTTAATTTAAATAGTTATGCAAATACCTCCTTTTAGCCTTGAATCTCAAATTTCTGACATTGGAGAAGAGATTGAAGAAGCTTTAATAAAGGTTTTTAGAAGCGGACAATATATTGGTGGAGAAGAGGTAACTTCCTTCGAGAAAGCATTTGCCTTAGCTACAGAAACGTCTTACTCAGTTAGTTGTAATAGTGGAACTGATGCATTAATTCTTGCTTTAAGATCACTAAATATTGGACAAGGTGATGAGGTGATTACCTCATCATTTAGTTT
>QCIQ01000030.1 GCA_003216595.1 Prochlorococcus sp. AG-402-M18
TTCCTTCAATAACGTGGAAATAAAACTTCGTTGAACGTTCATCCTTTCACTAATAAGTGACTTAAGGCGAGAGCTAAATAAAAACCATCGTTCTTCATTAAGTGTCTTAGATTCTTTTGAAGAAAGTAATTGCCTGATAAGCGGATACAGATTCTCGGCCATAGTGGAAATAAGTTCAACTATGGAATCAGTCTGCTTAGAAGATAGAGATGTAAATGTATAAGTATTCCTTAAAGGGTTTGAGCATCTCATTTTCCAAAATTGAACTCTACTGGAGAATTGTTCTGGCAAGCCTATATCTCTGGCCTTTAATAATAAGGAATCGGTTGCATTGATTTGAAGAGTTTCAATAACTAAAATCAAAAAATCTAGTTTTCTAGGAGTTTCATCAGCGATGACACAGTTTAAAAAAACATTCTCAGATGGATTGTCTATAGATATTGAGAGGTTATCGTGGTATTCATTCTGCACAGTTACTAAATTTGCTTTTTTCATACATTAAATAATGACAGGAGATGGAACATTGGCCAGCTTTATTGTTAGTTTTATAAAATCGCACACCCATGTTTGTAAAGAATGGAAAACTTGAAAAAATATATAAATGAAATAAAAGATTTTCCAAGAGAAGGAATATTATTCAAAGACATAAACCCAATATATAAAGATCCCAAGAAATGGAGTGAACTAATGTTGCCTCTACAAAAGCTAATATCTAGTTTAAAACCAGATTACATAGCTGGCATCGAATCGAGGGGATTCATATCTGCATCTGCTTTAGCCTTTAAACTTGGTGTTGGTTTTATTCCAATTAGAAAACCAAATAAATTGCCAGGCAAAGTATTAGGTATTAATTATAAGCTTGAATATGGTCAAGACAGATTGGAAATTCAGCAGAATTCAATTGAAAAAGATAGCAAAATAATTGTTGTCGATGATTTGCTTGCGACAGGAGGAACTGCTAATGCTGCAGGGAAATTGATCAAAGCGGCAGGGGGTATTTTAATCGGATACGGTTTTCTAGTAGAGCTTACAAAACTTAAAGGGAGATTAAAATTAGATTCTAATTTATTGGTTAAAAGTATAATAAAGTACTAATTTTCTTTTAACCAAGAAAGTATAATTTGTAGCTGATTTATAGTGATTAAACCATAACTCCACATGACGACTGGTAATGGTGAGTTTTCCAAAAAAGAGCGTTTGACTCCTAACTCCAATGCACTTTGACTTATTCCAAGTTTATTAATAATAAAATTGCGTAATTCTTCTGATGGTTGATTAATTGAATGACTAGTATTAACCATTTTTATAGAAGTGAGCTACAACCCATTAGTCATTATATTAAGAATAAGCTTTCTAGTAAATGCAGATTTTCTTAATACTAAGAAAATAAGTCTTCTAGGTATACAAAAGATATTAAAATTACTTCTAGAATATCTAACTAGACTATCAGTCAATAGAGAGATTGATAAGACATCAACTAATCTAGATAATGAATAAATAAATGGAATAATAGAATAATTGTTCTTTAATAAAGGTGTAGAGACCAATCTTGTTAGACAATCAACATCTCTCCAACATAGATTTAGACCTTGCCCCCCTACAGGATGAAACTTGTGAGCAGTTTCACCTAAATAGAGATATTTACCAGAAAAAAATGAATAGTTAAGAATAAAATTTATTGGAAAAGATTTGGGTTGATCAATAATAGTATCTACTTCAACACCCAATGGAAGAATAGTAGACAAATAATCTAAAAATAACGCCTTCGACAAACTCATATTAAAATTACCTTTTTCTAAAGTTTGACTACAAATTATTTGAAATAAATCGCCCCCTAGGGGTAAAACAGCAAATGGTCCTTCAGAGTTTAATATTTCATATGCTTCATTGGATTTAACGCCTCTCAAAAGGACCTTTGAAGTTATACACATTTGATTATAATTAAAATTTAAAGATGGTGTTTTAAGTTTCTTCTTAGTATTTGATTTTGATCCATCTGCTGCTATAATTAGTTCATATTTATTAGTATTAGGTATAACAGATGTAGGGATTTTATTAATATTTTCAATATCAGATATTATGTCTAAAATTGATAGCATGATATTTTTATGTTCAGCAATCCAACCTACTGCTGAATACTTTTGATCTGAAATGCTTAAATCATTAATTAGAAATTCAAACTTTTTATTTAATTCATAATCGATTACATTTAAATATTTAAAAGGGACTAAATGAGATTCTAAATAAGACCATATTCCAATTTTCTGCAATATCTTTCTAGAAGAATGTGTGATAGCGTATGTTCGATCCCTATCTATAAGTTCTTCATCAGATAATCTTTCATATAGATCAATTCTACATCCGGCTTTTGCTAGTGATATTGCCGCCAGTGACCCAGTTAATCCAGAACCAATAATTGCTATATTCATATGTTTACTATATCATTTGTAAAAATATATATTTAGTTTAAGCCTTTCATATTAACAAATTCTTCAAATGCAGGGCGAAGAAGATAGGGATAAGATCCAACCCATAAATTAATTTCAGGACACCAGGCGTCGCTAATAGATTGAATCCTTTCAAAATCTCTTCTATTACTAAAAACTACACAGTTAATTCTCATCCCTTTTGTAAGGATATTGAACTTATTTTGCAATGGAAAACTTATATTACCTATAAAGCCGTCTTCATCTTCTATATCCAAAACTACCCATGTTCTTTTCTTTTCTAGAATCTCTAACCTTCCATTTTTATTTGCTTGTTCCTGTTGATTTTCTACCCTATCTTCAACGTAAACATCAGAAATATAACCATCAACTAATGCTGAGAAAGAGAAGCTTTTAAACTTTGAATTTTTTCTACTAGCCTCAAGTATTGGACCCCATAAAATATATAAAAGAAAAATTACACCTAATATTAACCATAATGAGTAAAACTGACTTGTTACTTGACTTTGGCTTATGAGTAAAGTTATTACGCCTCCAATTGCTGAAATCATAATCCGTTGAAAAATTTTCTGAGGGTTACCCAACGCAGCATTAAATTGTTTCCCTGTTGCTACAGAAGGGATTAATTTATTAATGTCATTTTGCTTAATCGGAAATAGCATTTGTATTAATAACTAAAGGATTTTCTCTAGCCCATAAACAAGTTTGTTAAAAGATCTGATTCTTTTAACAACTAATAAAACACCAGGCATATAAGCAGAACGATCAATAGTGTTATGAGCTAACTCATAAGTCTCTCCATTGGAACCAAACATGACTTGTTGATGAGCAACAAGTCCGGGTAATCTAACCGAGTGAAGCCTTAAGCCACTAGGGCGAGAACCACCCCTTGAACCTTCTATTGATTCTTCTTCATTTACTAAAGCCTTATTAAAATCAGATCGTTGTTCCTCTATCAATTCAGCTGTTTTAATGCAGGTACCACTTGGTGCATCAGCTTTTTTGTTGTGATGCATTTCGGTCAATTCAGCGAACTCATAAAAACGAGCTGCTGCTGCTGCTGCTTGCTGCAGTAAAACCATTCCTACTGAGAAATTTGGTATAATAGCTGCACCGAGAGATGCCTTTTCTGCAAATTTAGAAAGGTCTTCTAATTGTTCCGATGTTATTCCTGTAGTACCAATTACAGGATGAACTCCATAAGCAATAGAAGTACGAGTGTGTTTATAAGCAACATTAGGATGAGTGAAATCAACTAGCACAGGACCATTATTTGATCCATCCTTAGGGACGTTCTGACTTGCTGCACACAAAGAAGCTTCGAAATCAGATGTTAGATGTACATCAAGTGGTCCTAATCCTATTAATGAACCGATGTCTTGACCTTCTTTATCCTTTTGAGTATCGATTGCAGCAACAAGTTGATAACCTTTGGATGAATTAATAGCCTTAATAACCTCAGATCCCATTCGACCTAAAGCTCCTGCAACTAAAACTGGTATTGATTGATTAGCAGAACTCATTGAATTTCTTTTTTTACAATCATATTTGATATCCCTTGTAACACGCATTAACTAAATAACACACTAAAGGACCACTGAACACTAGGCTTGGTCGAATTCCATAGAAGAAAAAGATGTTTACACAGGTTCGCTCAGCCAATCGCAGAGTTTCACCTGTCGAGAATCACAAGCATAAAGCAGTGATGAAGGCCGTTTATGTGGTTCTTGAGCCTCAATATCAAAATGCTCTTACACAAGCTGCAAACTCATTAAATTCTCAAAATGGTCCTATTGGAATTGAACTTAATGGATATTTAATTGAGGAATTGCGAGATACAGCTAATTATGACAGTTTTAAAAAAGATATAGAAAATGCTGATTTATTCGTTGCTTCTTTGATTTTTATTGAAGATTTGGCGCAAAAAGTTGTCGAAGCAGTTGAACCTCATAAGGAAAATCTCAAAGCTGCGGTGATATTTCCATCAATGCCCGAAGTGATGCGGTTGAACAAATTGGGTACTTTTTCTATGGCTCAGTTAGGTCAAAGTAAAAGCATCATTGGTGATTTCATGAAGAAGAGGAAAGAAGCAGGAGGTGCTGGCTTTCAAGATTCAATGTTGAAACTTCTAAATACACTTCCGTCAATTCTTAAGTATCTCCCGGTTGACAAGGCTCAAGACGCTCGAAGCTTTATGCTTAGTTTTCAGTATTGGTTAGGAGGTACTCCAGATAATCTGAGAAACTTCCTACTAATGCTTGGAGATAAATATGTATTTCCAGAACTAAACATAGAAGAGGAAAAAATAGAAGTTGCAGAGCCTGAAGTTTTCCCAGATTTAGGAATATGGCATCCTCTAGCACCAAATATGTTTGAGGATAAAAAAGAATATTTAAATTGGACTACATCTAGAGATGACCTATCAAATAAGGCCAAAGAAGGTCCAGTAATTGGTCTTGTACTCCAACGTAGTCATATTGTTACTGGAGATGATGCTCACTACGTTGCCGTAATTCAAGAACTTGAATATAGGGGAGCAACAGTCATACCTATTTTTTGTGGTGGATTAGATTTTTCTAAACCAGTCAATGAATTTTATTACGATCCAATCAACCCAGACAAACCAATTGTTGATGGCGTTGTATCACTTACTGGTTTTGCACTTGTCGGAGGTCCTGCAAGGCAAGATCACCCAAAAGCAGTTGAGGCATTAAAGAAACTCAATCGGCCATATATGGTTGCTCTTCCACTAGTTTTTCAAACTACACAAGAATGGGAAGGAAGCGATCTAGGTCTTCATCCAGTTCAAGTTGCACTTCAGATTGCAATTCCTGAATTAGATGGAGCTATTGAGCCAATAGTTTTATCTGGTCGTGATGATGCCACTGGGAAAGCTCATACACTTCAAGACAGAGTAGATGCAATAGCTGAAAGAGCTATTAGATGGTCATCACTAAGAATTAAAAAAAGAGACCAGAAGAAATTAGCGATTACTGTCTTTAGTTTTCCTCCGGATAAAGGAAATGTGGGAACAGCTGCATACTTAGACGTCTTTGGCTCTATTTATAGAGTTTTAGAAGAAATGAAGCTGAAAGGTTATGACATAAAAGATATGCCTAAGAACCCCAAAGAACTTATGGAGACATTAATAAATGATCCTGAAGCTTTGCAAGGTTCTCCTGAACTATCAATAGCTCATCGAATGAGCGTGAAAGAATATGAAAAATTGACACCCTATTCTGAAAGACTAGAAGAGAACTGGGGAAAGCCACCAGGGAATTTAAATAGTGATGGACAAAGTCTTCTTATATACGGGAAAGAATTTGGGAATGTATTTGTTGGAGTACAACCAACATTTGGATATGAAGGAGATCCTATGAGATTGCTTTATTCCAGGAGTGCTAGTCCTCATCATGGTTTTGCAGCTTATTATACATATTTAGAAAAAGTTTGGAAGGCAGACGCAGTTCTACATTTTGGTACCCACGGATCACTTGAATTCATGCCTGGGAAACAAATGGGTATGAGTGAGACTTGTTATCCTGATTCATTAATTGGAGGACTGCCAAATCTTTATTACTACGCAGCCAATAATCCTTCGGAAGCAACAATCGCAAAAAGAAGAGGATACGCATCAACAATTAGTTATTTAACTCCCCCTGCTGAAAATGCTGGATTATATAAAGGTCTAAAAGAACTTGGTGAATTAGTTGGTTCCTATCAACAGTTACGAGAAAGTGGAAGAGGAATTCAAATTGTTAATGCAATAGTAGAAACATCAAAAAAATGTAATCTTGATGAAGATGTAAAACTACCTGAAAAAGATGCCTCCGAATTGGAAATAGATGAAAGAGATTTGGTAGTAGGAAATGTTTATAAACAATTGATGGAAATAGAAAGTCGATTACTACCTTGTGGATTACACACCATTGGAAAACCAGCCACTGCAGAAGAAGCTATTGCAACATTAGTAAGTATTGCATCTATAGAAAGAGAAGATGATGGAATCAGATCTTTACCAGGTCTATTAGCTGAATCAAAAGGGAAAACAATTGAGGAAGTCTATGAAGGTAATAACAAGGGAATATTGGAAGATGTTGAACTTAATAAATTAATTACAGAAACATCAAGAGAAACTGTTGGTTCAATGGTTAAGTCTCTTACAGGAAGAGATGGGAGAGTAAATATGAAGAAGAATATTTGGACACTAATTGTTGAATTCCTAAGAGGTATTGGTTTCTCAATCCCATCACCATGGCAATCATCTGCTAAGAAAGCAGGTTTTGAAAATGTAAATGCAAATTCGCTGGATAAATTGTTTGACTATTTGAGATTTTGTTTAGAGCAAATATGTGCAGATAAAGAAATGGAGAGTCTACTAAAAGCTCTAGATGGTGATTATGTATTACCTGGCCCAGGTGGAGATCCCATAAGGAACCCGGGAGTATTACCAAGTGGTAAAAATATTCATGCCTTAGATCCCCAATCAATACCAACAGTAGCGGCTGTGGCTTCAGCTAAAGGTGTTGTTGACAAGCTAATTGCAAGACAAAAAGAGGAGCAGGGTACATGGCCGGAAACTATTGCTTGCGTACTTTGGGGTACTGACAACATTAAAACCTATGGAGAATCACTTGCTCAAATCCTATGGTTCGTAGGAGTAAAACCTAAGCCAGACTCTGTTGGTAGGGTAAATAAACTAGAGCTCCTATCACTTGAGGAATTAGGAAGACCAAGAATTGATGTTGTAGTGAACTGTTCTGGTGTATTTAGGGATTTATTTATTAACCAAATGGCATTGATTGATCAAGCCGTAAAAATGGCTGCTGAGGCAGATGAACCACTTGATCAAAATTTTGTAAGAAAACATGCCCTAGAGCAGGCAGAAAAAGAAGGAAAAAGCATTAGGGAATCTGCTAGCAGAGTATTCTCAAATGCAAGTGGAAGTTATAGCTCGAATGTCAATTTGGCAGTAGAAAATTCAACATGGGAAGAAGAAAATGAGTTACAAGAAATGTACCTTTCAAGGAAAACTTATGCTTTTAACGCTGATAATCCAGGTGAAATGAATCAGAACAGGGATGTATTTGAATCTGTTATGAAAACAGCTGACGTTACTTTCCAAAACCTTGATTCTTCAGAAATTTCACTCACAGATGTGAGTCATTATTTTGATTCTGATCCAACAAATTTAATCAAAAATCTAAGAGATGATGGCAAAGCTCCCAGCAGTTACATAGCAGACACAACTACCGCCAATGCTCAGGTCAGATCATTAAGTGAAACTATTAGATTAGATTCTAGAACAAAGTTGCTGAATCCAAAATGGTACGAAGGAATGCTCAAGTCTGGATATGAGGGAGTAAGAGAGGTATCGAATAGACTTAATTACACATTAGGATGGAGTGCAACTAGTGGCCAAGTTGATAATTTCGTATATGAAGAGTCAAATGAAACCTTTATAAATGATCCAGAAATGAGGAAAAGATTAATGGAATTGAATCCTCATAGTTTTAGAAGAATAGTTGGTACATTATTGGAAGTTAATGGGAGAGGATATTGGGAAACATCTGAAGAAAATATTGAACAATTAAAAGAACTTTACCAAGAAGTAGAAGATAGAATTGAAGGAGTTAGTACCGAAGATTAGTTATATATTAAATAATTGACTTTGTCATGATCATTACCTGAGAAATTTCATTAACATCGTGAACTCTTAAAATATCAACTCCAGCAATAACGCATCGAGAAGCCACTGCAGAGGTTCCAAATATTCTTTTATTAGGGTCAGGTTCATTAATAACTGACCCTATAAATCTTTTTCTAGAAGCTCCTATTAATACGGGATAATCCATAGAAACAAATATTTCTATATTTTTAAGCAATGATAAATTTTGATCAACATTCTTTGCAAAACCTATTCCAGGATCAATAATAATTTGTTCATTTTTAATACCTTTCGACACTGCTAAATCAATTTGAATTAATAATTCATTTTTCACATCATTAACAACGTTTGAATATGTAGATAGAGAATCCATTGTCATACTATTTCCACGACTATGAGTCAAAATGTAAGGACAATCTTTCTCAGCAATAACACTAAAGATTTCGGGATCATGCCGTCCACCACTAATATCATTAACCCAATCGGCACCAGCATTGATTACTTTCTCAGCGACAGAATGATGAAAGGTGTCTACAGAAATTGGTATCTCAGGAAATAATAATTTTAATTCTTTTATTAAGGGAAGTAATCTTTTAATCTCAATCTCAGCTCCAACCTCAGATGCACCAGGTCGTGTGCTCTGTGCGCCAATATCAAGAATGTGTGCTCCTTGTTTAACGCACAATGATGCATGATTAATTGCAGACGGTAAGTCAATATAAAGTCCACCATCACTAAATGAATCTTCAGTGATATTTACTATTGCCATTAAATGGGTTTCTCTTGCCCAATGTTCTGGCAGATAATTGTTATTATTTTTTGGTTTCGTAGTTAGCAATTCTCGCAAAATTTGTAGGATCTAAAGAGGCTCCACCAACTAATACACCGTCAATATCTGACATAGACATAATTTCATCAATATTATTTGATTTAACTGATCCACCGTATTGAATAATTACATCTTCGTAACCAGTCCATTTACGAATCAATCCACAAATTCTATTTGCTTCATTCGCTTCACATGTTTTCCCAGTTCCTATTGCCCAAATTGGTTCATAAGCGACTATGAGTCTTTTTACATCAATTCCTTCAAGACCCTGATCAACTTGCCTTCTAATAACCCTTTCTGCTTCGCCCAGCTCTCTTTGCTCAATAGTTTCCCCAACACAAACAATTGGAATTAATTGATGATCTTGAGCCGACTGGGCTCTCTTATTTATTTGTTCATCACTTTCACTGAAATATTTTCGTGGCTCACTATGTCCAACAATTGCACATTTAACAGAAAGCTCGTTAAGCATGAGAGGAGATACCTCAGCTGTATAGGCTCCACTATCCTCCCAATGAACATTTTGGCTAGATAAAGAAAGATATTCGCTTTTATCCTTTATGAACTCAGAGAGAGGGTATAGGGCTGTAAATGGAGGAGCAATAACAACTTCCCTATCTTTTTTTGGTATATCTTTCAATAATGGAATAAATACGCGCATGAACTCTATCGCCTCAGCACAAGTCATGTTCATTTTCCAATTCCCTGCGATGACTGTTTTACGCACGCTAGCTCCTCATTTTTCGCTTCTTGCCAACTTACGGCCTAGAGGATCAGAATTTGGAACAATGTATGTTTCATTTGCAAAAATAATTTGATCACCATCAATTAATTTTCTGCCTCTTCTGTATTCAACTATGCCATTAACTGATATTTTTCCTGATTTAATAATCAATTTTGCTTCTCCTCCAGTCTGTGCTAGCCCAATAAACTTAAGAAATTGATCTAATTTCATTTACGTGCATTTAAATTAAACATTGATAGTTTGATGGAATGAAACAAAAAAACAAAATAAATTTCATTTACCTGATAGAGAGACTTAAGGGACATTTGCCAATTTTGATGCTTGGAGGAATAAGCATGTTTGTATACGTAATTTGCTGGCCAATACTTGCATGGCTATCAGGAAAGTTAATACCTGCTATAGGTCAAGGAAATACAAAACAAGTTTTAACAGTAATTTTACAAGCACTAATTATTTTTATAATTCAAAAATTTGCACAATATCTACAAGATAGTCTACTTGCAAGACCCGCATTAGCATTAAGCCAGGATCTTCGAACAACACTATTTAGAAAGCTCCAAAAAAGTAATATTCTTTTCATCGAAAAACTTTCATCTGGAGATATCGCGTACAGACTTACAGAGGATGTTGATCGAGTTGGAGAAGTTATTTATAAATCTATTCAAGATACAACACCATCGATATTTCAATTATTGGCCGTATTTGGTTACATGATATTTATTGATTGGAATTTATCACTTGCAACAATCATATTAGCTCCGTTAATTGCATTATTAGTTAGTAATTTTGGAGGAAGGGTATTAAAAGCATCCGAAAAAAGTCAAAACAAAATTAGTTCTTTAGCAGGTTTACTTTCAGAGGCAATACAAGGGCTACCCATGGTTAAAGCATTTGCAGTAGAAGACTGGTTGCAAAATGATTTTGATAAACAAGTTGAATTACATAAAGAAGCTAAATTTAATATGCTTAAACTTGTTGCCCTTCAACATCCCATAGTTGGATTAATAGAAGTAATCGGTATTTTGAGTATCCTTTCAATTGGAACTTATAGAATACAAACTGGAGGAATGTCTAACGAAGAATTTGGCAGTTATTTTACAGCGTTAATAATGTTAATTGATCCAATAAGCCATATAACTACAAATTACAATGAATTAAAGCAAGGTCAAGCATCTCTAAGAAGATTAAATGAAATAACAACTAATTCACAAGAAATCTCGATATCTGATATTGGTATTATACCTAATAAGGTAGAAGGAAATTTAACATTTAAGAATGTATTCTTTTCATATAGTCATGATAATAACGTCATTGATGATTTAAATTTAAATATAGATAGTGGAAAAATAATGGCCTTAGTTGGTCCTTCGGGAGCTGGTAAAAGCACAATATTTTCGTTAATATTAAAATTCTTAGAGCCCAATAACGGATCAATATTTATTGATGATTACAATTTGAATAAAGTAAATACTAAATATATAAGAAGATTAATAGGCATAGTTCCACAAAAAACATTTATATTTTCAGGGACCATCGCAGAGGCGATAAGATTTGGAAGGCGTACAACAAGAGAAAGAATTGTAAATGCTGCAAAAATTGCAAACGCTCACGATTTTATTGAACAATTGCCCGAGGGCTACGAAACACATATAGAAGAAAGAGGTACCAATCTTTCTGGAGGCCAGCTACAGAGAATATCAATCGCAAGAGCTTTAGTAGGTGATCCAACAATTTTATTATTGGATGAAGCAACTAGTGCTTTGGATGCGGAAGCCGAAGAATCCGTTCAAAAAGGTCTAAAACAAGCTATGAAAAGTCGAACAGTTTTGGTAATCGCTCACAGATTATCAACCATACAAAAAGCAGATAAAATTGTAGTGATTGATAAAGGTAAAATATGTGAAGTAGGGAACCATTATGAATTGATTAACCGAGAAGGAAGATATAAAGAGTTTTGCGATAAACAAATTATCAATAACTTATAAGAATGCAATCGATGCTATATTATATATAAAATATATCTTAAATTAATGTCAAATAGTACATCAAATGAAAGGGAAGCAATTCTAACATTCGAAGATA
>QCIQ01000031.1 GCA_003216595.1 Prochlorococcus sp. AG-402-M18
TATAACTTCAGCGGGATTTAGTTTAATTAATTCTTGACGCAAATTATTTATCTTTTTACCTTCTTGAACAAGAAATTCACCGGTACTTACATCTAGCTTTGCTAGAGACCATTTAATAAAGTCTGGGTTAGTTTTTGATTCAAGTAGAACAGAAGCAAGCCAATTATTTTGTTTAGCTCTTAGCATGCCTTCCTCTAGAATTGTTCCAGGAGTTATTAATCTAGTAATGCCTCTTTTTATTAATTTATTACCTTTTGATGGAGTAGTTTCAAGTTGATCACAAATAGCAATTGATAAACCTTTTTTAATTAATGCTGTGCAATAACGATCAGATGCATGGTGGGGTATGCCAGCCATAGGGACTTTCCCAATTTTTTTACCACCCTCTTTACTTGTAAGTGTGATTTCTAGAAGCTGTGAAAGTGTTATTGCATCTTCAAAAAAGCATTCAAAGAAATCTCCAAGCCTATAAAGCAGAACTCGATCAGGATTCTCTATCTTTAATTGCACATAATGTCTTAATGCGGGAGTAAGATCATCAATTTTTGGCAAGTTGTGATGCGACCATTTGGGTTCTTCAATTTCCTTATGAGAAAACTCATCTAGATCAATTATTTGATTTGTATTTTCAGAAGGTTTTTTTATACGAGGTCGCAGAAATGCTTCATCTTTAAGTTGTTGATTTGAAGGAGCTCCTTTAGATGTTTTTGAATTATAAAGTTGTTCAGCTTCATTGAAATCGCTTTGCTCATTTCCTGCAAATAGACTGCCTTGTATGGGGTTTTGGCTGGCAGCCATTTAATTGCTCAATGTTCAACCAACGCATATTAGAAGAATTAATTTTTTTTGCATGTGAAGCCTCGCTACAAATATGAAGAGGAATAAGTCAAAGAAACACTTACATGGGAGAATTATTGAATATTGAGAAATTTTTCTGTAGCTTCAACTATGCTGGCTATTAATTCAATCGTCGCGAACGCCCTTTTGTTCTCTTCTTTGCTCTTGGTAATTGGTGTTCCTGTTTTTTACATGACCCAAACCAATCCTGAGGACAATAGAAATCCCAACATTAAAAAGATCGAGATCCTAGCGGGAGTATGGTTCCATTTGGTTCTACTTCAAGCTTTAGTTGGTGAATACATCACCCATCAAATGAGTGTGTAAGAAAAATTATTTAAATAGAATTTATATATAGACCAAATTTTAAATTGCATGTTTTAAAGTTACTCGAAAGAGGTTAGTGTAAGTGTGTATTAAATGCCTTAAAACATGGCCATAATAGAGGGTACTTTTGAAGAAGCATCATCTTTAAACGTGGCTATTGTTATAGCTAGATTTAACGATCTTATTACTACAAAGCTATTAAGCGGCTGCATAGATTGTCTTTCAAGGCATGGTATAGATGTTTCAGAGTCGAGCAAGCAGTTGGATATAGCTTGGGTCCCAGGTGCATTTGAATTGCCAATTCTTGCACAAGAACTTGCTCGAAAAACTAAATATGATGTTGTAATTACTTTGGGAGCAGTTATACGTGGGGATACTCCTCATTTTGATGTTGTGGTAGCTGAGGCGAGCAAAGGGATTGCTACTGTTTCTAGAGAAACAGGATTGCCGATTATCTTTGGTGTTTTAACAACAGATACTATGCAGCAAGCACTAGAGAGAGCAGGAATAAAGAATAATCTTGGATGGAGCTATGCCTTGCAGGCTCTAGAAATGGGATCCTTAATGAAAGCAGTGAGTTAAGTAATCTTGTCAATTTAGAAAAAGAATTGACCAGCGGAACCATAGTGAGGCATGCTTAGTAATTAAGACATGTAGATTGTTCCTGCGGATGTAGCTCAGTGGTAGAGCATCTCCTTGCCAAGGAGAATGTCGAGAGTTCGAATCTCTTCATCCGCTTTAAGAATAAAAATTTAGCTGATAATTATTGGACAATTAGAGATTATTTGCTGGTGTAAGATCAAATACAAAGCATATTCTTTCCGTGTTACTTTGAAAAGGAATTGTACGGTGGAATAACGAAGAAGGGAAAATACAAATGTCTCTTACATTAACAATTTTCTTGGTTAATAAGAAATCTTTCTCTTTGCTTGGGTAAGAAGGACCTTGATAACTAAATGCAATATTTCCAGAATCAGATTGACTATTATTTGATGTAGGAACTTCTAGATAAAAACTTCCAGTTATCCATCCATATCCATGATTATGTTGTTGAAGAAAACCTCCTTTTTTCATCCCAATCATCCATGAACGTAGTTCATAATTCTCAGGCCAATTTCTAATGAAACCTTCTTGACTATCTTGAAATCTTTGCTTGTATTTTAAGATTTTCTTTTCTAAGCTTTTTTTTATAGCTGATATAAATGGGTATTCTAATGAAAATAGGTTCCCAGAAGTTTGAGTACCACTTTTTAGTATTGCTTGATATCTCTTATTGTTTTTGCTATCTTTAAAATAATTAATTAGTTGATTAAAATATTCATTAGAAAAGCATTCCTCATTAATTTTATCAAACATTATATAATCAATTGCTTGATTGCAGAATAGAGAATCTAATTTGTCTTCATAGATAATATTAGCGTGCTCAACTATTCCGCCAATTTCGGCATTGCAGATTTTTTCAGAAGTAATACTTTGATATTGGCTATAAAAATCTAATTTTTTGTCTAATGATAATAAGCAGCCTAAAAGTAATACTTTTGCTCGTTTTTCATTGCTTTTTTTTAGATATTTAATTGCTAGACTATAATTTTTTTCGTAATATAATTGTTTAGAAAGATTGTATATAGCTTCACCTGAGTTGGGAACGATCTGAAGTGCTTTTAGCCAAACTCTTTTTGCTTCCTCTGCGTTATCTTTTTCTAAAAGTATTATACCCAAAACTACAATTGCTTTAGTATAATTTTGATCTATATTGATTGCTTTCCTTATAGCAATCTCTGCATCATTCAGATTTCCACTTTCTTTTAATATAACACCTAGATTCTTATAAGGTATAGCAAGATTTGGATTTAAAGTAATTGCTTTACGAGTAATAGATTCGGCATCTTTTAGTTCTCCTTTTTGTAGCAATAGTGCGCCTAAATTGATATGTAATTCTGCTGAGTTAGGAAAAATTTTAAGTGCTTTAAATAGTACAAGCTTGGCCTCATTGACGCATTTAATGTCACATAATAACCGACTTAATAAAAAGTATGCTCTAATATTTGATGGATTTAATTCGATTGTTTTTTGTAATGATATTTTCGCTTTAATTAGCTTATTTTTAGCTATCAAAATCTGAGCAAGATTATAGTGTGCTTCAGATGAATTAGGCTTTAACTCAATAGCCTTATCTGTTAGCAACTCAGCTTGATTCATATCTTTATTTATAAGCATTAGATTTCCATAGTTATAATATGCTTCTGAATAATCTGGATATAATTCAATTGCTTTTTTATATAATTTAATTGCTTTTTCTGTATCACCTTGCTGTTTACATAGAACACCATAATTACATATTAAGTCTTGAGTTTGCATTCCGCTTTCTATACATTTTTGATAATATTTTCTAGCTTCATTTAAATCACCTTCTTTATGTTTACTGATGGCAATAATCAATAATTGATTGAGAGAACTTGAAGCTTGTTCTTCTTTTTTTTCAGGCTTTTCACTTTTAAAATTCTTCATTTTATTTTATGGAACAACTCTTTAAATTAGTTTATTATTTGTGCTTGAATTATATACCATTAGACTTTGTCCTTCAGGGACTATGAAACCATTATTGCTGTAAAATTTTTGACAATGTGTTGTCATTATGTAAATCTTTTCTACTTTGCAGATTAATTTATTTTGCAATATCGATTGAACAATTTTCATGCCTATTCCATTTATTTGGTATTCTTTATCTACTATAATATCCCAAAGTACTGCTCTAAATGTTTGATCAGTAGTCGCTCTTCCAAAACCAATAAGATTTTTATTTTCCCAAACACTTATTACTACATCACTATTAGAGAGCATTTTTGATAAGGATGCTATAGATCTATTTTTCGCCCAAAAGGTATTTTTATGTAATAGGCTAATAAGCTTTTTCATCCCTTGCTGAGGAGCAAAATTTGGCCCCAACCCTAGATATCTTAAACCTGGCGCTCCAGGTGCATGTTTAACTATTTTGAATTTATTCATGAAATATTTTGATTATGCAATTGGTTGTTAGATTTTATGGCTAACATTTAATGTTGTACTATATTTGAATGATCATAATGAATATAGATGCTTCTCATAACCATAACATGATTTCAAAAAGCTTTGAATTTTATGATCTTTCAAATTAAGCTAGCTTTAAATTATGTCCGAAAGAAATTATCTTGAATTTGAAAATAGATTCCGTGGTGATCGTCAATCTTTAATTGATCAATTTTCTAAATATGATTGCCTTGTAGATCTAGTACTAAAGGATATTAACTCCCCTAAAATCTTAGATATTGGATGTGGTCGAGGTGAATGGCTGCAGAAATGGAGTAGCAAAATATCAGATTGTATTGGTATTGAACTTGATTCTGAGATGATATCTACCTGTAGAAAATATGGGTTAAAAATTATTGAGGGAGATGCAATTGATTCGCTAATTGCTTTTGCAGACAATTCAGTTGATTTAATTACAATATTTCATTTAGTTGAACATATGAATTCTTTAAAACTTAAAGAATTACTTTTTGAATGTATGCGAATACTTAGTCCGAAAGGTTTATTAATTATAGAGACACCTAGCATTGATAATATCTTAGTTTCTACAAATAGTTTTTATTTAGATCCTACACATGTAAACCATATTAATGCTCAAAATATTGAATTTACCTTAGAAAAAATAGGATTTGATTTTACTAAAAGTTACTATATAAATGGAGGCCCGCTTCAAAATGATAGTCCTTTAAAAATAACTCGAATACTCAATGGAACGGCTCAGGACTTATTGGTCATTGCTACCAAAACTAATTTCGTGACTAAGAAGCTTTCTAACAATAAAGACTTTTATGAAACAAAATTAAATAAAAGCATTATGACATTAGAAGCCGCAATAGATTATGATTTAACTTTAGAAGAAGAAATTCATAAGCTTAGATCGTCTAAACAACTAATAAATCTCCAAGCAGAAAAAATTGATTTTCAAAATGAACAAATTAAACTATTATTTTCTGAGCTTAAATTTGTAATTCTATTTATTAGATTTATCAAGTTTTTTTTAAGACCCCTGCTCTATTTTCTTCGAGGTCTTAAAAAGTTAGCTCTGTATATTTGCAATAAAATATTTATTTTTTTAGTACGATATAAATTAATAAGATTTTATTTATCTAGTCCATTGGTATTAAAGCTTGCAAATTTTTTCTTAAGAATGTTATCTGGTGATTCGAATTTAATTACTAATAGACAAATACTTGAAAAGTTTAAGAAAATTTCAACATTAGATATAAAGTCAATAAAATATAATAGAAGATTAACTGAACATTATTATAATTCTGAAAGATCAAAAAATTTCCAAAAACGTTTACTAAATAAAAATTCAAAGGACATAAAATGAAAATAGCTATTGATATTCAAGGAGTTCAGAGTGAAGGAAGTAGCTCCAGGGGTATAGGAAGGTATTCCCTAGATATTATTAAAAACATTATTCATAATTTTCCTGAAAATGAATATATTCTTGTTGCTAATTCTGCATTAAAGAATGTTAAGTCACAATTTAGCACTGAATTATCTAATAATAATGTTAGCTACTTTGAATGGTTCGCTCCAATTTTTTGTAGCCAACAGAATCATAGAAATCACAAATTTAAGATTTTATTGTTACTCAGATCTTTTTCTCTTAAATGTTTAGATGTTGATATCATTTTAATTACTAGTTTTATAGAGGGATATTCTGATAATTGTTTTACTGACCTAGATTTCGCTAATATAGATACCCCCATTGTTTCTATATTCTATGATTTAATCCCACTGATAAATTCTAATATTTACTTAGAAAAAAATCAAGACTTTTCTAATTTTTATAGAAAGAAACTGAACAAATTTAGACAATTTGATGCTTTATTATCTATTTCAGAATCTTCTACTAAAGAAGCTATAAAGTATTTACCATTTGAGCCCAATAAAGTATTTAATATTTCTTCTGCTTGTGATTCAAGAGTCTTTAATCAAACATCAAGAAGTAGTCACAAAATTATCAATAATTTTTCTATTGATCAACCTTTTCTTATGTATTCAGGAGCTTCGGATCCTAGGAAAAATGTCAAAGGCCTACTAGAAGCATTTAGTAAACTTTCTATAGAATTAAGTAATTATAAATTACTACTCGTTGGTAAACTTTTATCTCCAGAAATAGATTTAATTGATATTTGGATTAAGCAATTTAATATTGATACGGAGAGAGTAATAAAATTAGGTTATGTTTCCTCTGAGCAATTAGTAACTCTTTATCAGAATTGTAATTTATTTATTTTTCCTTCTTTTCATGAAGGATTTGGTCTTCCTGTTTTAGAAGCAATGAGTTGTGGCGCTCCAGTTATTGGATCGAATTGTACAAGTATTCCCGAAGTGATAAGAAGTGAAAAAGCATTGTTTGATCCAAACAATATCAATCAATTAGTCAAGTTGATTGAAAAGTCATTATTGGATAATGACTTTAACAATCTTTTGAGAGAAAATTCTAAAGAACAATGTAAAAAATTTTCATGGGTTTACTCATCCTCGTTGGTGATTAACGCTTTCAAAAAAATAATTCGAAATAGTACTAGAAATAGTATCTGCGATAGTTGGTCATCCTATATTGAGTTTAAGAATCAAAACCTATCAGAATTAATCTCTAATCTTAAATCTTTGAATAAATTTAATTCAAAACAAAATCTAATATTAATAAAGCAAGTTTCTGCATCTATTGATCTAATCAATATTTCATTAGAAAAGGTATTACGAAAAAGATTTTTCTCTAGATGTAACATTTATTGGAGAGTGGAGGGGCCCTTTGATTCTAATTATAGTCTAGCAATATTAAATTCTTATTTTATAAAAGCCATTTTTGAAAAGGTTAAGAAATTAACTATTCATTTAACAGAAGGTCTTGGAGATTATCAACCCAATATGTCATATATAAAAAAGGATCCTACTATCTATTCTTTATATAAATCAAAGAAAAAGTTAGATACGAATGCTGTCGTTTTGAGCCGAAATTTATATCCTCCTCGTGTAGATGATATGTACTCTTTCCTCAACATGTTGCATGCATATGGGTGGGAAGAGTCTGTATTTCCTTTGGAATGGGTCAATAAGTTTAATTCATCACTTCAATGCATCACTGTGATGTCATCTGAGGTCAAAAAGATTCTAATAGATAATGGTGTATATATTCCAATTAAGGTGTGTGGATTAGGCTTGGATCATATTAATGAAATTCAAGAAGATAAGAAATTTTATATTAATGCAAAATCTTATAAAATTTTGCACATATCCTCTTGTTTTCCTCGCAAAGGGGTGGATATATTATTAAAATCCTATTCCAATGCTTTTACTGAATCCGATAATGTTTCTTTAATTATTAAAACTTTCGATAACCCTCATAATAATATTGAAGAACAGTTAAATCAACTTAAACAAACTAATAATAATTTTCCTGATGTAAGAATCATAAAGAATGATTTGAGTTTAGAAGAATTAAAATCTTTGTACTTACAGTGTAATGTTCTCGTTGCGCCAAGTAGAGGAGAAGGTTTCGGTTTGCCCATTGGGGAAGCTATGCGATTGGGACTCCCAGTTATCACTACAGACTGGGGTGGGCAGAAAGATTTTTGTAATGCATCTAATTGTTGGCTGGTTGATTATGAATTTTCAAAATCTAAGACACATTTTAATCTAGATTTCTCCTATTGGGCAGAGCCTTCTATCAATCATCTGACGATTCAATTGAAAAATATATATTCCTCTAGTTATGACCAAATTTCTTTAAAGACCAATCTTGCTAAACAAAAAACTAGTTCATTTTTATGGCATAAAGTTGCAGAAAATAATATATCCTTTGCTTGTGACTCAGTCTTTAAGAATGATCATAAAAATACTAAGATCGGATGGGTTTCAACTTGGAATTCTAATTGTGGGATTGCTTCTTATTCCCATCATCTTGTAGATAAAATTAATAGTGATGTTATTATTTTTAATCCTTCAAATGAATCTCATTCATCAGAATCTGACTTAGATCTAGTGCCTTCTTGGAATTTAGATGATCAGAAATCCTCTAGTTTAGACAAACTTTTGAAAGAAGTTATTGATAAAGAGATTACTACGCTTGTAATTCAATTTAATTATGGTTTTTTTGATTTTAATGAATTTAGTCAATTTATAGATAATGTTAAGGGTCGAAAAATTAATCTAATTATTTTTTTACATTCAACAAATGATCCGGTTAAAAATTCTGATAAATCACTTGACTTGCTTAAAGATTCATTAAAATTATGTGATAGATTGATGGTACATACAATTTCGGATCTTAATAGATTAAAATCTTTAAACTTGACCGAAAATGTATGCTTATTTCCTCATGGAATTCTAGACTTTACTCCACCTAAATTCCGTACTCTTTCTTTTCTACGTTCAGTTAAGATTACTAAAAATAGAAGAATTTGTTCTTATGGATTTTGTCTTCCTAACAAAGGCTTTTTTGAGTTGATTGAGGCTGTAAGTATCTTAAATAAAAAGAAATTTAATATTAAACTCGATATTTTTTCTGCGATTTATAACTCTAGTTATTTATTTATATATAAGGAGCTTGATGAGCGGATTCGACAATTAAATATGCAAAAATTTATTTCGATAAATTGTACTTATATGACAGATGAAGAAACTCTCAATGCTTTATCCAATTATGATTTATGTATTTTCCCTTACCAACATTCCAATGAATCATCTAGTGCTGCTGTGAGGCATGGCCTGGCATCTCGAACACCCGTTCTTGTAACTCCTTTGCCAATCTTTGAGGATGTTTCAGATTTTGTAAATTATTTACCCGGCACCTCTCCTTATGAGATCGCTGATGGTATTTCTGAATGGTATTTAAATTTAGAGACGAATGCAATTAGTACAGGAAATAATATTGCTGAATGTAGTCATGAGGATAGGCTCAATAAAATAACATTTTCAAAATTAGCTTATAGATTATTTTCTATCATAAAGTCTTTGGAGGTGAATTAATACTAGTATTTTTTAGAGAATGATCAATCATTCTCTGTAATACATTTTTTATTGGCACTTTAGCTTTCCAATTTAAATCCTTTTCAAGCATAGTTGGATTACCAATACTAATCATTGCCTCACTTTTTCTAAAATATTTACTATCAGATACCACATACTCTCTCCAGTTCATATTCAGGTAAGAAAAGACAATCTCTACTAGTTCTTTAAGGGTGTTAGACTTTCCACTGCAAATTATCTGATCTTTTAGATGATTTGCATTTGCGATAGCTTGAATTCCTTCACTATATTCTTCTGCACATCCCCAATCCCTTATTATATCTAAATTACCAATTCTTAATTGCTTGGATTTCTTATTCATACATTGAATAGCCCCATTAATAATCTTCTGTGTTACAAAATTTTCGCTTCTCAGTGGAGATTCATGATTAAATAGGATTCCAGTCACTGATCTTAAATTATAAATCTCTCTATATGCTTTGACTTGTAAGTAACTTTGGTATTTAGCTAATGCATATGGACTTCTTATATCGATCTTAGATGTTATCGTTGCGGGTTCATTTGTTTCACCATATATTTCACTACTTCCTGCAAAAAAAATTGTCCCACGATAATCAGAAATTCTACAAACTTCTAATAAATTTATGGTTGCATCCACAATACTTTTATATGTCAAATATGGTTGTGCTAAGGAAACACCAACAGATGATTGTGCAGATAAATTGTAAATTTTTTTTGGTCTGTGTTGTTCTAGTATTTTTTCTATTTCTTTTTTATTAGTTAAGTCTCCTTTAATTATTTTTATTTCTTTTGTTATCGAGAGTGTCTTTAAATTTTTTAAATTTGGTTTGCTTGTCCGTGAAACTCCCAAGACATTCATGCCCTTCTTGATCAATGATCTACATAGAAAACTCCCATCTTGTCCGGTGCAGCCAAATATCAAAACATCTGGATTCATTCGAACAGAATCTCTAATTTCACTATTGATTTTTTTAAATTAAAAATCATTTTTTCCATTATTTCAACCCAATTAACAAAAATCAGAATCAATTGAAGTGTGCCACTTTATATGCTGTTTCTCAAGTAGCTATTTTGCCCATTTCCTTCACCCTTTTTTTTAGATGATTGAGATCATTTAGAAGATTTATTTCTTTGTAAAACCTTGTGCCGCAGTCATTTATAATAATTAGAAGATATTTTCTCAGCACATATATTTGTTGATGCAATTGGAAGTTAACCGCCAGATTTTTGTGTTGAAATCGCTACCGATCCTAACAAGGGCTTTGCTTATGAGGCTTCTACCTATATATTTAGCTCGCCAACTGCTAGGTATTTCTATACCTTTTGCAGATTGCCAGGACCAGACAGGGTTCTCGGCAGCCGCGTAACTGCGGAGTTCCCTACCTATACAGCCCTATTTCGGATGTCGACACTCACAGCCACCCAACTACAACAGCAGTACATAGCTTATTTTGGCCGACCTGGTGATCCAGCAGGCATTAAGTATTGGCTCTCTTCCTCTAGCGGAATTTCTAGTGCTAGAGAATTTGCCGATAAAATATACGCACAGGATGAATACAAGACTTCAACAGTTGGTACAAAATCAACTGAGGCTCAGGTAAATCAGCTCTACCAGAATTTATTTGGACGCTCTGCAGATGCTGCTGGTTTAATTTATTGGACTGGGCAGATTGAAGCTGGCACACTGCAGCTTTCCAATGTTGCTTATGACTTGATCTGGGCGGCCTCAAACCCTGTTGCTAATAATTCAACTCAAGCAGCCGCTGATGCGACTGCTTTGCAAAATAAAGTTGCGGCAGCAGCAGCTTTTACTGCAGACCTCGAGGCCAGCACTTCAGCAATACTTGCTTATCAGCCTGAATCAACAAGTCCTTGGAAGTCTGGAGCTGCATTTGATTCCGCAGTTACTTTCATTTCTGGTATCACGACGACAGCTCACACAGCAGCTGGCGTTGATTCAGCAATTTCT
>QCIQ01000032.1 GCA_003216595.1 Prochlorococcus sp. AG-402-M18
TTTAACACTATATATAGTTAGAGATTTTTTAGCGTTTGTAAGATCAGTCAAACTATTAAAAATAAAAAACTAAAAATTAGTTTTTCAACCTATTCCCATCTGAGTTAAAATACCTTGCCCTGTTAAAAGCTCTGTTGTTAAACCTATTAAAATACCCATCATAGCTAAACGGCCATTCCATATTTCAGCAAAATTGACAAATCCATAACGAGGTTCGAAGTTATCTTTCATTTGTAAATCGAAATCAACTTAATAATACTAAAGAAATGCTCACAATGAAACAACATATAAATTGACTCTTGAAATTAATTGATTTTTAAAGTTTTCAAGGTCTATCTAACATGTTTTGCACCATCAACTGGACGATAGTCATCACCAGTTAGTTCCTCATAAATAATTGCTGGTAATCCAGTTTCGAACATAGTTTGAAGAGCCTCTTTTAAATAAGGATTCCATCCACCAGTACTAACCTCTCCATGTCTTACTGTCCAATCCCATGTTCCTTGTAAATCTCTAGGCATTCTTCCTTCTCTGTCTCTTCTAGCAACCAAATCAAGGGACTCGACCAAACCAACTTGAATAGGATCTTTTCCATAAGCTGGGGTAAGGCTTAATTCAAGCCTTACTGGATCTTCCTTTAATAATCTGAGACGAAACCTTGGCGGTAACTTCATGTTTTTCAAAACTGCTGCGACTATGCGCGTTCTTTGTTCCAAAATTAAAACCTCTTTGATAACTATGTAATGTCAAATCCAAAAAATCTAATGAAATTTATTCAGAAGGCTTTTCAGATGATTGTGGATGATCAGTGTCCTTAGAAAAACGAACTGTGAGCAAATCTTCATCAGTAATGCAGCCATCTTTGTCTAAAAGTTCAGGATGAACAGTAACCAAACCTGTTCGATCATCGCTTTTTTTCTTTGAAAATGAATTTTTAGTCTTAAATGATGCTTGATCTGAGAAAAAACCATTTAGCATTATTCTGGCAGCCAAAATCAACAAAACAAAAACTGAAAGGCCATAAACAAAAGGTAAAAAATTGCTCAACATTTGAAAAATGATAAATCAAAAAACTGAATGCATTAATTCAGATTAAGTTTTGAAGTCGCTCTAGTTTCATCGTCAATCCCAGAATAAATCAGAATAATATTCTAGAGGAAAGAAAGTTCAAAGAATAGTTCTTTAGTAAAAATCTACTGTAATTAAATTAAAGGACCTTTCAATTTCCAAATTAGCTATGATTAGTTTTGACAATAAGAACTAATCCCTTTCAGAAGATCATGCATGGATTAGATGCAAACAGACTATTAATAGGATCCCTAAAATTAAGTCAAAAAAAATATTTTAAAATTTTTGTTTTAGTTGTTCTTATTTTTTTTAACTTCCGATATGAAACTCCTCTTCATTCAAGTGAAGCTTTACTGTCATCTCCACAAAACAACAATAAAGAATCTTTCGTTTCAAAAGCATTGAATATGAGTGGAGATGCAGTGGTCACAATTGAGACAGAGCGTAAGGTTTTATCTTCAAGTGAGGGTGTATTTCCTCCTGGGATCTTAAATGATCCATATTTTGAACGATTCTTTGGTCTCAGAGGCCTGCAAGTTCCACGATCTCGAATTGAAAAAGGGCAAGGTAGTGGAGTGATATTTTCTAAAGAAGGTCTAGTCTTGACTAATGCTCATGTAATAGAAAAGACTGACCAACTCATAGTGGGCTTATCAGATGGAAGAAGAGTGCTTGGAAATGTTATTGGAGAAGATTCTTTAACAGATCTTGCAGTTATTAAACTCAAAGCAAAAGGTCCTTGGCCCACTGCTCAATTAGGAGATTCCGATAATGTAAAAGTTGGTGATTGGGCGATTGCAGTTGGAAATCCTTTTGGACTTGAAAATACGGTTACTCTTGGAATAATTAGCAATCTCAATAGAGATGTTGCTCAATTAGGTATATCCGACAAAAGAATAGATCTCATTCAAACTGATGCAGCTATTAATCCAGGGAATTCTGGAGGACCATTATTAAATTCTGTTGGAGAAGTGATTGGTATTAATACTCTTGTCCGGTCAGGACCAGGAGCAGGCCTAGGTTTCGCAATACCAATAAATAGAGCCAGAAAAATCGCCAAAGATCTAATCACCACTGGCAGAGCCAAACATCCGATGATAGGAGTAACACTATCAAGCAATATCAAACAAAAAAGTAATTTTCTTTCCCAAACAGAAGATGGAGCCATTATTAAATATTTAATGCCAAATGGTCCTGCCGAAAAAGGTGGCTTAAAAGTAAATGATCTCATAATTTCAATCAATAATGAAAAAATTTCAACTCCAGCAGATGTGGTTCACAAAATCAATCAGAGTAATTTACAATCAATATTAAGAATTAAAATACTTAGGGAGAATATAGAGTCTATAAAAATTATCAAACCAGTTGATATTTACGATCTTCAATGATAAGTTAAAAAGAATTTTCTATAACAATTACTTTTAATTAGTTTTTTTCTTCTTCTTCCGCTGTTTTTCCCGATTAGCCAACCTTTTTCTTTCACGTTCAGCTAATTGTAATTCTTTTTCTTTTTCTTTTTCTTCTTCCATTTTTTTTTCTTTATAGTATTTGTAATCACCTTGATACTTAATTAATTGACCATCTCTTATTTCTACAATTTTATTTGCAACTTTTGAAATAAAATATCGGTCATGAGAAACTATCAATGCATTGCCATTATAATTAGACAACGCCTGTTCTAGCATTTGCTTTGAAGGTATATCTAAATGATTTGTAGGTTCATCAAGAATAAGCAAATTTGCTGGCTTAATAATCATTAAAGCTAAAGCAAGCCTTGCTTTCTCTCCTCCACTGATCTGACTGACTTCCTTAAAAACCGAATCATTAGTTAAACCAAAACTGCCTAATAAGGAACGTATTTCTGTTTGAGTCCAATTAGGTACAGATTGCGAAATTGTCTCAATTACTGTTTTTTCTAATGCTAAGGCTTCTGCCTGATTTTGTTCAAAATAACTAGGCATAATATTATATTTTCCTATCATAATAGATCCTTCATCAGGTTCTTCTAAACCCATAATTAGTCGAAGCAAAGTAGATTTTCCAGAACCATTTGGACCTAAAAAAGCTATTTTTTCCCCTGGCTCAAGTTCTAAGAAAGCACCTAAAAATAAAATATTATCTTCGTAGCTATGCGTTAGATCCTTAATACTTAATATATCCTTACCAGTGCGTGGTGCATCCATAAATTTAAAAGTAGGTCCTTTTAATTTATTCTCAGGAGCTTCTATTCTCTCAACTTTATCTAATAACTTTTCTCTACTTTTAGCTTGTGTACTTCTTGTGGCACTTGCTCTGAATCTTTCTATATATGCCTTTTGAACTTGCAAGTCTTTTTGCTGTTTCTCATATGCAACTCTTGTTGATTCCAATTCAAAATCTCTCTGTTGAAGATATGAAGTATAATTTCCAAGATAACTTTTAGATTGACCTCGCTCAGTATTAACAATTCTAGTACAAACTTTGTCTAAGAAAGATCTATCATGGCTTACAATTACCATAGCAACTTTCTGATTCAGTAAATAGTTTTCTAGCCATTCAATAGTTGCTAAATCTAAATGATTAGTTGGTTCATCCAATAACAATAAATCAGGGCTTTGCAAGAGAATTTTCCCTAAGGCTATTCTCATCTGCCAGCCACCCGAGAAATCTCCAACTAATCTGTCGCCCTCATTTGGCGTAAAACCAATAGTAGGTAATAACTTCTCAACTTTTGACTCTAAATCGTAGCCATTTATTGATTCGAATTTGCTTTGGATAACGCTTAATTCTTTGATCAATGAATCCAGATAGTCTAAATCTTGAGAGGCTAATTCAGATTCCATTTTTTCTTGAATTAATTTTTGGCTGTGAAGCAAATCAGATGCTTCTTTAAATGCCTCAAATAACTCTTCTCTAACAGTTCTTGAAAGATCAACATCAAATTCCTGTTGTAAATATGCAATAGATGGATCCCCTTCACTAATCAAAGATCCATCAGTTGCCTCTTCTAATCCAGCAATAATTTTTAATTGTGTTGATTTCCCTGCTCCATTGACTCCAACTAAACCAATTCTCTCTCCACTTCTTATTTCCCAACTGACATCTTTAAAGACTTCGCCAGTGGGATAAATCTTACTAATCTTCTCAAGTCGCAACACTACAATAAGACCTCAAGTGAATTACCCTCAATCATTTAGCTTTAAAAGATGCCAACTGGTTTAAATTACATTACTTAAGAAAGGTATGTTAAGACTCGAACAAATTACTGCTTTAGTCCTCGCTGCAGCTCTTGCAATTCCCAGTTATTGGTTTTTTTGGACCATGGCAGGCGGAGGCGGCTATGAAAGAAGAGGAATTAAAGAAAATGGTCAAGATACATTAGAGATTCCCTCTTCATTCAGAAATTAATTACAATCCACCTCTAGCCTTTATTAGCCATTGTTTAGTATCTAAATCATCAATGCTAGTCAAATATTCTTTAACTTCTTCCGACGTAACTGGCAAATTCATTTCAATCCCAAATGCGCATATAGATTGCATCGCACCTTTTGGGTTTTGCAAAGCTTGACGAAAAAGATCTTTTTTTTTATTAGGATCTGCATTTATAAGTTTATAAAGCTTTGCAGCATTTCCACTCATGAGACAAATATTGACTAACTAAAGAATATTCAATTAAGCAACTTTTGTCTCAAAACCTTTTGATTCATTGCACATATCTAAATCACATCCCTTAAATCCTAAAGCTGACGCGTCCTTCATGCTTCTAGCATCCATGCAAAGGACTTTACGAAGCTGAGCAAAGTTTGCAGCATGAGAAGATCTTCCTTCTTTACTAGCCCCATATTCCGCTCTTTGCAAAACATGATGTAAATGAGTCAATAAATAAGAGCTCACAACAGCAGAAATTAGAACATCTGCATTCTTAGCATTACTACGACTCTTACTCCTTTGTCGTTTTACAGTTCTTTTATCAGCAACAACATTTGAAGAAAGCGATTTAGGTGTTTGGGGAAGAGATGGCTTAGACATAAAAGACTCCTTTTAAATCAAAAATTTAAGTACAGGTTGATGAGGCAAAGCTGACCAGATAAGCAAGCATCATACACAAGGATACTATCCTTGCATCTAAGTGTACACTATTTAGTACTTGGTAGTTCTTTGTACGCATGGCTACTCGTCAAAACTCATCGAACGGGAAGCAAAAATCGCCTCGCATACAAGTTGTCCTGCCAGAGGATTTATGTGAAAGATTGGCACAATTAGCTGAAGCCGAATCTAGAACTGTTAGCAACATGGCCAAAGTTTTAATTCAAGAAGGAGTTAAGAATCGCGAATTAATAGAAAGTTCAACATCTAAAGAAGTCGAAACAAAGAAAACTAAAACAGAAAATTTTATAAACGCATTAGAAAAACAAAAAACACAACGATTAAAAGGTATTCCAAAAAGACTAAGATTTAACAGAAATTAACTATTAAATCAATTAACCTCATGGATCAACTCTTAAGCCATATAAAATAGATTTATTAGCTCCTGTGATGTACTTAGGATTAACTTTTTTGCCTAAAAAGTTCCACCAAGATAAAGTCGCAAAAACCAGAGCCTCTCTAAATTGAGATGGAATGCCAATTTCATTTATTTGACGGATATGAACACCGCAACATTTTTTCTGTAATTGCCTCATTAAAAATAAATTTCTAGCTCCACCTCCAGCGACCAACAGCTCAGTTAAACGTATGTTTTTAATCCTAAAAAGATTATCTAGATCTTGAGATATTATTGATGCAGTAAATGTGGTTAATGTTGATAGTAAATCTTCTATTGATATATCACCCAATTCCTTTTTCCTTGTTTGTAAATCCTGAGAACCGAATTGCTCCCTACCTGTAGATCGTGGAGGTTCTAGGTGAAAAAAAGGTTCTCGCAACCACTTTTCAATGATTTCTAAATTAGGGATACCACGAGATGCTAATGATCCATTTTGATCAAATGTTAAAGATAAATTAGTATTTTCTTTAACAGCTAAATCAATTAAAGAGTTAGCCGGTCCGCAATCCCATCCTAAGCATTCAGAAGTTTTATCAATTCCAGTTTTAGGTGGAATAATTGTCAGATTAGCAATGCCACCAAGGTTAAGGACGCCTCTCCATCCATATAGCCTTCCAACTAAGGCTTCATCGACTAATGCTACCAAAGGGGCACCATGACCACCTGAAGCAATATCCTTTGATCTAAAATCATAAATCACAATTTGATCTAAAATATTTGCAAGTAAAGGGCCTAAAAGGATTTGAAGACTTCCTCCTCTTTTAGATTTGTCTAAACTTCTATGAAATAAAGTTTGGCCATGGCATCCAACAAGCTCTGCGGTTGAATCCGGATCACAAATCCTCGCAGCATGAGCATTTAACTCAGTAATTTCCTCAGCCAACTCATACCAATCTTTGCTGTTAATTTTCAATCCTTGACCAACTTGTATTATTTTTTCTCTAGTTGATGCAGGATATTCATAAGAACCTGTATTTACAATTTTCCAATTTGGCTGTGAAGGGTCACCTTTGAAATCAACTAAAACTGCATCTATTCCATCGGCACTAGTACCACTCATCAAACCCAATACACGCATAGATTAAGTTTGGGGAAGCTTTTGAAGATCGTCCATTGAACCCATCACTACAAGAACATGATCTTTTTCCAGAATATATTTCGCTGGAGGATTGACCGTTAGTAGTTGAGCCGGACCAGCAGCTAAAACGTTGACAAAATAATTTTTTCTCAGATTCAAATCTCGTAAAGAACGGCCTACAAATACCTCAGGCACTTTTATCTCATCAATACCTGTTTTATCGTCGAGTTCTAATCTTTCAATCAAATTAGGTCTGACCAATTCCAAACCCAGTCTTTCTCCTTGCATTCTTGAAGGGAATACAACCCGATCGGCACCAACCCTTTTTAGCATTTTTTCATGCAAATCACTGGTTGCTCTAGCAATAACCTGCTTCACTAAACTTCCCTCGGTGTCTTTTGCAATAAGAGTTGTCGTAATACTTGCCTCAATTGGCTCACTAATGCCTACTACTACAGTCCCCATTTCAAGAATACCTGCCTCTTTCATTGACTCTTCATCCGTTGAATCAACCACCCTCGCTTCAATTGTTGGCTCAAGTTGACGTAATTCCTCTATTGCCTTCTCTGATGAATCAACAGCTAAAACATCAGCACCATTTCTCAATAGTTCTCTACAGACCGCACTTCCAAAACGACCGATTCCAACCACAGCAAAACCAAGTTTCTGATTTGCTTGTATGGGAGACCATTGCCACCAATCACTCATAATTTGTCCTCCTTAAACATAAAGATCCTCCCTTGGGTAGCCAATTCGATTGCGATGTTGAAGCTTGCTTTTATAAAGAGCTTGCCATACAGCGCTCAAGAATAAAAGAATACCTAATCGGCCAACAAACATCCCAATAATAAGTATTAATTGACCTATGTGTCCTAGCTTAGAGGTAACCCCTAGATCAAAACCTACAGTTGCAAATGCAGAAATACACGTAAAAAGCATTTCTAAAAATGAAAAATTCTCTCCACTATTGAATCCATCACTCAAGCTTAATAACAAGGCCATAATTAATACAAACAAAAATGAAGCAACTGTTATACCAACAGCTTTAAGAACAACCTTGTCAGATATTTGACGATTACGAATAATAATCTCATTTTGACCACGCAAGGTTGCTCTTGTAGCCGCCATTAATGCAGCAATAGTTGTTGTCTTAATTCCTCCTCCAGTACCACCAGGACTTGCCCCAATAAACATAAGAAACATGATCAATAAAAGACCTGAATCAGAAACACTCTCTATAGATATTGGCAAATTCGTAAAGCCTGCAGTTCGAGCACTAACAGAGGTAAATAAAGCGGTTAATATACGATCATCAAAATTAATTAATGAAAAGAAACTACCTCTAGCTAATGATTCAGTAAAAATCAAGCCCAAAAATCCCAGAGAAATTAATATGAAAGAAGATCTAATTACTAAGCGTGTATGAAGACTTAAATTTCTTAATTTTAAAGATCTACGATTTATCCAAAGATCATTTGTCACTCTCCATCCAAAACCACCTAATACAATTAAAACAATCAAAACAAAATTTACTACCCAGTTGTTTCTATAATCTTGTAAACTATTAGTCCACAAACTGAATCCAGCATTGTTATAAGCAGAAATACTATGAAAAATTGACACCCAAATCCTCTCGCTTGAGTTAGTTATATTATTGAAACCGAAAAAATATAAAATAATAGCACCTAAACAAATTAGTGATAATGCCGTAATTGCTATTCCTCTAAAAGTTTTCCCAACACCGCCAACTCCAAATTCATCTAAAGTTTTTCCTCTATCAAGACGTGTTTTTAATTCTGTTCCACTAACAATAAAGCCCTGTAAAAATGTAGTTATTGCCATCAAGCCTAGGCCACCAATTAATAACATAATTGCCAAAATTAGTTGCCCAAAAAATGTCAAATCTATGCCTATATCAATAATTGATAATCCCGTAACTGTGACAGCAGAAGTTGCAGTGAATAATGCCTCCCATAGGCCTACATTTGCATTAGAACAAAAAGGTGTCGCTAATAAAAATGTTCCACAAGTAATTACAAGTAAACCAGTTACCACAGTAAACTGCGGGACCGTAAGCCTTCTGTAAGTTTCTTGCCTCATACTCACTTTCTTTGACAATAGATAGAGTTGATAGAGACTAATCCCGAAAAGGTGAAACAATCAAAATCAAATACAAGTTCTAAAATCTCATTTAAATCAATAATCATATTCCACATATTTACGAAATACTATACTTTAATAAAATCAACCAAGGTACAAGAAACGTCATTAAGATTGTGAGGCCAGCTCCGTATCTAGTTACATCTAAAAACTGATAACGCCCAGGACCAAATACCATCAGATTTGTCTGATACCCCATAGGAGTAAGAAAAGATTGACTAGCGCCAAAAAGAACTGTTATCAATAAAGCCAAAGGAGGCAGACCCATACTTGGCGCCAATTGAACAGCAATTGGCGCTAAAAGAGCCACCGAGGCAGCGTTACTAACAAATTGAGTGAATATAGTAGTTGAAAGAAAAATAACTAGTAAGGCAGTGTAATTAGGTAAGTCTTGCAATATAAAAATTAAAATATTGGCAAAAGCATCAGCAAGGCCTGTGCTCTGCATGGCGACACTAAAACTTGATAGAGATCCAAGCAAAAGAATGACATCAAGTCGAATTGATCTTTGGACCTCTGCGGGCCTTAAACATCCACCCCACACCATGCCAATTAATGCCATTAGCACAGAAGCTACTAGAGGCAAGTCGGTAATTGAGGGAAGAATCAACATAGCGATAGCAATGCCAATTGCTATCGGTTTTCTTCTAACAGTGGGTAGATCATTCTCAAATTGATCTAAAACCAAAAGGTCATTACTATCTTGCAATCCTCGAATGGAATCTCTAGGGGCTTGTAGAAGTAATACGTCTCCTTCTCGTAAAATTGCTTGACCCAATCGTTCTTGAACAGTTTGCTGACCACGTCTTAAGGCTAAAACAGTAGCATTATGTCTTTGTCTAAATCGCAATTCCCGCAAACTTGCACCAGCCAAGGTTGAGCCAGCTGGCAAAAGAACCTCTACTGTTTGTTGGCTTTCGTCAACATTGGACAGAAAAAAATTTTTTTCAATATTTAAATTTTTATTTAATTGAACAGTATGCTCTTGCTTTAAACGCAAAAGATCGGAGCGCGTAATTCTTATCAACAAGCGATCACCAGACTGAATTATCCGATCAGCTAAGGGAGGTAAAAGTATTTCATTTTCTCGCTGTATTTCTAAAACATCAACATCAAATCTTCTTTGCAAGCGACTATTTCTCAAGGAATGTCCAACAAGTTCAGAATCAGATGGAATTGTGACTTCCGTAAAATAACCAGTTTGATCCGAACTCCCTCCATACTCTGAACTAATTCTCCCTCTATCTGGTAGTAAAGATTGTGGTGCCAACAACATATACGCTGTACCAAATAGCCATATAGGTACTCCTATTGCCGTAAAGGTAAACAGATCAAAAGGACCGTAGCCGAGTTGATCACTGATATCGCTGACCAACAAATTTACCGAACTGCCTAAAAGAGTTAAAGTTCCACCTAATACCGTCGCGAAAGATAATGGTAGCAATACACGAGATGGGGATAGTTTTCGCTTAATGCACCACGCTTCAATTACTGGCAATAGCGAGGCAACTACAGGAGTATTGGGGACGACACCTGAGACAGGGGCAACAACTAATCCAAGCAAAGCTATCAATCTGCGCGGAGTTCGAATACTTTCAGAGGCAATTAACTCTCTTAGACGATCAAGGGCGCCACTTTTAAAAAGTGCAGCAGAAACAGCAAATAAACCCATCAATGTAATCAAAGCAGGGCTTCCAAAACCTGCCAATGCTTTTTGAGGGGATAAAACTCCTGTAGCCATCAATAGTGCAACACTCAAAAGGCCAGTCAATTCGGGAGCTAGAGCACTACTTACGAATAAAAAAACTGCAATAATTAACACTGCCAAAGTGATGACAGCTTTGGGATTCTCTAAAACAGTTAATATCTCATTCATATTCTTTAATTAATAACCTGTTCAACTGACTCTGTCCAAGTATTGATTTTAAGAATACTGTGAAAAGGAACTAAGGATATTGAGAAAATAAACGATTAATTATTTTTTACTAAATAACCGTGATCCTGCTGATTTCAAAGAGTGAGAAAGACCTGGCATTCGTACTAGATATGCTAGATACCTGATTTTAAAAGCAAGAGGTCCTGCCAAAGTAATGCCATATCCAGTGATTGATGCATTGCCAATACCTAGACTCAACATTTCTCCAAGATCCTCAAATTGAAATGATTTAAGTTTTTGTCCCTTTCTCAGAGAAATAATATTCTGAGCTGTTAAAAGACCCTGCTGCATTGCTACTTGAGCAGAAGAAGGAAAAGGATAGTTCTCGCAACAAACGATATCTCCAACAAAAAAAATATTCTGATATTCGTTGACTTGCAAAAATTGGTTTACTTGAATCTTCTTATTCTCATCGATAAGTTGATCTACTA
>QCIQ01000033.1 GCA_003216595.1 Prochlorococcus sp. AG-402-M18
TCCCGAAATTCATATAAATATTGTAGAAAGAGAACCAATAGCTTTTGCAAGTCGTATTCTCTCAAAGAATATTGAAAAAGGAATGATTGATATTGAAGGATCGTGGATACCTCTTCAATTCGTAAATAAATCAAAGCAAAATAAAATAAAATTATCTATAGAAAATTGGAATCCAAATAAAAAAAAAGAAATTATTTTAATACTTAAAAATAGATTTATTTTTCAAAGCCCTCTTCAAAAAATCACAATCGACCCACTTCAGGAAATCAGTCTTAAAACCGAGCACTTCGATTTAGTCCTTTTAGGCTCAGGAACCGATCGTTTAATTGAGCAAATTAATAAACTCAACCAGCTACAAAAATCATTACCAAATCTTTTAATCAACACAAAAGTAAAAATCGTAGATCTTAAAGATCCAACCAAACCAGAATTAAAAATAGAAAAAATACTGAACGACGGACAGTAAATCTATTGCTATGACTTGATTTACGAGAAATCATTAATATATCGGTAGCAATTCATGCTCAATCAAAGAAATTAATTTGTTAATCAATTTGAACCTTTAAGCCAACAGAATTCATGGATGATGTTCATAATGCCCAAAACGAGTTCTAATCCTGAATATGGTGATGGGAATGGGAAACAAATCTAGTTTCAACATGGATGAGGGAATCCTGCCCAGTCAATCTGCACGTATTGAGGTTATTGGCGTTGGTGGCGGCGGAAGTAATGCTGTCAACCGAATGATCAATAGTGATCTTGATGGAGTCACATATCGAGTACTCAATACAGACGCACAAGCTCTTATACAATCATCAGCCACACATAGAGTTCAGCTTGGTCAAAGTTTAACTAGAGGTCTTGGAGCAGGAGGGAATCCAAGCATTGGTCAAAAGGCAGCAGAGGAATCGAGAGCTGATCTTCAACAAGCCTTAGAAGGAGTCGATTTAGTATTTATCGCTGCTGGCATGGGTGGAGGTACTGGAACTGGAGCAGCCCCTGTTGTGGCTCAAGTTGCAAAAGAAAGTGGTGCTTTGACAGTAGGGATAGTTACCAAACCATTCAGTTTTGAAGGGAAACGTCGTTTAAGACAAGCCGATGAAGGTATCGCAAGGCTTGCAGAGAATGTTGATACGTTAATTGTCATTCCAAACGACAGACTAAAAGACGTAATTTCAGGAGCACCTTTGCAAGAAGCCTTTAGAAGCGCTGATGATGTTCTCATGAAAGGAGTTCAAGGAATAAGCGACATAATTACTTGTCCTGGATTGGTAAATGTAGATTTTGCTGATGTGCGTTCTGTTATGACAGAAGCTGGTACTGCGCTCCTAGGGATTGGATTAGGGTCTGGAAGATCAAGAGCTCTTGAAGCAGCTCAAGCCGCTATCAATAGTCCTCTCTTAGAAGCAGCTCGAATAGATGGAGCTAAAGGGTGTGTGATAAACATAACTGGAGGGAAAGATATGACTCTTGAAGACATGACATCTGCTTCTGAAGTTATATCCGATGTAGTAGATCCAGAAGCAAATATCATTGTAGGAACAGTTGTGGATGAAAAACTTGAGGGGGAGATTCAGGTAACCGTTATTGCTACTGGATTCGACAGTAATCAAATTTATTCAAATGAAAGGAATAGAGCAAGACTTTCCCCTCAATCACTTTATGATCAATCAGAAGTTAGGGAATCAGGGGCTTCTATCCCTGAGTTTTTACGTCTAAGACAAAATCGTTAGACTTATCACGTTAGACCTATAAATTTACTTGGATAGAGGTGACCCGGAATCCACGCCTGCTTTGAGCATCCCGTATGGCTGCTACCTTCCGGTCCTGACCAGGTTTGAGCGTCACAGCCGCATGGGGCCGAGTCACTAATATTCTAGCAATAGCTAAACACGTTATTAAGAATTAAATGCAAACCACAGAATTGGTTCGTTTTAAAAAGCTAGGCAAACAGATAACTGTATTAACTGCTTGGGATGCTATCTCATCCTCATTAGTTGAGGCCGCAGGCGCTGATGTTGTTCTGGTGGGAGATTCACTTGGAATGGTTGTCTTGGGGCACTCAACGACGCTTCCGGTAACACTTGATCAAATGCTTCATCATACACAAGCTGTTTGTAGAGGGTTTTGTAAACCTCTTCCCGAGCAACCATTAGTAGTCTGTGATCTCCCTTTCTTAAGTTATCAATGCGGAGAAGACAAGGCAGTTGAAGCTGCAGGAACTCTCCTTAAAAATTCTTCTGCTTCAGCAGTTAAACTTGAAGGAGCGGAGCCTGAGACTTTATTAGTAATCAAAAGACTGGTTAGGATGGGAATACCAGTAATGGGGCATCTTGGTCTAACTCCTCAATCAGTTCATCAACTTGGATATAAAGCACAAGCAAGGGATAAAGATAGTCAAGAAAAAATTCTCAAAGATTCAAAAGTACTGCAAAAATCAGGATGTTTTTCAATAGTTCTAGAACATATCCCAGGAGAAATTGCCAGCCGATTAAAGAATCAGTTAGACATTCCTGTTATTGGAATTGGAGCAGGAAATGATTGCGACGGGCAGGTAAGAGTTACAGCTGATATTCTTGGACTTTCAATTGCACAGCCTCCTTTTTCTAAACCTTTACTTGCAGGACGCGAACTTTGCATTGATGCCCTAAAAAAATGGATTGAATCTACTAATCCAGATCAAGTGAATCCCACCATA
The DNA here is from genome assembly GCA_003216595.1 of Prochlorococcus sp. AG-402-M18. Lineage (GTDB taxonomy): Bacteria > Cyanobacteriota > Cyanobacteriia > PCC-6307 > Cyanobiaceae > Prochlorococcus_B. Next base: position 2,699 of record QCIQ01000033.1, read on the forward strand.
AAAACATCTGAATCAAAATCTGATTGCTAATTTGCATTCCCTTTGGATCACTTAAAAAATACCTTCCATTTTTTTTCAAGAGAAATCCTTCATTTAAAGAATTTATCCAAAATTTCTCCAGTAATTGCAAATTCTTATCGCATTCTTTTTGTGTCCAACCAGACTTTATTGCAAGTTCCTCCAAATGAACACCTTCACGTCTTCTCAGACCAATCATAAGTAGTTCATCCAATGGCATTGGTTTTGAGTTTTCATTAGACAAAGTTTTCTCTAATAATTGATTTTCTTGCTGTTCAAGCCATTTTTTGTAACCAGCAATTGTTCTAGGTCTAGAGAATCTTTCCCCCCAAGGAGCACTTGTTGCCCCCATCCCAAAACCCCACCATCCAGAACCACTCCAATACATACGATTATGTCTAGATGCATGCCCAGGCAATGAATAACTTGAAATCTCGTATCTAGAAAAACCCTTACTTTTTAGAAATCTATTGGTTGCTAGATCTATTTTTTGAGCTTCAGATTCAATTGGAACATTCAACTTACCTTTTTTGTGTATTCTTCCAAAAACAGTATTTGGTTCAATTGTTAAATCATAAATTGATATATGAGGAGCATCCGTATGGACTGCTTGTTCCAACTCTTTAATCCACTTAGATAAATTTAATCCTGGAAGATTTTGAATCAAATCAAGACTCCAGCTTCTTAGCATGCCTTTTTTAAAAAAGTTGTTGACCCAATTACATGCCTCAATTAATTGTGATCGATTATGTTTTCTGCCAATTGAAGCCAAAATACTGTCATCAAATGCTTGACCTCCCAAGCTAAATCTATTGATTCCTATTTCTATAAATCCATTCAAGTCATTTTCAAAAAATGTTGCTGGATCAACCTCCATAGTTATCTCTGCACCATCTTGAAATCCAAATTTTCTTTGAAGATTTTTCAACAAATCACCTACCTCATTTTTTGTTAATAAAGAAGGGGTTCCACCTCCCAAATAGATTGTTGATAAGGCAGGACCTTTAGGGGTAACTGAAATCTCTCTATGAAGTAAATCCAAATATTCGTTAATTGAAGTTATCCCTGGACTACCTGGAGCTTGAGCGCTATCACCTAAAGGGATAATGGAAAAATCACAGTAAAAACATCTTTTATGGCAAAAGGGTATATGCAAATATGCACTTCTTGGTGGGGCTACCATTTGAGCGCTAAATATACAAACCCAAATAAATGGTCACTTTTACAATCCAAATCTTTGAAAATAAATAAAGCTCTAGTAAAAAACGAGAAGCAAGCATAACCTGAATATATGGCAGACCTAGTTATTCTGGTTTTATTTCTCATATCAGGTGCAATCACCGGATGGATAGGAGTGAATTGGTTACCTGAAGAGACTTTAGATCATATAACTAATCTAAAAAATTTAAAAATAGCTTTATCAGGATTAACTGCTCTTGTAGGCCTTTTAATAGCCTTCCTTTTTCAGCAATTTAGAAATAAATTAACTAAAAGGATAAGAACTATGCCAACAGATCTACTAATTAGTAGATCTGTTGGCATAGTTCTTGGACTTGTCATAGCAACCCTTTTATTAGTACCTGTTCTTCTTTTACCGTTACCCGCTGAATTATTTTTTGTAAAGCCTATTTTTGCTGTACTTAGCAACATTTTTTTTGGAGTACTTGGATATAACCTTGCCGATGTTCACGGTCGAACTGTTTTACGTCTTTTCAATCCCAATAGCACTGAATCTTTGTTGATGGCAGATGGGATTCTAACTCCAGCAAGTGCAAAAGTTTTAGATACTAGTGTAATAATTGATGGTCGTATTCAGGCCCTCCTAAGATTTGGACTAATAGAAGGGCAAATAATAGTAGCCCAATCAGTTATGGATGAGCTACAAAAATTATCTGACTCGAGTAACAATGAGAAACGAGGGAAAGGAAGAAGAGGACTAAAATTGCTTAACCAGTTACGAGAGAGTTATGGAAGAAGATTAGTTATAAACAGTACAAAATATGAAGGAGAAGGAACTGATGAAATTCTTTTAAAATTAACCTCAGATATTTCAGGAATATTAATCACTGTCGATTACAACTTATCTCAAGTAGCTCTAGTCCAAGAAATAAAAGTTCTTAACTTAAGTGATCTAGTACTTGCAGTTAGGCCGGAAGTTCAACCTGGTGAGAAGTTAAATTTAAAAGTAGTGAGAGAAGGTAAGGAAAACTCACAAGGTATTGCCTATCTTGAAGATGGCACAATGGTAGTTATTGAGGAGGGTCTCCAATGGATCGGTAAAAGAATAGAAGTAGTTGTGACTGGAGCATTACAAACACCCACGGGCCGAATGGTTTTTAGTAAAGCTTCAAATGATCAGCCCCCGAACAAATTTGAAAAAACAAAAGCATCTCAGGGCTAGATCTAGCTAGGCTCGAAACCAAGAAGACTTAACTTCATATGACTGCATCTTCCCCGTATTATGGCGATTCTGCCGTAATGAGAACTCCACCCCCTGATTTACCATCGCTTCTTCTTAAAGAAAGGATAGTTTATTTAGGCTTGCCACTATTTTCCGATGATGACGCCAAAAGGCAACTAGGAATGGATGTAACTGAACTAATTATTGCCCAACTTCTTTTTCTAGAATTTGATAATTCTGAAAAACCTATTTATTTTTACATAAACTCAACTGGAACAAGCTGGTACACGGGAGATGCAATCGGATTTGAAACTGAAGCCTTTGCAATCTGCGACACTTTAAGATACGTCAAGCCTCCCGTTCATACTATTTGCATAGGTCAAGCGATGGGGACCGCAGCAGTAATACTTTCAGCCGGGACAAAAGGGCAACGTGCTGCATTACCGCATGCGTCAATTGTCCTTCATCAGCCTAGAAGTGGGGCTCAGGGACAAGCAACTGATATTCAAATTAGAGCGAATGAAGTTATTCACAACAAGAGAGCAATGCTAGAGATTCTTAGTCATAACACGGGAAAATCAGTAGATCAATTATCCAAAGACTCGGATCGAATGAGTTATCTAAGCCCTCATGAAGCAGTGGATTATGGAATTATAGATCGAGTTCTTACAAGTAGAAAAGACTTGCCAGGCGAGAAAGTTTTGCCCACATAACCAAATTATTTGTCCAAATTCTTCATCATTACCCCCAAACTACTAAACAATTAATCATGCCTATAGGTACTCCAAGCGTTCCATACCGTCTTCCAGGAAGTCAATTCGAAAGATGGGTTGATATTTACACAAGACTTGGTGCGGAAAGAATTCTATTCCTTGGCCAAGAAGTAAACGACGGCATTGCAAATAGCCTTGTTGCACAAATGCTTTATCTTGATTCTGAAGACAGTAGTAAACCAATATATTTGTATATCAATAGTCCTGGAGGCTCCGTAACAGCGGGTTTAGCCATCTATGACACTATGAAATATGTAAAAAGTGACCTAGTAACGATTTGTGTTGGATTAGCGGCGTCGATGGGTGCATTTTTACTCTCTGCAGGAACAAAAGGCAAAAGGCTAGCACTACCCCACAGCAGAATCATGATTCACCAGCCACTTGGCGGTACTGCGCAAAGGCAAGCGAGTGACATAGAGATTGAAGCTCGTGAAATTCTTCGAATAAAAGAAATGCTCAATAAATCCATGGCAGAGATGACGGGACAAACATATGAAAAGATAGAAAAAGATACTGACCGTGATTACTTTTTGAGCGCGGAAGAAGCAAAAAATTATGGCCTAATTGACCGAGTGATAACACATCCAAGTGAAAGTTAAGATGAAGAGTTTGTCGTGCTTATTAAGCAAATTGTCTTGATAGTCAAAAAAATATATCAATGAAAGTGGTTTCAATAGCACTCTATTTCGTAAGCTCAGCCTTAATACAGTTCTGAAATACCCAATCACATGGCAAAACTTTATTACGACTCCGATGCAGACTTAGGTCTTCTTCAAGATAAAACCGTTGCAATTATTGGCTATGGATCTCAAGGCCATGCGCATGCGTTGAATTTAAAAGATAGTGGCATCAAAGTTGTTGTTGGCCTTTATGACGGAAGTCGGTCATCAAGTAAAGCAACTTCTGATGGATTGGAAGTTTTAAGCGTCGCAGAGGCTTCCGAAAAGGCAGATTGGATAATGATACTTTTGCCTGATGAGTTTCAAAAAGATGTTTATGCCAAAGAGATAGCACCCCATTTAAAGCCAGGGAAAGTACTAAGTTTTGCTCATGGTTTCAATATTCGTTTTGAATTAATAAAACCACCTGAGTTTGTTGATGTTGTAATGATTGCTCCAAAAGGACCAGGGCACACTGTCAGGTGGGAATATCAAAATGGTCAGGGCGTACCAGCTTTATTTGCCATTGAACAAAACGCCTCAGGCAATGCTAGATCTCTTGCGATGGCATATGCAAAAGGTATTGGCGGGACACGAGCTGGCATTTTAGAAACTAATTTTAAAGAGGAAACAGAAACTGATCTTTTTGGAGAACAAGCTGTTTTGTGTGGTGGCCTATCAGAGTTAGTCAAGGCTGGTTTTGAAACACTTGTAGAAGCTGGCTATCAACCAGAACTGGCTTACTTCGAATGCTTGCATGAAGTCAAATTAATAGTTGATCTCATGGTTAAAGGAGGTCTAACTGCAATGAGAGATTCGATATCAAATACAGCTGAATATGGAGATTACGTAAGCGGTCCAAGGTTAATAACTAAAGCCACAAAAGAAGAGATGAAAAATATTCTTGCCGATATTCAGGATGGTACTTTTGCTAAGAACTTTGTAAAAGAATGCGATGAAGGGAAACCTGAGATGAAGAGAATTCGCCAAAAAGATTCAGAACTTCCAATAGAAAAAGTAGGAAAAACACTTCGCTCTATGTTTAGTTGGCTCAAAGAAGACTGAGAATATCGTTAACTTAATCATAATTGCCTATCTTCTTGATCTTTTAATAGGCGATCCAAAAGCCTTGCCACACCCAGTTGAATTTATGGGTGTGGTTATTAATTTTTTAAGAAAATTAGCTGAAAAAATTGCAAAAGAAAATAAATCTAAGTTATATATTGCTGGCACGATCATTACATTTTCAGTCATATTATTAAGCGGTATTTCAGGATGGATTGTAGAAAGATTATTTTTATTTTATGCAATAAAAAATCCTTTTTTAAGCACATTATTATTTGCTTTTCTTTTAAGTAGTTCGATTGCATCAAGAAGTCTAAATAAAAGTATTTTTGAAATTTTAAATTTAATAAGCAAAGAAAATGTTGAAGAAAATCTGAGTATTGCAAGGCAAAAATTGAGTCTTATAGTTGGAAGAGATGTTGCGAACTTAGACAAAAATGAAATTCTGAGAGCCACAGCTGAAACAGCAAGTGAAAATTCTGTGGATGGCATTTTTGCTCCATTATTTTGGATTTTTGTAGGAGCATTCTTTTGGCAATTCAATCATTTCATGCCTGGTCCATTGACGATGGCTTGGTGCTTTAAAGCTTCTAGCACTATTGATTCAATGCTTGGATACAAAGAGGGAAAATTAAGGTGGCTTGGCTTTTCTGGTGCAAAGCTGGATGATTTGATGGTATGGATTCCTTCAAGAATTGTATTAATTACGCTTCCTTTTTGCTGCAAAGCAAAGCAATCAACCTTCAAAACAATAATAGATGCCTGGACAGATGGCATTGTTGATTCCTCCCCAAACTCAGGAATCTCTGAAGCAATTTTTGCTTATTGTGCCGAAGTAAGAATGGGAGGGGTAAACTATTACAAAGGCAAGAGAAAATTAAAACCTATAATTGCAAAGTCTTATCCAATAGCAAGTATCAATTCTGTCAAAAAGATAATTAATCTAAGTTTTAGACTTCAACTTGCTTGGCTATTAGGCTTTTCCTTGATAATTAAATTTATGAATTTATCAATTCAATAAGCACCTCTATCCATTGGAAAAATTAATACTCCTAATGTAAGAATGATGATTTCTAAATCAAGTATAAAATTTCTATTTCTTGCATATGCCAAATCTAATTCAACCCTTTTTTTATAACTAAGATTATTTCTACCACTAACCTGCCATAAACCTGTTAGACCTGGTCTTACAGATATAACTTCTTCCATAAAAAGGCTGTATTTGTTTATCTCATTAATAACTATTGGCCTTGGTCCAACAACACTCATTTCTCCTTTTAAAACATTAAAGAATTGGGGTAATTCATCTAGACTAGATCGTCGAAGAAATCTACCTAATTTAGTTATTCTAGGATCTTTACGTAATTTAAAATCATTTTCAAATTCCTTTCTCATAAGAGGATATTTCTCTAATAAATTTGGTAGTATATCGTCGGCATTTTTATACATAGTACGAAACTTAATGCATCCAAATTCTCTATAGTTTCTTCCTATTCTTTTTTGAATATAAAAAATAGATCCTGGAGAACTTAACTTTACTAATATTCCAATTAATATAAATATTGGTGAACCTAGAGTTAAAACTAGCAAAGAAAAAATAACATCTCCAATCCTTTTTAATGTGCGTCCATAACGACTTTGATTTCTTATTATTTCTATAGCAAGCAAAGAAGAAGGTTCTTTTGAGATGACTTCAAAAGGAATTCTTGGAGACCCTTTACGGAACTCAGACCATCGTAATAAAGATTTTCTAGGATTAGTTTGCACAAATTATTGAGTTAGTAATCTCAAGACTGCAAATTTACACCTTACTTAATTAGGAATTTATTAATGAAGAACTAAGGTCACTAGTAGCAATGTCACAAGAATTGATATGCTCCCTCCAAACTCTATTTATGGTTTTCTCAATTCTATTTTTAAATGAATCTTGAGAAAAAGAATTACTCCAATTTCTTATTAACTCAGGATTTAAATCTCTCCATAGTTGTTTTTCATTAAAAAATTCAATTGCTTCAACTAAAGACTTCACTGTCTGAGAAGGAAACAAAAGTCCAGTGGCCCCTTTAGCTGAATTAGAGTTAAAGCATTTAACAGTATCTAGGACCCCACCCTTGCCAAAAGCAATCACAGGAGCTCCTGAGGCCATCGCCTCCACAGGAGCTATTCCAAAATCCTCAATACCTGAATAAACAAAAGCTCTACATCTGCTCATTAGATTCTCAATCTTCTCTTTGCTTTGAAAACCAAGAATTTGAACTGTTGGCCCTGCAATCTCTTTTAAATATTCCTTTTCGCCTCCATCACCAACAACTATTAAAGGTAGTTTGAGCCTATTAAAAGCCCTAACAAGCAAATCAACCCTTTTATTAGGAACCAATCTACAGACACTTAAATAAAAGTCTTCTCTAGGCCTATTCCATTCAAAACGATTTACATCTACGGGTGGATGTAAAACCTCTGAGCGCCTTCTCCAATACTTCCAAATCCTCTTTGCCGTAAAATTAGAATTTGCCAATAAGTAATCTACTCTCGAGCTACTTAATTGATCCCATTGCCTCAAAGTATGCAATTGCCATCTAATTAATGGTCCTAAGCCAATTCTTCTTAAAAAAGATCGTTTTAGATATATATTCATTTGATCCCAAGCGTATCTAACAGGTGTATGCACATAACTAATATGAAGTTGATCAGGCGAAGTTAAAATACCCTTGGCTACAAGATGACTACTACTTAAAACCAATGGATATCCCTCTAGATCGAGTTGCTCAATTGCAAAAGGCAAAAGGGGTAGATATTGTTGAACATGCGAGATCCCGAATGGTAATTTCTGAATAAAGCTAGTTTTTACTTTTCGCTTATATAACCAGCTATTTTTTTGCAAACCCTCTCCATTAACCAAAGAAAAAAGTTTTGGCTGTGATGCAATTTCAGTTAACAATTCATCAATTACCTGAACAACATTCTCAGCACCTCCTGTCGACCTTGGAGTAAACCATTCATGTACTAATGCAATATTGCTTGGAAGATCTAAAGATGAATTTACACTCAAAGTACAAACCTTAAATCCAAATTTATTTTTATTTTATAATAACTTAGATACTATGACAACATTGAACGAAAGCATCAATTATACCAAATTAAATTATTTCTTATTAAATTCATTAACGTATCAAACTATCTCTCTAAAAAGAAATTCCAGTTTTATCTAAATTTGACAACAATGGATCATAAAAGTTGTGAAATAAACTACCACTAAAAGAGAATAAATAAACACAGCCACTTAATAATCCCAGAATAACAAAGTATCTTACATACCCGCTTCTTCTTTTCAATTTGGCAACTGAAAAAAGCATAATCGATAAAAAAATCAAACCTATTGATTCGGCGACTAGTAATGCTGGTCTATCAACAACCAACTCAAACTTACCCCCAAATAGAGGATCAATCCCTGCTATATTTTTTTTAAACTAAATAAAGTTGAAAAATTCAGAAAAAGTAAGACTTGAAATAAGAAAAAACGATACAGGCTTTGTAAGCCTATTCATTGTTTTGCTAAAATTCAATAAG
>QCIQ01000034.1 GCA_003216595.1 Prochlorococcus sp. AG-402-M18
AATACTGCATTCGGAACCTGCTCCCATTCATGAGGGTACAAAGGATACCATTGCCTACCTGATCCACTTGGATGAGGCTGAGGAGCTGATAGAGAAACTATTTCAAAACACTCATTTAACCCCTCAGTTAATAATTTCCCAACAGGTAATAAATCATTAGCATCTCTCAGGTCCCCCCAACCATGAAGTAAAATTAATCTATTTGTTGCGGATTCAGAATTTAATAAGAGTAGTTCAGTCATCTTGAATGCAATATTCCTCTTTGATGCGTAGGTTATCGAGAAGAATCGATTTAAAACAATAAAGATGTCACCTATAGCTCTGCTAAGTGTCTCAGACAAAACTGGCTTAATTCCTCTGGTTCAAGCATTAGTTAATGAATTGGGATTCAAAATCATTTCAAGTGGTGGGACTGCAAAGTTAATTGAAAGTGAAGGTCTTCCTGTTACAAGAGTCGCAGATTACACAGGATTTCCAGAAATTCTTGGCGGAAGAGTAAAAACATTAAACCCTAAAATTCATGGAGGAATATTGGCTAACAGGGATAAAAAATCACATTTGGATGATTTGAAGGCACAAAATATCAATCCAATAGATTTGGTGGTTGTTAACTTATATCCATTTGAACAAACAATTTCAAAAGAAAATGTTTCATGGGATGAGGCAATTGAAAATATTGATATTGGCGGTCCAACAATGATCCGAGCAGCAGCAAAAAACCATAAAGATGTTCTTGTAGTCACTAATCCAGGTCAATACTCAAACTTAATTGATGCTTACAAATCAAAAACAGTAACTAATGAATTACGAAAAAACTATTCTCAACAAGCTTTTGAACATACAGCAATTTATGACCTAAAAATAAGTAAATGGATTGCCAACCAAATCCCCTCAAAAGAAACTTCTTGGTTGCAAAGTTTACCTTTAAAACAAGAACTTAGGTATGGTGAAAATCCTCACCAAAAGGCTTCATGGTATGGAGAACCTGAGAAAGGTTGGAGTGGAGCCAATCAATTACAAGGAAAAGAATTAAGTACAAATAACCTTCTTGATCTGGAGTCTGCATTATCTACTCTCCGTGAATTTGGATATGAAAATACTTTAAAAAATGCTTCATACCAAAAAGCGGCGGTAGTGATTAAGCACACCAATCCTTGTGGAGTCGCAATAGGAGATTCACCAGCTTTGGCTTTAAAAAGAGCCTTAGATGGAGATAGAGTAAGTGCGTTTGGTGGGATTATTGCTATAAACTGTCCTATTGATGAAACTGCGGCAAAAGAACTTGAAAATATATTTATTGAATGTGTTGTAGCTCCATATTTTGATAATAATGCAAAAGAAATTCTTTCAAGAAAGAAAAATCTAAGGCTACTAGAGTTAAAAGCGGAGTCTATTCAAAAAGCTGATAAAAACCACATAAGAAGCATCCTCGGTGGTTTATTAGTTCAAGATTTAGATGAACCAAATATTGATCAAATAGAATGGAAAAGTGTTACGAAACTAATCCCAACAAAAGAAGAAATAAATGATTTATCTTTTGCGTGGAAAATTGTAAAACATATTAGATCAAACGCAATAGCAGTAGCATTTAATCAGCAGAGCCTAGGGATTGGAGCAGGCCAAATGAATAGGATAGCTTCAGCAAAAATTGCATTAGAAGCAGCTGGTAACAAATCAAAAGGTGCTGTTTTAGCTAGTGATGGTTTTTTCCCATTCGACGATACTGTAAAAATGGCAGCTGATTATGGTATTAGTTCAATTATTCAGCCTGGGGGAAGTATTAGAGACGAAGATTCTATTAAAGCATGCAATGAATTAGGAATAAAAATGATCCTCACTGGGAAAAGACATTTTTTACATTAAATATAGATTAGGGTTAATTTCTAAATTAAAATTTTCTTATATAGCTTTGAAAATTATTTTTAATTTATGTTCCTTTTGGATAATAAGTTATTTTATTTGATTTCCTAAAAAGTGCCAGCCTCCCAGGGCCAGCGCATAAAAAATAAAATGATATTGCAGCATAAATGGCTGACAATTCAAATATATAATTGTGATTTTCTACTACTGCGAAAGGGAACCCTTCTAAACCAGTATCTATAAAGTGGAAATATAATGCAAATACCATAGTTGATAACAAGCCCAAGGAAGATAATCTTGCAAATACGCCAGTCGCCAAACCAATTGGACAAAGTATTTGAGTAACGGCGGCCATATATGTCCAAATAACAGGATCACCAGGAAGAAAACTAAAGTATTTACCTACGACAAATTCGGCGAATCCTCCTGGATCATTTAATTTCTCCAACCCGTGATGAACCATCAACAAACTAAAACTAACTCTAAGTACTAATATGGAAAGTTCTCCAAAAATATTCACTTCCCCTTCAGGACTCTGCACAACTACTTCAACTTTTTGGGAATCAGAATCTTTATTATCAGAACTTGTAGGTTGAGGCATTTTCAAGAAATGTTGTTAATCTATCCTACGAGAAATTGGGGCAAAATTGTGATTTATCCTAATTAATCTTTTTCACTGATTTTCATAAGCTTGTGGATAACATGCTCAACCACCCTATCTGGAGTAGAGGCGCCAGAGGTTATACCCACCTTAATATTGCCAGTTGGAAGAAACTCATTCTCAGTAATTAATTCACCTTCAAGTGGCATGTGAGTAATAGTATTGGTCTCTTCTCCTATTCGCTCTGGAGTATCAATATGAAAAGAGCGAATACCCCTACTCACTGCTATTTCTTGCAGATGGGTAGTATTTGACGAGTTATAGCCACCAATAACAACCATAAGATCAAGGGGTTCATCAACTAGAGAAAACATTGCTCCTTGTCTTTCCTCAGTGGCATCACAAATAGTATTGAAAGCTATAAAATGTTCATTTAATTCAGCTGGGCCGTATTGTTTTAACATAGTTTTTTCGAATAATTTACCTATCTCTTCTGTTTCACTTTTAAGCATTGTTGTCTGATTCGCGACTCCAATTCTTTTCAAATCCTTATCGGGATCAAAACCAGTAGAAGATGCTTTAGCAAAACGCTTTAAGAATTCCTCTCTATTTCCATTCCCAAGAATATACTCAGCTACATAATTGGCTTCATCCAAGTCAAATACAACGAGATAAGTGCCGGCAAAAGAACTAGTTGCAAGAGTTTCTTCATGTTTATATTTCCCATGAATGATGGAAGTAAATGTATGTTTTTTATGCTTTTCAACGGTATGCCAAACTTTTGAGACCCATGGACAAGTGGTGTCAATAATATGACAGCCTCTATCATGGAGCATTTTCATATCTTGAACAGTTGCCCCAAACGCAGGAAGAATTACAACATCTCCATCTTTTACGCCAGAAAAATCTTTGATTCCTTTCTCCTCAGTAATAAAAAGTACATCCATTTTCCTAAGCTGGTCATTTACGGAAGGATTATGAATAATTTCATTAGTAATCCATATCTTTTCATTCGGATAATGCTTTCTAGTCTCATAAGCCATTGCTACGGCCCTTTCTACTCCCCAACAAAAACCAAAAGCCTCTGCAATTTTAACTTTGAGTCGACCATGCTCCAATTCATTTCCATTATCTCTAATTGATCCAATCAATCCACTTTGATAAGCCTCTGCTAGGGCCTGAGCTCGCTTATTTGCTGAGCCAAATCCTCTCCTGTTATATCTATCTGATTTATGAAGAGTTTGCTTAAAGGCTTGAGTATCCATTTCAATTAAATGGTTATAAACAAATTGATAGGATTCCCATAACTATTAAACCACACAAAAAAAGCCCGGATATATTCCGGGCTTTTTTTGCTTAATGTTAAAGAATTAAACAAGGTAACTAGCTTGAAGCAAAGTCTGGATAAGCCTCCATTCCATGCTCTCCGATGTCAAGCCCCTGAGTTTCTTCTGCTTCGCTAACTCTGATGCCTCCGAAGAATCCACCAATAATTTGCCAAGCAATCCAGCATGTAACAACTGTCCAGATACCATAAGCAGCTGCACCCAATGCTTGAATGAAGAATTGGTTAATTCCTCCTCCATTAAGAAGGCCAATTCCTGCAGAACCTGGATCCATTCCATCAACCCCCCAAAGGCCGATTACTACAGTCCCCCAAACACCGCATACTCCGTGAACTGAGAAAGCACCAACCGGATCATCGATGCCTGCAGAATCTAAAGCAGCTACTGCAACTACAACAATTAATCCACCCACTGCTCCAGCAAGCCAAGATCCAGCAAAAGTCATATTGCCACAACCAGCAGTGATACTTACTAAGCCAGCAAGAATACCGTTGATGATCATGGTTAGATCAGGCTTCCCAGAGGTGATGGTAGATAAAACTGTAGCCGCAATTGCACCACCAGCTGCTGCCAATGTTGTTGTTACAGCAACATAAGCAACATATTGATCCATTGCTAATTCGGAGCCAGGATTAAATCCATACCAACCAATCCAAAGAATTAGCGCTCCTAAAGTTGCAATAGCCATATTGTGACCAGGCATAGCTTGTGCTTTGCCATCTACAAATTTTCCAATACGTGGTCCAAGAAGCATTGCTCCAACAAGACCTGCCCATCCGCCAACAGAGTGAACGATAGATGAACCAGCAAAATCAATAAAGCCAAGTTCAGCGAGCCATCCTCCATTCCACTGCCAACTACCTGCAATTGGATAAATAAAGGCAGTTAAAACTACAGAGAAAACGACAAATTCACCAAACTTGACTCTCTCAGCAACCAATCCAGAGACGATAGTTGCAGCAGTGCCAGCAAAAGCAGATTGGAAAAGGAAATCAACTGCTGGAACAAGACAACCTGTATCACCAGCAGCTGCACACTCTAATGCACCTGATGGATCAGGATCTACAAATAAGCCTTGAAAATAAAGCCAACCATCAATTACTGAACCGCCATACATTAGGGAATATCCGATTACCCAATAGGCAGTAACAGCAAGAGCAAAAACAAATAAGTTTTTAGCTAATATGTTGACCGCATTTTTTTGGCGACACATACCAGCTTCAACCATTGCAAATCCTGCGTTCATAAAAATAACGAGGATAGTGGCTATAAATAACCAAAGGTTATCCGCCAAGAATGCCGCGGCTTGTGGTCCAGTTAAATCTGAAAGCGCAACCTCAGCTCTTGCGGAGAAAGTGAAAACACCTAATCCTAAAAGCGCCAATGGAATAGACGCTAGCCAGGCCCAAGATTGACTTCTTCTAAAACCTTTAATACTTCTTAGAAGAAGCATTGGCCCGTTCAAAAGACTTGCGTCTTGAAGACGAGAAGTACTTCGCCTTGGAGGCGATTGCAAAGCAGTGGTCATAAATGATGCTTACTTCGAAAAAAGAAATGGATAGTTAATCCAAAATTTATACACTTATTAATATGAATGCAACTGATACTGACAAGATGTAGGTGTTGATACAAAAAAAGAGTTTGGTACTAGAGATATGTTCTTATTTACACATTTTCGTATGAATTAACTCACTTTTCAAATTGATTTAAATCCCACAATTAAAAATCTAAACAAAAAACCTAGCTCAACTAGTCAAAATAGATCTGCCTATTTATTTTGATCTAGATATTTTTTTGTGAAGCCTGAAAGGGTTTAATGCCTTCCCAAGTTATATGGTCTAAAAAGAAACCAAATGCGCATGGAATAACCTCTACCCCCATAGATATTGCCTCTCTAAATAATTTCCCGTATAAAGGATCGGCTAAATCACAAGGTGCAAAAGTTTCCATATCACTTCTACTAATACAAGGAATCAATACTGCTCTTGAAGTAGTACAAATACTCATTAGTTCTTTTAAATGTTTTTGACCTCTTGTAGTAACTGTATCCGGGAACAATGCCAATGCTTTTTCACACCAAGTCGTATTTTTAACTTCTACATATATATCTCTATTATCAGCATTACTAGTTTCGGGTTTAAGTAATAAATCAATTCTACTTTTACCTTCTATTCCATAAATCACTTCTGTCTTAATAGTTGAAATTGCACCAAATTGCTTCTCTAGGCAATTTGACTCAACTAAATTTCTAATCAATTTATTAGGCAAAGACGTATTTACACCAACCCAGCATTTTTTAAGCTCATTATGACTTGGCACCTCAGCTTGCTCCCAAGACCAATCTAATTTACGTTTAGGAGAAGGACAGTACTTAAGTCTGACGCGACCACCAGGCCACAAAAGTCCCTTCATCGGTCCTGTGTTTGCACAATGGGCCGTCACAATTGCTCCATTATCCAACTCAAAGTCTGCCAAAAATCTCTTATATCTCTTAATTAAAATTCCCTCTCTTAAGGGAGGAAACTTAATAATAGTGTTTCCAATGTCAATCACTTAATTAACATCCTAATAAAACGCGAAACAATAATTTAATCAATGAAAATTCTTTATTTTCAAATCTAACATGACGAAAACAATCAGAGAAATTGCTTTCGTCGTAACTTTAGGAACTTTTTTAAGCAAGTTCGGGGGCCTGGCAAGGCAATTAGTTATTGCTGGTGCATTTGGAATTAGCGTCTCATATGATGCATATAATTATGCTTATATTATACCTGGATTTTTCTTAGTTCTATTAGGGGGTATTAATGGCCCATTGCATAACTCAATGGTTACCCTATTGGCAAATAAAAATAAAGTTGATAGTAAATTATTTATAACATCAATCAATAATATTTCCAATCTTATATTGTTAGTCATAAGTTTTCTAGTTTTCTTTGCATCAGACTTATTAATCAATCTAGTTGGACCAAGTTTAAGCCCTGAGATCAAAGAGATAGCATCTTATCAATTAAAAATAATGTCTCCTATTATATTCTTATCCGGAATAATAGGCATAGGTTTTGGATCTCTAAATGCGAAAAAAGAGTTTTTCATCCCATCTATATCTCCATTACTTTCAAGTCTAATAATTATAATTGCTGTATCAAATTTTTGGATAAATAAAGAAACTTCAGCTGATATATATGAACTAGACCTTAGAGGAGGAGTTATTCTTGCAAAGGCAACATTTATAGGAGCACTATCTCAATATTTGATTCAAATCCCTTTTCTAATTAAAAAAGGTATATTTGCTATTAATCTTTCAATAAAAACAAAATATTCAGAACTTAAAAGGGCCTTGCAAATGATTGCCCCTGCATCACTTTCTTCAGGAATGATACAAATTAATGTTTTTACTGATTTGTTCTTTGCATCGAAAATAGTCGGAGCTGCAGCTGCTCTAAGTTACGCAAACTTTTTAGTTCAAGCTCCTCTCGGAATAGTATCAAATTCTATTTTAATTCCACTCTTACCGATTTTTGTAAGTTTAAGATCTCGAGAAAATCATTCAAAGTTAATCAAAAAAATACATCAAGGATTAGTTCTTTCATTCTCATCGATGGTATTCCTAGGTTCTATATTTATTTCACTTTCTACTCCAATAGTAATTTTAATCTACGAGAGAGGTTCATTCAATCAAAATGCGGTAGATGTAGTAAGTCAACTATTAATTGCATACGGAATAGGTATGCCTTTTTATCTATGTAGAGATCTATTAGTTAGAGTATTTTATGGTATTGAAGATGCAAAAACACCTTTTAGAATATCAATATTAGCAATATTATTAAATTTATTTTTTGACTGGTTTTTAATAGGAGGATCAAGTCCATGGGGAGACCTATCACCTCTAAACTTAGGAGTAAATGGATTAGTATTTTCAACTACATTTGTTAATTTATTTGCTTGCATACTTTTACTATTTAAATTAAATAAAAAACTAGATAATCTAAAATTATTTAAAATATTTTTGCAGAATCTTAAAATTATTATAATTGGTTTGATTTCTGGTATTACCTCATTTTTTATTTTCAAAATAATATATTTGCCCTATAATTTTATGATATTATTATCGCGAATAATAATATCATCTGGAATTAGTCTTGTTGTCTTCTATTATCTAGCAATTATTCTTAAAATTGATGATATTGATAATTTGAATAAGTTTTTAAAAGAAAAATTTATTCGTCTTTAAGAAAAACATCTTTTTCTGATCTAACTTTAAGTGGGATTTCCAAACAGTTCATTTCATCAGTTTTTACTCCACTTACTGAAAGAATTCTTGCTTCGATACCAAACTCTTGAAAAGCTATTTCCATCTCTTTCATTAATTCCTTTTC
>QCIQ01000035.1 GCA_003216595.1 Prochlorococcus sp. AG-402-M18
TTGCAATGAATGTCCATATATGAGAATGAATACCTTAGAAAAAGTATATATGTGTTTAAAAGAAATGAGCCCAGAACTAAAGATGGACGAACAAATTAGAGCAATGGCATATAAACCAATGAAAAAGATGCTGGATATGAGTAATTGAATCAATATTATGGATTTATCCCTTTTTATTGTTGTATTAGGGGGAAGAAGTTTAAAAAGCAATATAGAACTGCACGATGTAAGATGGGTGTTAGGTAAGTCAATAGAGGATACATTCCCTGAACTTAGAAAGCAATGGTTAGGGAAGAAAAGTGGACTTCATATAGATAGTTATAAATGTATTAAATATGTTGATGGGTATAAAATAGTCATATCTAGAACAAATAAAGATAGTTTAATTAATCCACAAATAGAAGATTTATCACTTTGGTTTGTTAATTTAGGAGGCTATAATCCAAAAAAGATGTATGAAGAACATGAATTCAATCTAGTTGTCGCAAAGAAAGCCATTGAAGCAAAACAAAAAGCAAAGAAAAATTGGGAAATAGATTTAAAAAATAAACATAATGATGACTACTCAAATATAAATTTATTAGAACAAGTTGATGATATGCATCCTATTAAAATAAAGAATTGGGAAATAAATTTAATTCCAGACCCTAAAGGAAGAAGAGAAAAACTTATTCCTGACTGGTATGGATATAGGAGAATTGATAAGTTTTAACTATTTTTTTAGGGCATATTCTATATTAGAAGTTAACGGGGTATAAGAATTTTGATTAATTTCAAATCTAAACCTTTTAAGTAATATATTTTCAGCTACTACATATTGACTATCTTTTAAAGTTCCTAGATCAGAATTTGTTAATTTATTCTTATCATTTAATAAAAGATCTGCTTTAATATCAGGTTCTATTCCATTTTTATTAATATCTTTACCGCTCGGTGTTAAATATTTAGCGACAGTAACTGTTAGGCCTGAGCCATCAGGAAGAGACCTTACAGACTGAACTAGTCCTTTACCAAAAGTCTTTTTGCCTACCAATACTCCTCTTTTATTATCTTTAATTGCTCCAGAGAGAATTTCGCTAGCACTCGCAGATCCTTCATTGATTAAAACTACAACTGGCCTTTTAGTCAAGGCTCTATTTTTTGCTTTCCTAATATCAGTAATACCATCTTTTGTTTTTGTACTAACAATAATTCCTTTATTTATCCATTGCCTCGCTATTTCAATGCTGGCCTCAAGCAAACCACCAGGATTACTCCTAAGGTCTAATACATAACCAAAAGGTTGTTGTTTTTCTAATTTATTTAGCGATAAACTCATTTCTTTTGGAGATTTTGCATTGAATTGTTTTAACCTTAGATAACCAATTTTCGCTCCTAAACTTGTATTATTTATTCGACTATCAACTACATTAATTTCAATTCTATCACGTATTAATGAGACATTTAATAACTCATCTTCTCTAATAATACCTAGTTCAACTTTCGTCCCTTTTTTACCTCTAATAAGTTTAACGGTATTATCTATACTCAGACCTTCTATAGGCTCACCATCTATAGATACAATTATATCCTTAGGTTTGATTCCTGCGAGAAAAGCTGGCGATCCTTCTATTGGTGATATAACAACAATTTGATTAGTAACTTCATCTAAAGAAATTTGAATACCTACTCCCATCAATTCACCCGTTGTATCTATTCTCATTTCATTGAATTCTTTAGGATCTAGAAATCTTGTATAAGGATCATCTAATTTTGTCAACATGTCTTTTATAGCAATATATGCATCGTCATTATCAAAAAATTTAGTTGATAATATTTCCTTTCTTAATTTAATCCAATCTTCTGGCTTATATTTCCCTGAATAGTCCAAAAAGTCGCGATATATAATTTGCCATACTTGATCAATAATCTCCTTTGGATTATTAGTAATCAACGTAGGAGAATTAGCTTGGAAGGAAAAAGATGACGATGGAAAAAGACTTATTAATAAACATATTTTCAAGAATCTCTTCAACATAGTTATCAAATAATTTTTATAATAATAATCAATTAAAATGCATATTTTCTTTTAAGGATCTACCCATTTACCATCCTCTTTAATTAAATCAACTAACGCCTGAACACCCTCATCCTCAGGCACTCTCTTGATTTCATCTCTATTTCTATAAAGAGCAATAGTTCCTACACCTTTACCCACATAACCATAATCAGCATCTGCCATCTCTCCAGGTCCATTAACGATACAACCCATTACAGCTATATCCAAACCAGTTAAATGTTGAGTAGCGTCTCTAACTTTTGCTACAACTTCCTCTAAATTAAATAATGTTCTACCACAACTAGGACAACTAATATATTCAACCATAGTTTTTCTCAAACCAACCGCTTGTAAAATTGAATATGCAACTGGTATTTCTTTTTCAGGCGCCTCTGTTAAAGAAACTCTGATGGTATCTCCAATACCTTCGGATAATAATGTCCCTATCCCTACCGTACTTTTAATTCTTCCATAATCCCCATCTCCAGCTTCAGTTACACCCAAATGCAGAGGATAATTAAATCCCTCTTTATCCATTGTGTCAGCCATCATTCTATAAGCTGCAAGCATCACGGGAGCTCGAGAAGCCTTCATCGAAATTACAATATTATGAAAATCTAATGAATGACATATTCGAATAAATTCCATAGCTGATTCAACCATTCCAAATGGAGTATCTCCATAAGCAAATAACATTCTTTCAGACAAAGAACCATGGTTAACGCCTATTCTCAGGGCCTTATTTTGCTCTTTTAAAGTGTTTACGATTGGCTCAAATTTCTGAATAATCTTCTCCTTAATTACATCAATTTCATCTTTAGTAAATTCAGTTCTATTGGGATCAGGTTTCTCAAAAACGAATAATCCAGGGTTGATACGAACTTTATCTACATGCTTCGCTACTTCTAAAGCTATTTTCATCCCATTATGGTGAACATCCGCTACTAAAGGAACTGGTTGATAAGTGCTAGCTAAAAGTTTCTTGATTTCCCCCACAGCTTTTGCACTTGCAAGAGTTGGGACTGTTAATCTGACAATCTCACATCCAACTTCATGTAATCTCCTTATTGCGGCCGTTGAACCCTCGATATCCATTGTATCTTCATTAATCATTGATTGAACACGCACTGGATTATCTCCACCGATTCCAATATCACCGACCATTACTGGTCTAGTATCTCTACGAAAAATTCTGGTGCTATATCGCTGAGAGAGATTATTTTCTTCCATATTCTTTTCCAGGGTCGCAATCATGGGTTAACTAATTGAGCCTCTTTAATAAAGAATGACATATTTAAGGGCTATTATAAAAAATCAATTTTTTCCTTAATTTTTAAAAAATCAGATTTAGTCAGACTCATTGGTTTTCCTTCCTCTTTAGATGGATTCCTAAGTAAATAAGATGGATGGAAGACAGGCATTACAAGTTTGCCCTCCCAATCAATCCATTCACCCCTGATAATACTAATACGAGACTTAATTTTCAAAATAGCTTCTAATGCTGTTGCTCCAACAAGGACTATTACTCTGGGGTTTACAAGTTTTATTTGTTGATACAACCAGGGAAGATTTTCATGTATTTCAATCTTTGTTGGGCGTCTATTTTTGGGCGGTCTACATTTGACCACGTTGCAAAAATAAACATCCTGGTTAATATCAATCCCAGCATTTTGAAGCAATCGATCAAGTAATTTTCCAGACCTTCCGACGAAAGGCTCTCCTATCTCCTCCTCTTTTGCTCCTGGAGCTTCTCCAATAATCATTAACTTAGCGAAAGGGTTCCCCCTGGATACAACAATTTTGTTTATGGAATTGTTTAAATCAGAAACTTTAGGAACATTTTTATCAGAGGAGATGTTTTTGGTCACATTAAAGCTTTCTTCTCTGATCCTTTTAAAACATAGGGCGCCAAAATTAAAAATTTATTGCCTTCTGGGTCAAGCATCCATTGCTCACATCCAAACTTTGCCAATTTTGGAATTCCCATTGCACTACCTCCTGTTTTCAATATCTCAGATATCCAGCTCTCGATGATTTGTGATGGGTCTTCGCAAGGTTCACGCTGAAAACACAATGAGGTTGAGTTACCTTTCCTTTGCCATTCGTGATTTTTATTAGGTCTATAAAAATGTATTTTGGATCGATTACTTAATGAAATAAAATAATGAGTTGCATTAAAACCTTTATTCACCTTGTCAGAGTTGATCTTGGCATAAAATCCTGACAATTCTTTAGGGTTTTTAGAAGCAATTACAAAGTTTATGTTCATCAAAGGCATGCAAGTATCTTATTAAGGAGTAAGTTTATAATTAGATGAATTCACTTTAAAAGTGAATCTAATAAAAACATTTTGAAGTTATGCTTCGAAGATGACTGACAAATCACAGATATCTATAAGAGCTCTCTCCATAAAACCTTCTCTAACTCTTGAGATCAGCGCAAAAGCTAAAGCTTTAAAAGCTGAAGGTAAAAATATTTGTAGCTTAAGCGCAGGGGAACCTGATTTCGATACCCCTGAATTTATTATCGATGCAACTTTAAAAGCATTAAAAGATGGGAAAACTCGTTACGGGCCTGCCGCTGGAGATCCTGAATTAAGAGAAGCCATTGCGCAAAAACAATCATATATAAATAAAGTTCCAACAAAAATAGACAATGTTTTAGTAACTAATGGAGGGAAACAAGCAATATACAATTTATTTCAAGTAGTTTTGAACCCCGGAGATGAAGTACTGATACCTACCCCTTATTGGCTTAGTTATCCAGAGATAACTCTTTTGGCTGGTGCAAAGCCAATTAAAATTAAATCTTCAACTAAAGATAATTTTAAAATTGATATCAATTCACTAGAAGAAAACGTAACTGAAAAAACAAGATTATTAATTATTAATTCTCCAAGCAATCCAACTGGCTGTGTTTTAACTGAGCAAGAGATGAAAACTATTTGCGATTTTTTAAGAAGGCATCCAAGAATTTTATTAATGAGTGATGAAATTTATGAATTTCTTATTTCTCCAAATCAAGTTCACCATAGTTTCGCAAAAATCTCACCAGACTTAAAAAATAGAATTTTCACTGTCAACGGTTTTGCCAAGGCGTGGGCAATGACTGGTTGGAGGATTGGATACTTAACAGGAAATGCAGAGGTAATAAAGAAAGCAATTGCTTTACAAAGTCAAAGTACAAGCAATGTATGTAGTTTTGCTCAAAAAGGAGCTATTGCAGCACTTCAAGGCTCAAAAGATTGCGTTCATGAAATGGCAGAAATTTATAACAAAAGGAGGTTATTAATAACAGACAGACTAAAAAAAATAAAACATATTTCTTTTGTCCCTCCCAATGGAGCTTTCTATATTTTCCCAGAAATTAATCTAGAGGAGATGGATTCAATAAGTTTCTGCAAATTGGCACTAGAAAAGGTTGGCCTAGCAATAGTTCCAGGGATTGCTTTTGGAGATGACAAATGCATAAGAATCTCATACGCAGCTTCAAATAAAATGATCAACGATGGAGTTAACAGACTCGAACATCTATTAAATGATTTCTAAAGTGATATCTCAGAAGCTAATGACAAAACATCTTACAAAAATAGCTATTACTGCTTTATCAGTATTTAATTTATCTACTATTGGTTCATTAAAAGCAGAAGAGATCCTTCATATTGGCGCAATACCAGATCAAAACCCAGAGCGCCTGAATCGTTTATATAAGATTTTATCCTCTGAATTAAGCGAGCAGCTCAATGTTCAAGTCCGTTATAAACCAGTGACTAATTATGCTGCAGCTGTAACAGCTTTTAGGACCGGGGATTTAGATTTAGTATGGTTCGGTGCTTTAACAGGTGTACAAGCAAGAATTCAAACCAAAGGATCCAAGGTAATATCACAAAGAGATATTGATGAAAAATTCCATAGTGTTTTTATTGCAAACAAGAAAAGTTCTATCCAAAAAATAAATAACATAAATGACTTAAAAACACTAAAAGGCAAGCGTTTTACTTTTGGCTCTGAAAGTTCAACATCAGGAAGATTGATGCCACAATATTTTTTAAACAAAGCAGGTGTTCAACTTAAGGATTTCAAAGGTGCAAACCCAGGATTTAGTGGTAGCCACGATGCAACATTAATGCTTGTACAAAGTGGTTCATATGAGGCAGGTGCTCTTAGCGAAGAAGTATGGAAGAGCAATCTTGAGAGAGGAAGAGTGGACCCTTCAAAAGTCTTTTTGATTTGGAAGACTCCTTCTTATCAGAATTATCATTGGCTTGCTCAAGGAAACCTAGATCAAAAGTTCAAAAAAGGTTTTACGAACGAGCTTACAAATGTATTTTTACGATTCAATGAAAAGTCAAAAAAACAAAAACAAGTTCTCGAGTTATTTGGTGCAGAGAAATTTATAATATCAAAAAACGAAAATTATAATAAAATAGAAAAGGTAGCTAGGAAAATTGGAAAGATTAAGTGACTAAGTTACTAGAACTAAAGAATATAAGCCACTACAGTAAAGAAAGTATTAGAGTAAAAGATATTAATTTAACAATAAATCAAGGCGAGAAGATAGCGCTTATTGGCAAGAGTGGTTCCGGCAAAAGTACGTTAATCTCGATCGCGAATGGATCACTAATCCCAAACGAAGGGGATGTAATATGGAAAGGTACTCACATTAACAATATCTCAAATATTGAGTCGTCAAGAATAGGAACTATATGGCAGGATTTATCTTTGATAGAAGAGCTTAATGTCGCACAGAATATAAACTGCGGTGCATTAGGTAAACACAATTTCTTATGGTCTTTAAGAAATCTCCTAGGAGTATTAGATAAAGGTTTATGCCAAGAATGCTTAGCAGCAGTCTCTCTCCCTAAAAACACTATTTATTCCTATATAAATAAACTTTCTGGTGGGCAAAAAAAAAGAATAGCAATTGCACGTCTTTTAAGACAAGAACCAGAGATTCTTCTTGGAGACGAACCTTTCTCAAATTTAGACCCTCTATTATCAAAAGATATCTTAAATTTATTTATTAATCAAAAAAATTATCTTAGAATTAAAATCCCTGAGACCATACTTATAAGTCTTCACCAAATAAATTTAATAAATAATTTCAATAGAGTTATTGGGTTAAAAGATGGAGAGATTGTAATAGATAGAGAAATTCATAATACTAATCAATCAGAGCTCGCTTGGCTATTTTAATTCATAATGAAATTAATAAAACCAGTATCAACTTTATTAACATTAATCCTATCACTAGCCTACATTCCCATTCTAATAGAAGTCATCAAAGGATTGCATGTTGGGGGTCTAAATATCATATTTATCTTCATAAGATCAGCAATAAAACCATCGTTCAATCAAGAAGTAGTTAAAAGCGCATTTGAAGGACTTCAAATAACAATTGCAATTGCTTTAACTAGCTGGGTTATAAGTATGATTATTGGAATTCTTTTAGGTGTATTATCTACAGATTTATTATGGAAAAGTATCCCTAAATTTTCTTATTTAGGTAAATTAATAAAATACTCATTAGCAATTCCAAGATCAATACATGAAGTGGTTTGGGGTTTGCTATTTCTACAAATTTTAGGTTTGAATATATGGGTGGCAATTTTATCTATAGTCATTCCCTATTCAGCCTTAACCGCAAGAGTAATTTCAGAGCAATTAGATAGCTTAGACATACAACCACTAATAGCAATTAAGCAAACAGGATCTAATATTATGAGCTCATTCATAACTATCCTACTGCCTAAGTTAATACCTATCTTATCTACATATGGAAGTTACAGATTTGAATGTGCAATTAGAGGTGTAACATTACTCGGAATATTTGGATTAGGAGGTATAGGAACAGAACTATATCTAACTTTAAAGTCCTTTGAATTCAAAGAAATGTGGACTTGTTTGTGGATGCTTTGCTTAGTAATGATTTTATTAGAGAAATTTATAAGATTTTCAAGAAGTTATTTATCTGAAAATATTAGTTTGAAAAATTCTTTCTTAATTTCGA
>QCIQ01000036.1 GCA_003216595.1 Prochlorococcus sp. AG-402-M18
CGAGTTCATGTAAAACATCTCTAAAATCATTTTTATCAGCTCTATCAAACAAGAAATTGCCTTTAATATAAATACCTTTGATTGGAATATCGATAGAGTTAGAGTTCATCTCTTCTTCAGATCTTAGGAAACATGTTCTTTTACGTTCGGCGCTAGGGAATCCTCCTTCGAAAAGAAGACTTATATCATTTAAATTATTAAATTTATCTTTAACTTCCTCTATTAATTGTGCTGATAAAAAAGGAGACCATATAGCTGCTCTTTCGCTTAGAGCCTTTTCCGCGAGCTCAACCAAAGTTTCTAACTCTTTACGAAAAGGAGTTTTAAATAAAATATTTTTTTTTGGAAGATGCATGAAAAGATATAGAATTTTCTCATTTATACATAAATAGTCTAAATCATTTTTTCTTTTTTTTATTTAGAGAAATATATAATATTCAATCTTGGATTTAAACTATTAATATTTATAGCGACTTTTTTATAAAAAATATTTAACTGACTATCATTGTGTGTCTATTGTTACTATTTCTAGGCTTTCAGTCTCTTTTAGAATTGACCAAGGTGGTTCTATTTCTATTGGGAATTCTAAAATTAACAGCCAAAAACCTTCTTCACTTTTTTTTCGAAGAGCTCTCAAATCATCAACTATTTCTTGGCTAATACCTCCAGCTGAAAAAAAACTTCCCAGCGCTCCTGCAATCATTCCAACTAGGCCACCTAAAAGTTTCTCTAATTGATATGGGAATCCCATATCTCCAAATGTCTTCAAATTGGTCATTTGTGAAAAGCTTAGACCTGCAATAAAACCGAAGGGTATTAACCATGTCGCTAATGTTTTTTGGCGATCTTTTCGAGCAAGAGCTGGGTTAAGAAGCTTGATATTATTAAAACTTGATTGATTGGCAAATACGTCTTTAGATGTGTCTAAACTTGAATTCTCATTGTCTGATTTATTCCCCAATGGTTCTACAAGATCGCAATTAAGGATAGGTGTTTGAGCCTCTCTCAATTTGAGAAGCAACTCGTTGGCTGGTTTCTTTTCTTTTAGAATGATGACGTATGTGGACACTAAATAACTCCTTGAAATGTTTGGATATTCAATCCTGCTCAACATAATTCTGGTCAGCGGCAAATAGATCACTAAAGTTCAGATCGGCACGTTTATCGCCTTTAATGACGAAAGTTCTTGTTTCTGATCCAATTGATCAAGCAGGTATAGATATTCTTACTCAGGTTGCTCAGGTTGACCAAAAAGTTGGTCTTTCGATAGATCAGTTAAAGAAGATTATTGGTGACTATGACGGATTGATGATCCGTTCAGGAACTCAAGTTACTTCAGATGTGATTTCTGAGGCAAAGCAATTGAGAATCATTGGTAGAGCTGGAGTTGGTGTAGATAATGTTGATGTCCCAACCGCGACTAGAAAGGGGGTCTTAGTTGTTAATTCGCCAGGTGGAAACACTATCGCTGCAGCTGAGCATGCTCTGGCAATGATCCTTGCATTATCTAGAAATCTTCCACAAGCTCATGCAAGTATGTTTTCAGGAGGTTGGGATCGCAAGAAATATGTAGGAAATGAGCTGTATAAGAAAACTTTAGGAGTAGTTGGACTTGGCAAGATTGGATCTCATGTCGCAAAAGTTGCTAATGCGATGGGTATGGAAGTCATTGGATTTGATCCTTTTGTTTCTTCTGAAAGAGCTCAGCAAATGCAGGTTCGATTAAGTGATATTGATGAGTTGTTCAAAGAATCTGATTATGTAACCCTTCATCTTCCAAGGACCCCTGAAACAGAGAATTTAGTTGATATTGATCTTCTAAGAAAAATGAAACCAACTGCTAGATTGGTTAACTGTGCTAGAGGTGGGATTATTAATGAAAATGATTTAGCTCATGCATTAGAAGAAAATGTTATTCAAGGCGCTGCAATCGATGTTTTTGCAAAAGAACCTTTGGCTGAAAATTCCCCTCTACGTGCTGTAAAAAAAGGCTTAGTACTTACTCCACATCTGGGGGCTTCAACTGTTGAGGCTCAACAAAATGTTGCTATTGACGTCGCAGAACAAATTAGAGATGTTCTTTTAGGCTTGCCAGCTCGCAGCGCCGTAAATATTCCTGGTCTTAGCGCAGAGATAATGGATAGTCTTAAACCACATTTAAAACTTGCGGAGACATTAGGATTATTAGTTAGTCAAATTTCAGGTGGGCAGATTCAAAAATTAGAAGTTCGTTTGCAAGGGGAATTTGCTCAACATCCTTCTCAACCTCTTGTTATTGCGACTTTGAAGGGATTACTCACTAGTGCATTGGGAGATAAGATTAATTATGTAAACGCTTCATTAGAAGCTAAAGGACGCGGTATTGATGTCGTCGAAATTAAGGATGAGTTGAGCCCAGAGTTTGCTCGAGGCTCTTTGCAGTTAGATAGTTTTAGCGACAAAGGAGGACATAGTGTCTCTGGGACTGTTTTTGGTGATGGCGATCTTGGTATTACAAGTATTGATGAGTACCCGATAAATTTTGTGCCAAGTAGACATATGCTCTTTACCAGGCATAGGGATATGCCTGGAATCATTGGTCAGATAGGTTCACTCCTTGGAAAACACAATGTGAATATCGCCTCAATGCAAGTAGGAAGAAGGATTGTAAGAGGAGAGGCTGTTATGGTTTTAAGTATCGATGATCCAATCCCATCTGAATTATTGGGATCAATTCTTTCAATGCAAGGAATAAACGAAGCTCATTCAGTGACCTTATAAATTGCTGTTTGAAAAAACTATAGATCGGCAAAACTCTCAACTCTCTTGGTTGAGATTGGAGCAGCAATTTCCAGTTGAGCTGGAGGATTCTTTTTATTGGTTGTTGAGCAATTTAGCAATTCATAGATTTTCTTTTGAGCATGATCCAAGTGAAAACTCCACTCAAAATTTATTTATATGGATTCCTTTGAGTGAGTGCTCAGTTATAGAGAAAGAGACCTTAGTTCAATCATTAATCGCGATGGCTAAAACTTTTGATGTGGTCTTACCTCCTTGCAAATGGATTGAAGTAAAAGATGAAGATTGGAGTTTAAGCTGGAAAAAAAATTGGAAACCTGATCCCGTTGGAAGATCAATTTTAATCTTACCTGCATGGTTAGAAGTTCCTGAACAATTTTTTCAACGAAAAATTGTTCGTTTAGATCCGGGAAGTGCTTTTGGAACTGGTAGCCATCCTTCCACGAGGCTATGTATTGAGGCTTTGGATAATGATCCCCCGGTAGGCCAAACAATTGCTGACATAGGTTGTGGAAGCGGAATCCTATCTTTAACGGCATTGAAATTAGGAGCTAAGAATACTTATTCAGTTGACACAGATTCTTTAGCAATATCAGCTACCAAAATTAATTCTGCCTTAAATGATTTTCCTGAAAACCTCTTAAATGTTTTTCTTGGTTCTATCGAGGAAATTGAGGCGAATATGCCGAAAAAGAAAATTGATTTGGTCTTATGCAATATTCTTGCACCTATCATAAAATTATTAGGACCAGATTTCGAAAAAATTATTGGACATAAAGGTAAAGTAATTTTGTCTGGTTTATTAGTTGAGCAGATTGCAGAACTTCGAGAATTCTTTTTAAAACTTGGTTGGCAAGTTCTTGAAATCAAAATAAAGGATCAATGGGCCTTAATGGTATTGACTTTGGCTTTAACTTGATTCAATAAACTCTAAATTTTCAGATTAAAAACCTTCATGACATCTTTTAAGATCACTTTTATTAACGAGTTAAGTGGTCTTAAAAAAATTATTGATATCCCAGATGACAAATATATTCTTGACGCTGCCTCTGAACAGAATATTGAGCTTCCTGCCTCATGTAGAGAAGGAACTTGTTCAACTTGTGTAGCTAAATTAGAAAAAGGAAAGGTTGATCAACCGGATCAAAGTTCTTTGGAAGATGATCAAATAGAAAAAGGATATATTTTGACTTGCAAAGCATATCCAGTCTCTGATTGCACAATCAGAACCCATATTGAGGATGAATTGTATGGATATTAATTTTTTCGCCAGATTTTCATCGTTTTGCTTGCCAAAGATCTCCTTTCTCGCCAACCTCTGGTTTATGTGCTCATGGGCGCAAATAAAATTATTTAGGGATTAATTGATTTCAGAAGTTTTGCCAATTGATAAAGTTCAAGGTCTTTTAGATCATGGCTCTATTCACTCAAGTATTGGAGGTCAATTTAGTTTTAGGGTCTTAGGCCCATGTTGTCGTCTGTATGACCGTGAAGAATTACCTTGGCCTTGTTGCAGGCTTTCATGGCGCAGTAAGGAACCTAGCTGGAAAAGAATTGGGAAAAGATTGGTTGCTGATATTGCGGCACAAAGATGTCCATCATATTCTGTTGAGATTATCCAACCAGGAGTGAAACCAACAAAAACAATTTTAACGTTGTTTTCTAGTCGTTTAGATTCAAATATTCAGGAATGGTGGTACAGCAAACATCCACGCTCTCGAGATAGTTCAAATATTGCTCCTTAAGTGGCATGAATTTAGAAGAATTGAAAATTCTTTTTGGATTTAAAGTGATGAAGATATTAAGCATTTCAGACATAAGTTCATACCATTTTTCAAATTTGAAGGATAATTGTAAGTAATTAAATTTCAACACAGGGATGAACTTCGATTATCACGCTGTTGCTTCTGCCGCTACTGCTGCTATTCCATTGGCTGCTGGAGCCGCTGGAGTGGGCTATTTTATATTGCGCCAAAAAGGCTTTGGTTTTGGTACCTCACATTTGCTAGTTGGTTTGCCTATGTTTGCGGTTGGTGGGGCTGCAGCGGCTTTCTTTCTTATCACAAAGTGAAAAGGGAGTTGATTAACCAATAAAAAAAGGGGGTCATAGACCCCCTTTTTTTATTGGTTTAAATTTTAGATAAATTTAAGTACCTGGATTGAAACCTTGCCCTTTGGTTGCAGGCACATAGCCGGCCGCTGTAGTACTACAACCAAGACTTTCGGCTGTGTTGCCAGTAGCAACTTTGCATAGATTTTTTTGTTGACTTCTATCTAATACAGCATCAGTAAAGTCAGCACCATCAATGGTCGCACCATCAAAAATACTTTTCAGTAATTCTGCACCTGTGAGATTTACATTGGTAAGATTTGCGTTATCAAACCTTGTTGCATAGGCAATAACATTGGTCATGTTTGCACCAGTTAGATCAGAGTCCTTCAAGCTTGAGACACTGAAATAAGCCCCAGTGAAATTCGCCCCACCAAGATCTTTGCCTGATAAGTCGTATTTTACATACTCTGTATTTTGTAAGTCCTGACCAGCCAAGCTTGTATCTAAGGTATCCACTGAAGAAGGGTCGCTGGGATACAAGGCACTTACAGAAAGTGGACTAATACTGAGACTTACAAGCACAGGTATCAAAACAAATAGTCTTGTAAGGGACCGTTTAAGAGAAGAAATAAGAGAGTCCATTAATAACGCCAGCGATTGACGGAAGCACCAAACTCGACCATTGTTTCATGTAGTGGCATTTCATAGGCAAAGGGATCAAGAACTGTTGCAGCGTTTTTTTACATCAATTTGCAAAAAGTCTTTCGCCAACTGAGTATTTGGAAAAATTGCTTTTGCTTCATTAAGCAAATCATTAGGACTTGTTTCATTCGCAGGGGTATATCTAGGGCTCAAATGAGTCAAAATTAATTTATTTACGTTCGCTTTTGCAGCAACTTTAGCCGCCATAGTGGCAGTTGAATGACCGCGTTCGTAAGCCATTTCATTTTCTTTCTGGGAATAAGTTGATTCATGGATTAGTAGATCGGCGTCTCTAGAAAGCTCAATTGCTGATTCTGTGTATAAAGTATCTGTGCAATAAACCATGCTTACTCCAGGCCTAGGTGGACCGCAAAATTCTCTACCAGAAAAACTACGACCGTCTTCCAATCGCACTTCCTCCCCTCTCTGTAGGGCTCCATATATTGGGCCAGGAGGTATTTTTTTTAATTTTGCTTTCTCTAAATTGAATCTTCCTGGTCTGGTTTTTTGATTTACTCTGTAAGCAAAAGATGGTATTCGATGTTTGAGCGGAGCAGTTTTAACTTCTAGGCCAGAATCTTCAAATAAAATTTGTTTATTCATGGCAGCATTTTCAACCTTATGGAATTTTAAAGAGTAAGCCAATCTGCTTGAACTGTTGTACAAGCAAGAATCAATAAAGTTTTTAAGAGGAGCTGGTCCATATAGCTCAATGCCAGAACTGCTGCCTGCTAATCCAATACTTGCTAGGAGTCCAGGTAGGCCATAAATATGATCCCCATGCATATGCGTAATGAATATTTTTTTGATTTGAGATAACTTAAGATTGCTTCTAATGAACTGATGCTGTGTACCTTCGCCACAATCGAACAACCACAATTCAGACCTTTGTGGAGGCTTTAGTACCATTGCTGATACGTTCCTAGTTAGAGTTGGAACCCCTGAACTTGTTCCTAGAAAAGTGACTTGCAATTTTTCCCCTTTTAAGACATGGTGCCATTCATCGCTTTGCCCACTGGTGGATCTTCTTTCTTATAGGCAAAATTAGTACTTAAATCCAATTTTTATTGTGAGCGCATCACTTAAAAGAAAATCCGGATGGGCAATAATTTTTGTAGTTATATCTTTCATCTCTCCATTAAAGGCAATTGCGACAAAAGAACCAATAATGCGTGTCTTGATAGGTAATGAAAACAAAGCAAGATTTAGAGCAGATGGTTTGGAAAATATTTTTGTTAAGGGGATCTCTTCTAATCATAGAAACATTAAATCTTTAAGTTTAGTTTATGACAATAATAAGGTTAAATATTCAATTAATAATAACGTAAGTACATGGTTCGAATTACCTGATAATTTTAATTTAATTATTAAAAATGGTGATAAAAGAGGAATCTGGTTTAAGAATAGAAGATTTGCAGGAGAATTAAGTGTTTCATTGAATAATAAGAAGTTAAATATAATAAATTATTTAAAATTAGAGAAGTATTTGAAAAGTGTTGTTGGCAGCGAAATGCCAAAAGAATTCCCACTAGTAGCACTTCAAGCTCAAGCAATAGCAGCGAGGACTTATGCCTTAAAACTTTTAGATCAAA
The DNA here is from genome assembly GCA_003216595.1 of Prochlorococcus sp. AG-402-M18. Lineage (GTDB taxonomy): Bacteria > Cyanobacteriota > Cyanobacteriia > PCC-6307 > Cyanobiaceae > Prochlorococcus_B. Next base: position 7,126 of record QCIQ01000036.1, read on the forward strand.
ATAAATTGTTTGATCTTCATTCAACAAAGGCTAGTCAGGTTTATTTAGGACTTGAATCTGAAACAGCAAAAATAAGTAGGGCAGT
>QCIQ01000037.1 GCA_003216595.1 Prochlorococcus sp. AG-402-M18
GGTTTATCTGGTGTCGCTCGTTCCATGCCGACGAGTTCAGCTGTAGATGTTGTGGCAAAACATTTAGGGATAAATTGCTTTGAAACACCTACTGGGTGGAAATTCTTTGGCAATCTTTTGGACGCTAATCAAATTACTTTATGTGGAGAGGAGAGCTTTGGGACTGGGAGTAATCATGTCAGAGAGAAAGATGGATTGTGGGCTGTTCTTTTTTGGTTGCAGATACTTGCGTCTAAGAAAAAGTCTGTTTCTGAGATAATGAGAAATCATTGGCTATTTTTTGGTCGTCATTACTATTCTCGTCATGATTATGAATCTATTCCATCTGAAGTTGCAAATTCTCTCTATTCCAGATTGAGCAATATGCTTCCCACTTTGAAAGATCAATCTTTTGCTGGAAGGACAATTGAAAATGCTGATGACTTTAGCTACACAGATCCAGTTGATGGTTCAATTACGCTTAATCAGGGTTTGAGGATTTTATTAGATGATGGTAGTCGAGTGTTAGTGAGACTTTCTGGCACTGGGACTCAAGGAGCTACGTTGAGAGTTTACTTTGAAAGCTTTGTTCCAAATGATGGTGATATCAACCAAGATCCTCAGTTAGCTTTGGATCCTTTGATTAAAAGTATTGATTCTCTAGCTGAGATTTCGAAACGAACAGGCATGTCCGCTCCGACAGTTATTACTTAGATCAAAAACCTTCCAATTTGAAATCATCAAAACAACTTTATAAGTTTTTTTTTGCTTTTAGAGTAAGAACAATATATGTTGACTAGCTTTGGCCAAAGATCTGTTTGCTTTTAATGGTGAACAGCTAATACAGAATAGTGCTCCTTTAGCTGATCGCTTACGGCCTCAAACACTTGATGAATTTGTTGGGCAAGATCACATTCTTGCTCAAGGACGTTTATTGAGACGTTCAATTGTTGCTGATAAAGTAGGCAATTTATTGCTTTATGGACCACCTGGAGTTGGTAAGACTACTTTGGCTAGGATTATTGCATCAAATACGCTATCTCACTTTAGTGTTGTAAATGCTGCCTTGGCTGGCATCAAGGATTTGAGATCTGAGATTGAGTCTGCAATCGATAGATTAAACAAATACGGTAAACGCACGATTTTATTTATTGATGAGGTTCATAGATTTAATACTGCTCAACAAGATGCCTTATTACCTTGGGTTGAAAATGGTACTTTGACCCTGATTGGGGCAACAACGGAAAATCCATATTTTGAAGTAAATAAAGCTTTGGTAAGCAGATCTAGATTATTTCGTTTAAATAGCCTGAATTCAAAAGCATTACATCAATTGCTGCATCGAGCTTTGAGCGATAAGAAAAAGGGTTATGGGTTGAAATTAATCCATTTAGCTAGTGAAGCTGAGGATCATTTGGTTGATGTATGTAATGGCGATGCACGCGTTCTGCTTAATGCACTGGAACTTGCTGTAGAGAGCACGATTGCAAATCAAGATAGTTCAATCAGTATTGATCTCAAGATTGCTGAGGATTCAATTCAAGAACGAGCGGTTGTATACGATAAAAAAGGTGATGCTCATTTTGATACGATCAGCGCTTTTATTAAGTCATTACGAGGTTCCGATCCTGATGCGGCACTTTTTTGGCTTGCTCGAATGTTGGAGGCTGGAGAAAATCCACGCTTCATTTTTAGACGTATGCTCATCGCTGCAGGAGAGGATATTGGTCTTGCTGATCCCAATGCAATTGTCATGGTTGAGTCATGCGCCGCGGCTTTTGATCGCATAGGTTTGCCAGAGGGTATTTACCCATTGACTCAGGCAACCTTGTACTTAGCTTCAACTGAGAAAAGCAATAGTGTGAAGGCTATTTTTAAAGCAGTTCAGAAAGTTAAAGATTCCCAAAACCAAAATGTTCCATCTCACCTGAAAGATGCAAATCGAGATCAAGAAGCTTTTGGAGATGGCATTGGTTACAGGTATCCGCATTCATTTTCAAAAAATTGGGTTCCACAGCAATATTTGCCAGATCGTTTGCTAAACGAGATTTTTTGGGAGCCAACTGAACATGGATGGGAAGGGAAAAGAAGATCTCTTTTGAATGAGAGAAGATCTGAACAGTTAGCTTCATTAGTTGAAGTTGAACAACAAAATCCTTTAACTATTACATCTGGAACAGTTGATAATGATTTGGAGAAATGGTTATCTCGCCAAGTTTTTCAAGAGGGGGAAAGATTAAAAAATTTGATGACTAAATTATGGTCCGGTATTACTTGGAAAAAAAATCATAGAGTTTTAGTCTTATCACCTGGTTCTTTGCTTTGGTCTTTAAAGCCTTTAAGAGAGGCATCTGAAGGCGGTGTTATTTTGGCTGTATCAGAAGATAATCATCCAAGGTTATTAGCTGAATTAGAAGTTTTGGCTCCTATGGAGCGACCTGTTTTAATTGATTCAAAATTTGAATCAATTAAAAAATTAGAAGACAATCTCAAATTTGAGGTAATTGGAGGAAGGATTCCTTGGAAAGTTTTTTCTGAAACAAATTTCTCTAAATTGTGGCCGATTCTTACTAAAAAATGTACAGCGAATACAGAATTAAGTTTGATTATAAGTAACCCATGTTCTGGCCCTGCGCTTTCTTTAAAGGAAAGCTTAGAGGATTATAGTAATATGAAAAATGCTGATTCTTCATTATTGATTGATTTAATTTCTAAAGAAGATAAGTGGTTAAATAAGCAAGATCAGAAAAAGAAATTTATTCTACAATTAGAAGAGTTAGGCTGGAATATTTATTATGAAGAATGGACTGAGTTTGTATATCAAAAAGTTAATAGCACGATAATTAAAAGGTGGCTTAATCATGGAAGTAAGTATCGAGAAATTATTCTAAAAAATTGCGAAGAAGAGACATTAACTCGATTAAAACAATTATTTAAAAAATTGGAAGGCCGGACAATAAAGCAGAAGCTTATACATACTAAATTGCTTGCTCAGCAAAATAATTAATTAAGACAAATTATTGGTTTACGTATAATTGAATCTTCATCTATTGCAATTGCATAAGTCCATTGATCATGATTTTGTTCGTAAACTTTTATTTTATGTCCAAGTTTTTTATGATATGCAAATGATGATTTATTCTTCCAAATCCATTGATTTATATTATTCGCTATTTTTCCTCTCTGCCATTTGACTGCGGCTTCTTTTATTACCCATCTTTTTAGTACTAGTTCTTTAGCTTGGCTTGGGGTTAAATTTTCTATTTCGCAATTTTCATATTGAGTGAAAAAACGTTTTGACAATTTATAAGCTTGAAATTGTCTATCCTTTCTTTCTATATCTACCCCAATTTTTCCTGAGGACCATCCTATTAATAACGCATCAGGACAATGACTCATGCTGATATGACCCCATCCTTCAGCCAACAAAGGTGGTTCTCCTGGATCGGCTTTGAGAGGTATATCAAGGGGGGCTAAACCTGTCATGTTGGACATCACATCTCGAAGGCAGCCTCTAGAAAAGTGGTAAAGCAACCCTCTTCTTGGTGTTAACTTTTGAACCCATTTTTTTTCTTCGCTGGTTATTGGTAAAAGTTTTGATGGCATCAAAAAAAGCCAAAGACCTAGTACGCTCTTATTGTTTATTTGAGTTGTAATCATGACTCTCTGTATAGGCGATTCTGCACCAGATTTCACTCTCCCTAATCAAGATGGTGTTGATATCAGTCTCTCATCGTTTAAAGGATCGAGAGTTGTAATTTATTTTTATCCTAAAGACGATACCCCAGGCTGCACTAAGGAAGCTTGCAGCTTTAGAGATAATTGGGAGCTTTTTAAATCAAACAATATTCAAGTTTTAGGGATTAGTAAGGATGCTTCAAAATCTCATATAAAATTCATTGATAAGCATAAATTACCTTTTACACTTTTAACTGATAGTGAGCCTTGTCCCATAGCAACCTTATATCAGAGTTATGGTTTGAAGAAATTCATGGGTAGAGAATATTATGGAATGATGAGACATACTTTCGTGATCGATAAGGAAGGTAAAGTTGAATTAATCTACTTAAAAGTAAAATCAGAAAAGATGGCTGATCAGATTTTAAATGATCTTAAATTGAATTAATTTTTTGGTCTATATCAATCATCCCTTCTAGCACAAGGTTTGGGCAGTGATGTATATCAATATTTGTATTTTTAAGTTCATTTAATATGATCGGTGCATCACCTCCGCACATCCATATAGGTAATTTTGTTTCTTCAAATATTTTTAATATAAATCCTATCAACCCATTTATTGATCCTCTTATCATTGCATTATCAGTCTCATATTGAAATACTTCAGTTGGGATCATTTTATTAATGGGAATTTCTAAATTTAATGCTCCATTTGCCATCGAAGATAATTGAAGGCTGAAACCAGAAATTAGTTGCCCGCCTCCAAATTCTCCTTTTCTTGTTACTTTTGTGACGCTTAAGATTGTACCTGCATCTATAACAATGAAATCTTGTAGTTTGCTTTTTAAAGAAGATTGCTTTTTAAAAGCACTCCATGAAGCAAGAGCCCTGTCAATTCCTAAATTAGATGGAAGATCTTTGAGTGGGACATGATCTAAAATTATTTTTTTTGAAGGACATAATTTAATATTTTTAGGGACGGGACCTACTGAGGCCCAAGTTAATTGAGAATAATCCTTATCTTTAAATTCGATTGGATTGGGCGAGGTATGAAAATATTTCCAATCTTTTTTTATCTTGCTTGCCCAATGCCATCTTGTATTCCCAATCATTAAGTAATTTTCTTTTGCGTACATGATTTTATTCTTTCTTATTGCGTATTCAAATGGATTCCACATTCTTCACTGAGTCCTCCAAATCTTGTTGATCTTCCTTTTATATTAGTATTTTCTGCTCCGCTCGAATGCCAGTCTCCTACTGTGGAATAGCCTTTTTCAAATAATGGATGTTGAGGCAATTTATTTTTCTCCATGTAATAGAAAATATCTTTTTTAGTCCAGTTTAAAAGAGGGCGGAGAGTTAAACGTTCCCTAATGCAATCAATATTAGACATGGATTGTCTGTTTTTGGTTTGGCCTTTCCTTACTCCGCTTGCCCAGCAATCAACATTTAGTTCTGAGAAAGCTTTTTCAAGAGGTTCAACCTTCCGAATCTGATGATATTTTTCAAGATCTTTTTGTACTCCTGTTTCCCAAAGACGACCATATAGAGCCTCCATTCTCGCTGGGGATAAGGGGCTTTGGGCAACTATTAAATTCAACTCGAATAGTTTTGTTAATTCTTCTGCGTATTTATAAGTTTCTTTTGGTAGATAGCCAGTATCAATCCAAATAACTTTTGGGTTTTGATTAGATTTTAATTCCACTGTCATATGAAGTAAGACAGCAGATTGGATTCCAAAACTAGTTGTTAAAACAAATCTTTCATTAAATTGCTTAAGGGCCCATTGAAGTTGAGCTGGAGCAGAGAGTTTCTCAAGATTTTTGCTTGTTTCATGAATTGATTCCATCAGAGCAGGTTGAGGAAATTGAGCAGAGTTTCTCAAATCATTGGTGTATTTGTCTTTAGATTCTTTCTTCATTTTTGAGTTGTGAATGCCGAATTAGTCAAAGTTTGTTTAGGGTCTTTGAAATCATCTTAGATCTAGTCCCTATGGACTTGAACAATTTGAAATCTGATCCAATTGTTGTTGTTGGTGGTGGCTTTGGAGGACTCTCTACTGTCCAAGCATTATTAGCTCGGTTGGATGGAACACCAATCATCTTGATTGATCAAAGCCCAAGATTTCTTTTTAAGCCATTGCTTTATGAATTATTAAGCGGGGAGCTTGAACTATGGGAGGTTGCACCTACATATTCTGCTTTAGCCTCAGAATTAGGATTTATTTTTTTACAAGAGCGTGTTTGTGAAGTTAATGAACTAGAAAGAAAATTAATTACTTCATCTGAGACTGAAGTTAAATACTCTCAGCTTGTCATAAGCACTGGAGTAACAACTGATTATTCTCTTGTCGGAGGTTTAAAAGAATATGCTTATGGTTTTTCTAATTTAAATGACCTCCTAAGAATTAAAAAGTTAATAACTTCAATC
>QCIQ01000038.1 GCA_003216595.1 Prochlorococcus sp. AG-402-M18
AGTTTTTCACTATCTTGATTTAGTACTCTTACTCTTCATATCTAAGTAAAAATAATAGAGCAATAGATTAATTTTTTTACTCTATGAAATCAAAAAAAAAATTAAAAAAGAGTTCAAAATTAAATCCATATAAGTAGTAAAATAATAAAAGTTAAATGATTCTGAGAAAATAGATGAAAGAATCTTTAAATAATGAGAAAGGAAAGAAAATAGTGAATGAAGTAAAAACATTCCCAGTTCCATTCATTTCAAAAGAGAGAATTTCTATTCCAGCTAATACTAAAAATGGAACTTCTAAAGAAAAAATAGTTAATCAAGCATTTAAATTTCATAAAGCAGGACAAATTGTAGAGGCAACAAAATATTATAAAAATTTTATAAATCAGGGTGGAAAGGACTACAGAGTTTTTTCAAATTATGGAAATATATTGAGAGATCTAGGAAAATTAAAAGAAGCAGAATTATTACTACGCAAAGCGACTAGACTTAATCCAAAAATAGCAAATAATCATTACAACCTAGGAAACATTTTAATAGATCTGGGAAAATTAAAAGAAGCAGAATTATCAACTCGCATAGCAATTGATCTTAAACCTAATTTCGCTCAGGCTTATTACAATCTAGGAAACATATTAAGAGAGATTGGCAAATTAAAAGAAGCAGAATTATCAATTCAAAAAGCAATAAAACTTAAACCTGATTACGCTCAGGCTTATTTCAATCTAGGAAACATATTAAGAGAGATTGGCAAATTAAAAGAAGCAGAATTATCAATTCAAAAAGCAATAAAACTTAAACCTGATTACGCTCAGGCTTATTCAAACCTGGGAATCATACTTAGAGAGCTTGGGAAATTAAAAGAAGCAGAATTCTCAATTCAAAAAGCAATAGAACTTAAACCTGATTACGCTCAGGCTTATTCAAATCTGGGAATCATATTGTACGATCTTGATAAATTAAAAGAATCTGAAATTAATTCTCGCAAAGCTATTGAATTCAATCCTGAATTATCTTCATTTCATTTAAATCTAGGAACCACATTAAGTAAACTTGGGAAATTAGAAGAGGCTGCTGTTGCATATCAGTCAGCCTTAGAAAAAAATCCTAATAATTCTAAAGCAATTGCTGAACTAATAATGGTTTTTTCAGAACTTTCATCCTGGCATGATGTAGAAAAATATTTAAATTATTTATCTGAAATAGATATCAAACAACAAACATTCAACCCAATGAAACTTTCTCATATTGAAGATGATCCAAGTTTATATTTACAAAGAGCTCTGAATTTTCACAATAAGAATCATAAGCGAGAGCCTAAAAAAATAAATTTTATTAACAAACATCAAATTCATATAGGTTACTTTTCGGCAGATTTTAGAGAGCATCCTATTATGTTTTTGCTATCAAGAATACTTGAACTACATGACAATGAGAGATTCAGGGTATATATTTATTCTTTTGCGATTATAGAGGACCAATACACTCAAAAACTAAAAAAGAAGCCTTTTATTTTTAGAAATATTTATGGCAAGTCAGACTTAGAAGCGGTTGAAATAGCTAGGAATGATCAATTAGATATTGCTATTGATCTTATGGGTACGACAGAAAATAATAGAATGAATATATTCTCTTATAGAGTTTCTCCTATTCAAATCTGCTATCTTTGTTCCACTACCGGCTCCACAGAAATTGATTATCTGATTAGCGATAAAATAGTTACTCCAAAGAAATTTACAAAATATTATTCTGAAAAAATCATTTATATGCCAGATTCATTTATGTGTTTCTCAGACAAAAGAAGTATTTCTACCAAAAGATTTACTCGAAAAGAATTTAATCTTCCAAATAATGCTTTTGTCCTAGCGGCCTTTCATAGAAATCGAAAAATAACACTTAAAGAAATTGATAGCTGGTCAAGAATACTTTTAAATATTTCGAATGCTGTAATTTGGATAAGCAGTACAAATCAAATTGCAGAAAAAAACATTTTAAAAGCTTTTAAAGAAAGAGGCATAAAAGCTGGAAGAATTTTATTTGCGCCAAAGATGAAATCGAATGAAGAACATTTATCTAGACATTCCTGTGCAGACTTGTTTATAGATACATTTAGCTGGAATGCAAACTCAACTTCAATAGATTCATTATGGGCAGGCTTACCGGTTGTCACATTATTAGGAAAAAGTTTTATGGCAAGAACAAGTGCTAGTCTTTTGACCACATTAGGCTTGGCTAAATTAATTGCTAATACAACCTTTGAATATGAAAATATAATCATAAATTTATCTAAAAACCCAATTGAGCTAAGAGAAATTAAAAATAAACTATTAAATAGTAAATATAAAAATCCACTATTTAATTCGAAACAAATAACAAAAAATCTAGAAAGAGTTTATTGTAATCTAATTAATAATTTAAAATCTTAGAATGATTCTCAAACCTATTCTTCTTGAATGTTAATTCAAGATTCAAGAAATTTTTCTCATCCATAAATCTATCATCTCATCAATCATAGTATTAAAAGTATATTCTGGTTGCCAACCTAATTTTTCTTTTATCTCGCTAGCATCTCCTTTCAAATATTTTAATTCTTCAGGTCTTATGAATTTCTTATTTTGAATAATATAATTCTCATAATTTAATTCAAGCCTATCAAAAACATATGCACATAACTCTCTTACAGTTCTATTCTCACCTGTAGCAACTATCCAATTTCTAGGTTGTTTATTATTTAAAATCAAATGCATAGCTCTAACATAATCATATGAATGTCCCCAATCTCTACTTGAATCCAAATTGCCAAGTTCTAAATTCTTTTTTAATCCTTTTTTAATTTCAACCGCTCCCTTGACTACTTTATTAGTTACAAAGTTTGTTCCTCTTCTAGGAGATTCATGATTAAATAAAATCCCGTTACTAGCGTGTAAATCATATGCATTGCGATAGTGGTTTACCAAGTTATAAGCTAAGACCTTAGAACATCCGTAAGGACTTGTAGGATTCATGGGAGTGGTTAATCTTTGAAAGCCATCGGAATCAATCGAGTTTCCAAACATTTCTGAAGAACTAGCTTGATAAAATCTGGCTTCGGGACATATATCTTTATATGCCTCTAATAAATTGAGAACTCCTAAGGAATTTACATTAATAGTAAAAGAAGGGACCTCAAAACTTACTCTTACATGGCTCATGGCAGCCAAATTATATATTTCATTTGGGTTAACCTCCGATAAAATATTGTCAATCGATTTTTTATCAGTGATATCTCCATAAAATGTTTTTATTTTTTGATTTAAATTTTGAATTCTATAACTTTGGTTCTCTGAAACCGATTGACGCCTTATCATCCCATATACTTCATATCCAATGCTCAAGAGATACTCAGATAAATAACTACCATCTTGGCCGTTGATACCAGTAATTAAAGCTTTCTTCAACGGAAAACATCCATTTGAGACAAATCAGGCCAATCAGACCATACCCATTTTCTAGGAACTACTGATTTCACTTGATTAAATTTATCAATTCCAATCGCAGCTGTCTCTGGTGTCATGTAGTAATGATATCCAAGTAGATCAATATTTTGATCTCTCCATGGAATATTAGGCATCCTTCCATCGTATGACATTTTTTTCAATAACTTATAAGACTCATAATCATCACAAAGTATCATGCCTCCTCGCCCCAGACTTAAATGCTTTTGGAATTGAAAGCTTAAACACATATATGAACCAGGGATATAACCACCTTCCTTCCAATAAACTGCTGCATCTATAATATTAGTATTACCAAGATAATAATAATTACTCCATTCTTTTTTACTCCAAGACCATTTTAAATTTAACTTGATTGGTAAAAATGCAATAGAGATATAAGTCCTATTCGGTATGTTTATCTCATTGAACCCCTTAAATCTAAGACATAATTCTATAGCATGAGTGCATGAATCTGTTGCAATAGCATATGGAGCCTCATAAAAATCTGCCATTGTCTTTTCAAATTCATCAACTATCTGAAACATAAATAAAATTTTTACCTTTAAATCTCAATTTTAAAGGGAAATTAGGCGTATGAAAAGCCCTTATTCTTTTTTCCAGCTCTTCCGAGTCAATATCAATTGTTAATAATGACATCTGATTTATTTGATTAATTTTGTTGGCCTTTGATCTCCAGACATCATTCGTTTGATAAGATTTGTTTTCATAGATTGGCTTCTTATTAGATAAAATATATTTAACAATTTCTTCAAAAAGTAAATAAGAATAATCTTGAGCCTTTGCAGATAAAGAGGTGATGGTTTCATCTTTACTAATATTAAATCTTTTAACTTTTAATATTTTGCCATTATCTACTTTTTCATTCATAATATGGGCAGTAACCCCATAACTTTCACATTGATCATATAAAGCCCAATTAATCATCCCACTTCCTGGATACTCTGGCGGACCAGGATGAAAATTAATAGCTAAATTTGATCTTAAAAGCACCTGACTAGGAATAATAAAATAACTTTGAAAACTTAGGATATATTCTCCTTTCCATGAAAATATATTCTCTGGAATTTTATCATTTCTATTTGTAGAAAAAACAACTGTAAGATCTACATTAAAAGTTTTTAAAAAATTTATTACTTTCTCTGAATAAGGACAATTTTTTTTACAAAAAAGTAGAACCTTCATAATCTATGGTCTGCAATAAAAGTCTTATCAAGACTTTGACCCAAATAAGGTCCAGTTTTATATTCATAAACAACAGTATCATCTTCTAATATTGAATAAGTGTGTCCACCCTCAAAGGTGATTGAACAGTCACCTTGATTAATGACTTCATCAATAATATGTTTATCATCAAGATCATATAAATGTACGCAGACAGATCCTTTAATAACTACCCATGATTCTTGTGCAATAATTTCCTTATTTTCTGCTTTCTTCCAAATATGCTTATGTGGAGCAAAGGTTTTTCCCTCCTCAAGTCGCATAGTTGCAAGCTGAATAAACTGCTCATCTGGTACTACATTTGTACGCTCCGTAATTTCCTCCAATCTATTAATGATATGGAGTAGTTTACTAGGATCTATTCTTGAAAAAATTTTCTTCATCAAAAAGATGAATTTATTATGTACTAAATTATTTTGAACAATAATTCATAATTTTTCATAATAAAACATTCCTTCTCTTAACAAATAGAAATAATCATATTAATAATTTAGAAAAAATATTGATGAATCTATATAGAAACTAGAATCATTAAAATATAAATAAATGAAGAGATCATATTCAATTCATCGTAATCTATCTATTCACTTTTTAGAACTAAATTCAATATCATATTTTGTACAACATTATGTCAATTATTAGTTTTTCAGTTCTCCAATATCTCACTCGATTCAAAACTTTTAGGGTTTTCAGGTTTCGCATGCTATGCAGGTCATCTAACAGCAGAGCTATACCTCTTATTTTAGTGGTTCATTGAAATCTTTAGATTAGATAGATTGTCAAAATCCACGCGGAACCTAGAAAAAGAAACCTAATCAAAAAATAGCTTTACGGCAAAACTGGAGTGTATCAATGACTTAGAAAGTTGACTAGAAATTGTGGAGGGTTAGCAGTTAAGAGACCGTGAAATTGAAGTTATAGAAAAACTCATGTCACTTATTAATAGTAAGATTATCTAAGCAAGAAAAACATCGTAGAGTCCTTCATATTCTTTAAGGGTAGTCAGGATGTAAATAAAGAAAAATCATTTAGAGTATATGGCATAATTAGCTGCTACTACTCATTAAGATATTAGAAATTATAAATAGATAAATTCGTTTCCAGCGAGACAAATAACTTCTATATGTGTTGATTTATTCTTTATTGAGATCTACTCACAGAGTTACTAGCCTAATTAGTAGATATATGAGAAACAAAGGATAAAGCTATGCGATTCTAGTAAATTTAAACCTTAGAGCGAGATATAATTCTCATT
>QCIQ01000039.1 GCA_003216595.1 Prochlorococcus sp. AG-402-M18
CATTAATTGAAATACTAAAATCTAATAATAAAGAATTAGCAGCATCAGCATGCATTTCTTTGAGCAATACTCTTTTAGTTTATGATGCTTTAAATGACATTTTAGAATTATCTAAAAATAATATTTATGCAAAAAAAATTATAAATAGCTGGTCCAATGGAGAGTGGTTTACAAATAAACAACCCTTAGCTGAAGAAATAACAGTCACAGTATTCAAAGTTAAAGGAGAAACAAATACAGACGACCTCTCTCCAGCGACTCATGCCACAACAAGACCAGATATTCCTTTACATGCTTTAGCGATGCTAGAAACTCGAGATCCAAATGGCTTAAGCACTATTGAAAAATTAAAAAAGAAAGGTTATGCGATTGCATATGTTGGCGACGTAGTTGGAACAGGAAGCTCTAGAAAATCAGCAATAAACTCTGTTCTTTGGCATACAGGTGAAGATATACCCTTCGTACCAAATAAAAGAGGGAGTGGAATTGTAATAGGAGGCAAAATTGCTCCTATTTTCTTTAACACTGCTGAAGATTCAGGTGCACTTCCAATTGAATGTGATGTAAGCAAACTCAAAACAGGAGATGTCATCACAATTTTTCCTTACAAAGGAGAAGTTAGAAGAAGTAAGCATGAACCCAAAGGTGGGGAACTTCTATCAAAATTTGACCTAAAACCACAAACGATTACTGATGAAGTAAGAGCAGGTGGGCGTATTCCTTTAATGATTGGAAGAGCTTTAACAGACAAAGTTAGAACTAAATTAAAACTTCCTCCCTCTACACTTTTTATTCGTCCTGGGCAGCCACCCGCATCAAAACATGGGTTTACCCAAGCTCAAAAAATGGTTGGGAAAGCTTGCGGTTTAGCGGGCGTGCTCCCTGGTGCAAGCTGTGAGCCAATAATGACAACAGTTGGTAGTCAAGACACTACTGGTCCGATGACTAGAGATGAAATGAAAGAATTAGCCTGTTTAGGATTTTCAGCTGATTTAGTTATGCAAAGTTTCTGTCACACGGCGGCATATCCAAAGCCCGTTGACATCAAAACTCAAAAAGAACTCCCTGATTTTTTTGCTGAAAGAGGCGGAATAGCATTAAAACCTGGTGATGGAATTATTCATAGTTGGTTAAATAGGATGCTTTTGCCAGACACAGTCGGGACAGGTGGAGATAGTCATACTCGATTTCCATTGGGCATCTCATTTCCAGGAGGTTCAGGTGTTGTGGCCTTTGCTGCAGCCATTGGTTCCATGCCTTTAGATATGCCTGAGTCAGTTCTTGTACGGTTTAAAGGGTCTTTACAAAATGGAGTCACCTTAAGAGATATAGTTAATGCCATTCCTTGGATGGCTATACAACAAGGTCTTCTGACCGTCGCAAAAGAGAACAAAATTAATGTGTTTAATGGAAAAATATTAGAAATTGAAGGTCTACCAAACCTAAAATTAGAGCAAGCCTTTGAGTTGACTGATGCAAGTGCAGAAAGATCTTGTGCTGGATGTACTATCCAACTCTCGGAATCAACAATCAGTGAATATTTAAAAAGCAATATTGTTTTACTTAAAAATATGATTGCTAGAGGATATAAAGACGCAAGAACAATAAGTAGAAGAATTAAAGAAATGGAAGATTGGTTAAAAAAACCAGATCTACTATCAGCCGACTCAAATGCTCAATACTCAGAAATCATCGAAATAAACTTGAATGAACTAAAAGAACCTGTTTTAGCCTGTCCTAATGATCCAGATAACGTCAAAGTTTTAAGCGAAGTCGCAGGCACTCCTATTCAAGAAGTTTTTATTGGTTCGTGTATGACTAATATTGGACATTATCGAGCTGCTGCAAAAATTCTCGAAGGAGAAGGGAACATATCAGCACGTTTATGGGTATGTCCACCAACACGAATGGACGAGGAAATTTTGAAAAAAGAAGGATACTACGAGATCTTTGAAAAAGCTGGTAGCCGCATGGAAATGCCTGGTTGTTCTCTATGCATGGGCAATCAAGCTCGTGTAGAAGATAATTCAACTGTTTTTTCAACCAGTACAAGAAATTTCAACAACAGGTTAGGGAAAGGAGCTCAGGTTTTCTTAGGAAGTGCAGAGCTCGCTGCTGTTTGCGCTTTATTGGGTCATATCCCTACCACTGATGAATATCTCGCCATAGCTTCAAAAAAAGTTTCCCCTTTAACTGACGAAATATACAGATACTTAAACTTTAATGAAATACCAAACTTTATCGAAGATGGTCGTGTAATAACAAAAGAAGAAGAAGCCTCTATTTTACAAACCTAAATTAAATTAAATGATCAAAAGTCAAAGTCAAAATCCCGTTAAAAAGAAATCAAATCAAAGCATAAAAAAGCTTCTTCAAAAAAAATGGCTAAATGTAATTCTTGCACTAATACTTACAGGATTGGGAGCAGCATTAACAGGAATATTATTTAAAACTGGAATACATGCATTAGAAAATTATCGATCAAATCTTCTTGGATATATGCCTAGATGGATAGTTTTGCCAATTTTAGGCGCATTAGGAGGATTGATTGCTGGATCACTCATTCAAAATTTTGCCCCATCAGCGAAAGGGGCCGGAGTAAGTCACATCATTGCATTTCTTCGTCATAAGCCAGTCCCTATGGGATTAAGAGTTGGAATCGTCAAACTATTTGCTGGAATAATTGCTATCGGAAGTGGATTCCCATTAGGACCAGAAGGTCCAGCAGTACAAATGGGGGGATCTGTTGCCTGGAAAATGGCTAAATGGTTAAAAGCCCCTATTTCATTTCGCAGAGTCATAGTTGCAGCAGGAGGAGGAGCTGGAATTGCAGCAATTTTTAGTGCACCTATTGGAGGCTTTATCTATGCAATTGAGGAACTTCTAAATTCAGCCAGACCAGTAGTCCTCTTACTAGTAGTAGTAACAACATTCTGGGCTGATAGTTGGGCTGATATTTTGCAAGCGATTGGTCTAGATCAAAAAGCTGGTGGATTTGTTACCAATTTAGGTTTTCAATTAGAAAGAGCATATACACCTGTAATCAAATTCTTTCCAATAGACTTTTTTTACCTAATAGTTTTAGGGGTCTTACTTGGATTCTTAGCAGAAATGTATTCCCAATATGTTTTAAAAATGCAAGTCCTAGGAAACAAATGGTTTAAAGATAAAACTATTCAAAGAATGAGTTTAGCAGGCTTATTACTTGGCTTAATGTATTCAATAATTCCAGAAAGCTTTCATAATATCGAAGGATTGCAAAAAGTTATTGTTAATGAAACTAGTAGTTTTAGTCTCGCAATAAGTATTTTTCTAGTTTTATTTTTTGCTTCTGGTTTAGCAGCCGCCTCGGGCGCACCAGGGGGTTTATTTTATCCAATGCTCACCCTAGGAGGAGCAATAGGATTAGCCAGTGGTATTGGAGTTGAAGCATTGACGGGCCATGTGCCAACAACCTATATTTTTGCTGGAATGGGCGGATTTGTAGCTGGATGCTCCAGAACACCTTTAACAGCGATGTTTTTAGCCTTCGCATTAACTAAAAATCTTTTAATACTTAAACCACTCTTGATTACATGTATCGCTAGCTTTTTAACTGCCAGAATATTTAATGAACATTCAATTTATGAAAGACAAATTACAATTGAAGAAGGAGAATTAATATAAAACTTTTTCAATTTATTTTAATGAAGTATTATAACAAGTAGAATTATAGATCATGCACCTAAGACCTATCAATAATATCCAACCTAAGATATTTATTCTGCTATCAAATAGTGGAATATCTGTCGCATGAAAACAAATAAGAATTAAAGTAGAGGTCCACCAGGCTCGGTCAACTATTATATTTTTTTGAGGATGTAAATTATTAAATATTCTATTAAAGTAAGAAATTAATAATAAGCTAAACACAAATATATTTATCAAAAAAGAGACTACTAAGCCATGGCTTATTGCTAATTCTAAAGGCAAATTATGAGAGTGGCCATGAAATAATCCCGTCCTTAAAGGATAAAGAATTGAAAAAGCTGCTGCTCCCCAACCCAACCATGGTTTTTCAAAAATCAACTCAAGGCCTATTTTCCATTGACCAAGACGAGTTGCTTCAAAAGGTCTGGTATCAGCAAATTGCATATCATTTAGTCGCATCCAAATAGATTCAGGAACAATACTTCTTGCAAATTGTTGAATTCCAAAATCAAAAACCGGTAAAACCGCAATCATCACCGGAAGAAAGCAAATAAGCATTAAAGGTATTAACCAACTCCATGATGCTGAACCAAAAACAAAGGGCAGGCCTAAGAAAATTGCACCCCATGCGTTTCGAGAGTCAGTCAAAATCAATGCTGAAACAAAAGCAATTAAAAGAGCACAAGGAATAACTCGGTTTCTTCCAACAACAAAGGGATGCAGAACAGACGCCAAACAAAATGGCCATACGCCCGATAACCATGCAGCAGTGATATTTGCATAATCGAACAACCCAGACAATCTTCCTAAAGGCTCTCCTCCTGGAGAAACAAACCATATTATTAAACCATCAAAAATCTGCCAAGGCCCCTCCCATCCAAGCAATAACTGACCGAAGCCTGTTATTAAAACAGGAAGACTTCCTAATACAAGCCAAGAAGCACATTTTCGTCTTTTTTCAGGAGAATTCAAATATGGTTGCAAGCCCCAAAAACACCAGAAAAATGGCAACCAATTAAAAAGACCAAGCCAACCAAGCCATCCGGTATGAGAACGAAAACAACCAATTATCATCAAAAAAGTTACAAAAACTAACGGATAATTCCAATATTCCCTGAAATAGACATCCCTTCTTTTAAGAGATCCGTCAACAAGAGCTACAAGCAAAAATAAATAAGAAATTAACGCACTAGAAGGCAAACAAAATACACTTAACTGAAAACAGCTCCAGCCAACATTGTCTGAAAAATTATTTTTTAATTTTAGGAAATAAGCATTATTAATCATGTAAATACAGCAGTTCTACCTCTATAAACAATGACTTGTCGTCTTAAATGCAATCTTAAAGCTCTTGCTAAAGCGACTCGCTCTAAATCTCTACCCTTTCTTATTAAATCTGATACTTCATCACGATGACTAACATTAGATATAGTTTGTTCAATTATAGGACCAGCATCAAGATCCTTAGTGACATAATGCGCTGTTGCACCAATTAATTTCACTCCTCTTTCCCAAGCTTGATGATATGGTTGAGCACCTTTAAAAGCGGGTAGAAAAGAATGATGAATATTGATAAGATGAGGAAACTTCTCTAAAAATGAACTACTTAAAATTTGCATATATTTAGCCAAAACCCCAAAATCAATTTTGTACTCATTCAATAAATGTAAAATTTTACGTTCGGAATCTGCTTTGTTATTTTTATCTACTTCTATAAGCCTAAAAGGAATCGCAAAACTTGAGCAAATACCCTCTAAATCGGAATGATTTGAGATAACTAAAGGGACATTCATACATAATTCGCCTGCCTTAACTCTCCATAAAAGATCAACTAAACAATGACTTTGCTTGCTAACAAAGATTGCAACATTAGGCAAATCATCAGAGAAACTCAAGACGGCTTTTCCATTTAATCGCTGCTCAAGTAAAATTACTCCAGATTTGATTTCATTTTTATCAAGCAGAAATCCATCTAAATCCCACTCAATGCGACTTAGAAACAATTTTGCATCTGAATCTGTATGGTGATCAGCATGTCTAATATTGCCATTTTTACTTGCTATCCAACTTGCCAAATTACTTACAAGTCCTGGCTGATCAGGACAAATGAACTGC
>QCIQ01000040.1 GCA_003216595.1 Prochlorococcus sp. AG-402-M18
CTTGTGCGACCGTTGAAAAATCAGGAAGCCCTCAAGACAAAAATGAATAGGATCTTAGGGATTTTCAGATTAAAGCCAAGACGAATTAACAGAAAAGTATTTATGGAGAGATTGCTTAAAAATATTAGTTGATCAAATCAAGAATTAATATCAGTTATTAAAAATAGCGAAAATAATATAGACATCTATTCGGAATATTTTATTTAAAAAATATAAATTTTTTGATTTAGTGTGTGTGATCTAATAAAAATATATTTCATATATTTATCACAGTCTTTCAAATAAACTTTTCATACTAATTTAAATTGATATATAATATATATCGTATGATTTCAAAACATCTATAATAGTCTGAAATTCATTTTATCATTGAAACCTTGTTTTCCTCTCCTATTTTCTGATTTCTTTTTATTATTGATTTATTATTAAAAAAGCTATCTCAATCTTGATAAAAGACATAACAAAAATGCAACTTTTTTATAAGGTTTAAAAATTATGACTGAGATGAAGGAATTTCCTCTTTTAGATCCCAAGGAAGGAATTCCTATTTTATATCCGCATGTTCCCTCTAATGGGGCTAAGTACATCGCCGAAGTCCTTTCATCTAGATGGATAGGCCAAGGTCCAAAAGTAGACGAATTTGAGGAAAAGTTTAAAGAATCTATTATAGAAAATGGATATACAATAGCCGTGAATAGTGGAACTTCCGCTTTGCATCTTGCCTATATTCTTGCAGGTATAAGTGAAGGAAGCGAAATAATTTGTCCAGTTTTTACTTGTACTGCAACCAATATCCCAATCCTTTATGAAAAGGGTATCCCTATTTTTACAGATATTTCAAAATCTTCATTAAATATAGATTTAGATCAAATAGAAAACTTAATCACCTCTAGGACATTAGCTTTATGTGTAGTTGATTATGGAGGTTTGCCTAATAATTACGTTCGATTGAGAGAAATTTGTGATAGGCATAGGCTTAAATTAATCATTGATTGTGCTCATGCTGTTGACACGTATCGAAATGGTCATCACGTAACACATTTTGCTGATTATGTTGTTTATTCTTTTCAAGCGATCAAAACCATAACGACTGGCGATGGGGGGATGTTAATCGTAAAGAATAAAAGTGATTATGAAAAAGGTAAACGATTACGTTGGTTTGGAATTGATAGGGCCGAAAAACAGAAAGGTATTTGGAAAAATGATGTAAGTGAAATAGGATACAAATATCAAATGACAGACATTGCTGCTGCCTTAGGTATTGCCGCTCTTGAAGAATCAACCGAAATATTTAACAAAAGAAGAAAGTTATACCAACTTTATCAAAATTTTCTTGAAGAATTTGAAGAAGGCTTGTTAGAGAAACCAGAAAGGGGGACAGATTTCACCCCATGGCTAGTCACGATAAATACAAAAGGACGCAGGCTAGACCTTATGAAGCATTTACGGGAAAAGAATATAGAATCAGCTCAAATACACTACAGAAACGACCGTTATTCTATTTTTAGGAATTATGCGAAAGGTGCATTTCCAAACATGGATAGGATAGAAGATGACTATCTAGTACTTCCTTTTCACACTAAACTTACTTCCCTTGATGTAAGAAGAATATGTGATGAAGTAAAAAAAGTTTTGCGGAAGGATAGATTATGAAATCTTGAAATTTAGCCTTATTCTAAATTTTCTGCAAAGATTAAATATGAACGTTTAATTTATATTGAAGTCAAAGTCCATTAGTTAATTTAATAGACTTTAAAAATTAATATATAAAAACTCTGTAAATTTAATAACTAATAGTCAAAAAATTAAGGTTATCTAGATACCATTTAACTGTAGAATTTATAGCCTCATAAAATTCGAATTTAGGAGACCATTTTAATTCGTTAATTATTTTACTATTATCTATCGCATACCTAAAATCATGTCCAGCTCTATCTTTAACTAATTTTTTAAATCTTATATGTGGTGCATTATTTTTTTTATATAAATCCAAATAATCACAGACAATTTGAACTATCTCCTCATTGGTTTTAAGTTGTCTGCTCCCTATACAATATGAATCTCCCAATCTACCTTTTAACATTACTTGAATCAATGCATCCACGTGATCCTCAACGTATATCCAATCTCTTACATTCTGTCCAGTACCGTAAAGCGGTATGGTTTTACTATTTAAAGCATTATTTATAATCAATGGTATTAATTTCTCAGGGTATTGCCAAGGCCCAAAATTATTACAGGAATGAGTAACAATTGCTGGAAATCCATAGGTATTGTTCCAAGCTTTTACTAGATGATCACTCGCAGCTTTTGAAGCAGAATATGGACTTCTTGGATCATATGAGGTTTCCTCCGAAAAGAAAAAGCCTTCTTTAATTGAACCAAAAACCTCATCAGTACTTACATGGATTAGTCTAAAGTTATTCTGTCTATTTTTAGACATTAATTCCCAATGAGATAGTAATACTTGTAATAGATTGAAGGTTCCTATTATATTGCTGTCAAGAAAATCTTTAGGTTTAGAGATTGATCTATCTACATGACTTTCGGCTGCTAAATGAAAAACTAAATCTGGGTTAATAAAGTTAATAGCGTCTTTTGTGTCCTCTATGTCGAATAAATCAACCTTAAGAAAATTATATTGACTTGAATCAACGTATTCATGAAAAGGTAAAAAGTTACTTGCATAGTTTAACTTATCTAAGTTATATATTTTACACCTTGTCTCTCGTAGCAATCTAGAAATAAGATTACTTCCAATAAAGCCGGATCCTCCTGTAATCAGGATAGAGTTTATATTTTCAGGGAAAATGTTCATCAGCTAAAGCTTAATTTTTAATTATGAAAAAATAAATAATTTATTTATTGCTTTCTAAAATTTTATAAAGGTAGTCTCCATATTGTGAATGTCTCAAGGTATCTGCGAGATTAACAACTTGATATCTATCAATCCAGCCTTTTCTGAAAGCAGCTTCTTCTGGACATCCTATCATTAATCCTTGTCTTGATTGAATTGTTCTAATATATAATGAAGCGTCAAGAAAAGAATCAAAAGTACCAGCATCAAACCATGCCATACCTCTTCCAATAAGATTAACTTTAAGGAGATTGTCTTTAATATAACTATTATTTAGTGAAGTTACTTCTAGCTCATTTCTAGATGAATAATTTAATTTCCTAATTCTATTGAAAACCGAGTTATCGTAAAAGTATAGTCCTGTAATAGCAAAATTACTCTTTGGAATCTTCGGCTTTTCATCTATATTTAGAACAAATCCATTAGCATCAATATCTACAATTCCATAACGCTCTGGATCACTTACTTGATAGGCAAATATAGTAGAACCATTATCAAATGAATCTGAAAGTTCCCAAAGATTATATAAATGATTACCATGAAAGATATTGTCACCTAATATAATTACTATATTACTATTACCAACAAAATCTTCCCCCAATAATATTGCATCAGCAATACCTTTTGGTTCATCCTGAATTGAATATTGTATATTTATACCCCATTTACTACCATTGCCTAAAAGCTTATTGTATGATTCTATTGAACTTTCTAATGTAACAATTAAAATATCCTTTATACCACCCAACATCAATGTAGTTAGGGGATAATAAATCATTGGCTTATCATATAATAAAAACAAATGCTTATTATTAGAGTAAGTAGAAGGTAAAAGCCTTTTACCAAGGCCCCCAGCGATAATAATTCCTTTACGTTGAGATTGACTTGGCAATTTATATCTCTAGTTATCTCATATTATATATCAATTCCTTCAACACTTAAGCATAAAGAAAATTGTATTAACCTTAGTATAAAACTATCTATTGAGAAACTGGTTTTTAAAGAAGTAATTTTAAAGAAGAATAATTAAACATATTCTTTTAGGAAAAAAAGAATTAAAATTTCACAAGCTAATTTAGTTCGTACAAGAAAGTTTGAATAATTAAATTTTCAATGATAAAAAATTAATAGATTAAATTCATTTTTATGACAAATCACATTTTTATTATGTAAAAATGAAAATCGAAAACTCTATAAGTCCTTCTAACGTGAAAAACAACTATTTCACTCAAGAATCAAACTTCATATTTCATATAGGATCTCTTGTTTTTGAAAATTTTGCAATTATAAATAATTTCAGATAATTCTAGAATATAATAAAAGAATATTAACTGATAATAACTACCTTGATAAAAAAAAATCACCTTAAAGATAAAAAGGTTCTATTTTTTGGGATCTATAATTGTCAAAACTCAAAAAAAGCATTAGAAATATTAGAAGCTTCAGGATGTATTATTACACCAATACTAGCGAAGGAGAGAGGAGAAACTCTTCCAAATAAAGTTTTAAATTGGTCTGGCGACTATATATTTTCTTATCGATGTTATTTTTTAATTCCTAAAAGGGTTCTGGACAAGGCCAGATTTTTAGCAATTAATTTTCATCCTGGACCCCCTTTATTTCCAGGAAGTGGTTCTTATTGTTGGGCTATTTATAAATCATCAAAAGAATATGGTGTAACTATTCATATTATGAATGAAATGTTTGACTCTGGAAAGATACTTGAAGTATATAAATTTCCTATATTTGAAGGTATGAAAGTAAGTCATCTAATCGAGAAAACATATGAGTTTAGTTTATATTGTTTTGATAAGTATATAAATTCATTGAAATCAAAATCAATAATTGAAATATCAAATATAAAAAATTGCATCTCTAAATATGAATGGCTTGATAAGCCCAAAAAAATGTCAGATTTGGATAGGATGAGGCTAATTAATACTAATATGAGTAATAGTGAAATTCAAAAAAGAATAAAAGCTTTTCATTTTGATAATTATCCTGTTTGTCTTGATTTTCATGGCCATAAATTTAAACTAATACTAGAAGATTAACTAATTTATAGTAAAAGAATATAGTTTTTTATATTCTCATGATCCTTGTATAGGAATATAAGTTCATCTATAACCTTTTGTTTTTAATGAAGTTTCATATGATTAATCATATGAAAAGATTGTTTATAAAAAAGATTAAAAAAATGAGTATTATAAGTTTTGTATTCCACCTAAATACCTAACTAAATCATTTCCCTTCAAAGGCATAAAGCTAAGCATTGTTATTCCTCGCTTTATATTTCTTTTAGAGATATTCCTTCGCTTCTTGAACTGCTTCTTAATGAATAAGTTCTATCACTCCCTTTCTCTTTCTTCTCTCGTTTATTCAAGTTTTTGTGTTCTAAGTCATTTCCATAGTTCTTTTTCTCTTCGGTAGTTTACGTATTTGACCGCATGCCTACTTCTTTTTTGGCGATATACATCTTAAATCTCATTATTAATGGGTCTGAACTAGTTACTCAGGCTTAAAGAGAAATAAACTTATGCTTATTTATAGCTGATCAATTTCATTTGAAAGTGAAAAAGCAATTAGAGTATAGGATGTATATAACTATTCAAGTCATTATAAATCGATGTGACTGAGAGAAGAATAGATCAAAAGAAAGAAAGACCTGAGGTAAAAACATTCCCAGTTCCATTTGCTTTAGGAGAAATCAAAGAAGATATTAATATTACTTCTGTTTTCTCTACTAAACTTTCTAAAGAACAAATTATTAAGCAAGCATTTAAATTTCATTCACAAGGTAAGTTTCCAGAAGCAGAAAAATATTATCAATATTTTATTAATCAAGATTTCAAGGATCACAGAGTTTTTTCAGATTATGGAATCCTCCTAAAAAAACTTGGCAAATTTAAAG
>QCIQ01000041.1 GCA_003216595.1 Prochlorococcus sp. AG-402-M18
CTTTTGATGCAGGAGCAATGGCTGGATTTAAAGGTCAGACATTAAAAGAGCTTGCCCCTGAGTCATTTGCTGCGGTAACGCCTGATCAATTAGCACAAATGGCACCCGATGCGGCTGCTGCTGTTAAAAATTGGGTCCTTCCCAATGACGCCATCATTCGTTGGGAAGGAGGGCTCAGAGGACCAGATGGTGAATGGATGACAGCTGATTCCTTCTTTGATAAAAGAACAACAGGTGATAAACCTGCATTAACGACTGTTTGGACCCCACCAGAGGCAGATGCAATTGCTAAGACAGGAGGCTTTACAAAAGAAGATGGAACATTTGTCAAAGAAGACGACTACTTCAAAGATCCATCATCTGCAGGATGGACTGTTCCTCCAGATGAATTGATTAAAAAAGATGGCGGTTTTAGGAATCCCAATGGGAAGTGGGTTACGGCAAAAGATTTTTTAAATAACACAGGAATTGTTCCTGAGAAAGATGAAATCAAAAAGAACGGTGGGTATTTTGATGCAGATAAAAAATGGGTTTCATCGATATCACATTTTGGAGAAGGAAGCGCTGATGCACAAACTGTTGCCTGGACTCCACCCGCTGAAACAGATATCAAAACTGATGGAGGATTTTGGGATCCTTTTGGCCAATGGGTGAAATCAGAAACATTTGAGGCAGAAGGATGGAAAGCACCAGAAGGAGAGGTGAAGCCTGTGATTCCAGAAGGGATTACAGCGGATGAGATCAAATCAGCAGGAGGGTATCAGGCGACCAATGGTGCTTGGGTGACCGATGCTAAGCATTTTGATACGTCGTTAGATAACGAAATTAATAAAAAGGCGGGTTACTGGGGCGCAACTACGGATCCAATTAAAGAAGCCATTATCTCTGGGCTAGAAGGAGAAGCAGTACTTGATCCAACTGCAGTTGTCATAGATGAGAAACCAATTAGCGAAGTCGCTTATCCTTGGCAGGAAATTGATGATTTAAAGAAACCTCAAGGAGATGGAGCAGCTGTAGATGCGACAGGTCACTGGGCGTCGTTGGTTAAGAGTAAAGATGATGGCGATGACAGATTGGAGGGAGGAGAAACTTCTGACAAGATTTTTGGAGGGCTTGGCTCAGACTTTATTGATGGAGGGGAAGGAGAAGATGTTGCTTTTTATGCTGGGAATTTTGCTGATTATCAGTTTGATCGGACAAAAGATACAGTGTCGATTAAAGATCAAAGAGAAGGACTCAATGATGGGAATGACACTCTAAAGAATGTTGAATATATTCAATTCGCCGATCAGAAAGTAGACGTTTCAAAGCTAGATGTCGTTAAGACATATACAGGTGACAGTAAAGACTTTAAATTCTTTAAAAGAGATGATGGAACGATCGAAGTTAAAACGGAAGATGGATTTGATGATATTACTGGTATCCCTAAACTAGAGTTTGATGATAAATCTTTTAGTGGGATCAGTGATATTAAAGACACTTTTGACCAGGTGAAATCGAAAGATGATTCAACTGGACAAATGTTTAGGGTTTACAACGCTGCTTTTGCAAGATTCCCTGATTCTGATGGGCTTGAATATTGGATTGATAAAAACTCGTCTGGTGAAAATAGTAATCGTCAAGTAGCTGATTCTTTCTTAGGTTCTGAGGAGTTTAAATCTACTTATGGAGCTGATGTAGACACAGGAACGTATGTGAACAATTTATATAAAAATATCCTTGGAAGGGATGCCGATCAAGGAGGTTATGACTACTGGGTTGAACAGTTAGATAGTGGGCAAGAAAATAGAGGAGAACTGTTATTAGGTTTCGCAGAATCAGTTGAAAATAAAGCTTTATTCTCTGAAGTGACTGGCCTTTTTTGATTAGTATTATTCTTATTTAAAAGAATTTACCTTGCACAATAATTAGATAATTTTAGGGAATTTAAATGAATTACAAATTTTTTGCTTGTTTAATAGAGTATGGTACATGTAGCTTGAAAAGGATAAAATGAGAGGGTTTGAAGATTTATCTAAAAGTAGAAAGAACTTATTGAAGAAAGAAATCATTTCTAAGGCATTTTCTTATCATTCTGAAGGAAATATTATTGAGGCGGAGAAAAGCTATCAGTATTTTTTAGATCAAGGATTTAAGGATCCAAGAGTCTTCTCTAACTACGCAATAATTTTGAAAGAATCAAGCAAATTAGATGAAGCATTAGCATTGATTAATCAATCAATAAAAATTTATCCAAAAAGAGCAGACTCGTATTCAATTCTTTCCGATATATTTAGAAGTTTAGATAGATTTGAAGACGCTAAACGATCTTTAAATCAAGCAATTAAAATCAACCCAAATAATGCTAATTATTATCTTAATTTAGGTATTATTTATATGGAACTTAAATTGCAAATAAAGGCTATAGATTCATTTGAAAAAGCAATTCTTATTGATCCAAAATTAAAAGAAGCACATATTAATATAGCATCAATATATATTAGTTTGAATAATTTATATAATGCAAAAAAATCTATAAAAAAGGCCATAAAAATTAATCCTGGCTGTGCAATAGCATATTATAACTTATCAAGAATATACTTTGAACAAGATAATAAAAAAAAGGCAGAGAAGGCTATTTTAAAGGCGATAGAAATTAAACCTTTCTATCCACAGGCATATAATAATTTAGGAATAATTCTTAAAGAACTTGATCGATCCCTAGAAGCAGAAATATGTACTAGAAAAGCTATTGAAATGGATGAAAATTATGTAGAAGCGTATTATAATCTAAGTAATATTTTGAGATTCATAGGTAAAAAAGATGAGGCACTAGCTTGTTCAGAAAAAATTATGAAACTAAGACCATGGTCTATTATTGGATCTTATGGCCTTAATCAAAAATGTGATATTAATTCAATCTCATAATTAATAGCTTTTTCGAGCATTAGCGATGCATTATTATGAGTTGATTCTAAGCTAATAAGAATATTTTCTCTAATTATTTTGTTGAAGTTTATTATTTCAATTAATGTATTGATTGGGAATCTACAACCCCCTATTTGATCAAGTAATTCTTTAAAGTAAGACTTTGGAAGTGAGGGTGAATTACTATCAGCAATTGGGAGGCCTTCGATTAATATATTTTTCCCTGATCTTTGAATTTTCATTGAATCATCTCTAAGTTCATTTCCCTTGCACATTAAGTGCATGTCCATTTCTTTTATAAAAAAATCAAAAGGTAGAGAGAAAACAATTGTCTCTTTGCTAAAAAAACCATAATTAAATAGACATGATAGAGTTCCTCTGTTTCCATATGAGTAAGTTAATTCTCTGCTTAAGGGAGGATAATTAGGGCTGCTGATTCCACTGTTGGATTTATAAAATTGAAAAGATATAGCATTATGGTTAACTAGTTCTAATAAGGGCACTATTTGTGATTGGTTTTTAAAGTTAAATTCTCTTGCATAAAGAAATTGACTCAAAATAACATCTTTCCATATCCCTTTGTGTCTTTCATCAATATCAATTAATCGATTATCTTTTAGAATTCCTTTTAAATTTGAAGGAAAGAGTTTTAAGGAATTTTCAAATGTTTCAGTTATTTCTTTACCGCCTCCTCCCCATGAGAAATTATCTTGATAATAGTCAAAAAATTCTCTAGTATCTCTATTATAATAATCTTTATCTTTAATTCTTACTCTTCCATCTAGCAAATAAATATCTTCTTTTTTTATAATTAGATTAGATGGGGTGAAAATCTTTGATTTAATTTTACGATTCACCGGAAAAATGCCTCTTCCATTCGTGCCTTCTTTTTGGCATATATTGTCTGCAATGCCTCCTAAATTTCTAAATTTTGATAATAGAATATCCCATTTTGAAGTCATTATAAATAATCTCTATAAAATCTTGAATTTATTTTACTACTATTCAACTTACTAGTTTTTTGATCGAAAAATTCATTAAACCTGAATTATTGGCAAAAGTTATTAATTAATTTTCAAATTTTATTATTTTTCTGAGATTTTTGAATCTTCTAGCTAAATGACTAAGGATTTTTCATTTATATGATTTTCGTTGGTATAGATTGATTTTCTGATACTTTTGCTAATCAGAACACTAATTAAATAAAAATATTTAAAGATTTTTGCGTGAAATAGCCAACTTGGCTAAAAAAATATATATAGAACGAAAATTCAAGATGAGTCACGGCGGTTCCCACAATAGTCCTCCCCCATCAGCGCCTCCATCAGCGCCTCCATCAGCGCCTCCATCAGCGCCTCCATCAGCGCCTCCATCAGCGCCCCCTGCTAATAATCCACCTAGTGATGCTCCAAAAGGAGACAATCCACCACCACCACCTAGTGATGCTCCAAAAGGAGACAATCCACCACCACCACCTGGTGATGCTCCAAAAGGAGACAATCCACCACCACCACCGGGTGATGCTCCAAAAGGAGATAATCCGCCACCACCAAAAGGAACTGACGTAAAGCCTGAAGGGGCTTTAGGTGGAGGTGATCAACCACCAGCACCAAAAGGAACTGACGTTATACCTGAAGGGGCTTTAGGTGGTGGTGATCAACCACCAGCACCAAAAGGACATGATGTAATACCTTCAGGTCCCAAGGGTGATCCCACTAAAGCAGGGGCTATTGGTGGTGTGGCTGCTGGGGATGTAAATGCATCTCAAATGGGTGGGTTCACTAATGAGCAATTTGCTGCTTTTGATGTAGACCAAGCTTCTGCTTTTAGTAACGATGCTATTGGTGGTATTGGCAAAGATCAAATGGCAGCATTTGATCCAACAGCGATGGCAGGATTTGGAAAAGATCAAGTTTCTGCTTTTGATGCGACCGCCGTTGGTGGTTTAGGCAAGGATCAAATGGCAGCGTTTGATCCAACAGCGATGGCAGGATTTGGAAAAGATCAAGTTGCTGCTTTTGATGCGACCGCCGTTGGTGGTTTAGGCAAGGATCAAATGGCAG
>QCIQ01000042.1 GCA_003216595.1 Prochlorococcus sp. AG-402-M18
TGCTCATCAGTACTTGTTTGATCAAAAGAACTGTTGTCCCAGTCAACAACTTGATTTATTCAGATGTATCCATACTGTTGCATACAGTTCAGTTTTTTGTTGGGTGAAATGTTGGGCGAGAAACAACAATCTTGTGTTGGGTGATATCAGTGGTTGATTAAGCAGTATCAACACAGGCATTGAACTGATGCTCCACTAACTGCCAATCTTGAGATAAGAGTTCATGCCAAGTTTCTACAGCACATTCGTAATCAAGTCTTCTTGTGTTTTTCAATTTGTTTGGAGTGCCATCTTCAAGGCAATACCACAGTTGTGTGTATACAGTTGGGGCAACCATGACCGACTTTGGATCACGAATAAAGAACAAACAAAATTCTCTCGTTGGTGCAACTAACCATCCTGTTGGTGTTGGCAATGCTTCTCTGAGTGGTTGATTCATATAACTGATGTCTGATGGTGATATTTAAAAGAAGAGACAACAAACACGATGCTCACTTCGTGGTTCCTTTGCTTTTGGTGACGGGGACCACAGTAGTACAAATCTACCAATATATGCAAGTTGGTCAAGATAATTGTTTTGCCTTAAACAAGGGGGCGAGATTCTGGTCGCCCCCTTTAAGTTCAGCACTTGTGTAATGGTTCATCAGACCAAAGTGAGTTAAAACAATAATGAGTACGTAGTTAATTGAAAATGGATATTAAAGAATATGATTGGAACTTTGTTTACAAGATTCGTGATTCAGGTGACGTGATTTATAAAGTCACTATTCCATCAGAACGAAAACAAGATGCAGTTGAAATATTTAAGAGGGAACATCCAAACGGATTAATTTGTCGTGGTATCAGGAGAGGTGATTTTAAATTGATACCATTCAAGGAACTATCTTCTCGTGATCCTTGGGAAGAGATTGCTTCGTAAGTGATATTTAAATCAGACAAGGGAAAATCCTTCACGCAAGAGGAAGCAATAGATCTAATGGTTTCATTAAGTGCAACTGACGCAAATTCCGAAAAAAAGTGGAGAGGTTTCTACAACTCTTTATCGCAGACAGAACTTCAGGATGAATGGGATGAGTATTGGAAACCTTAATTTCTTTCATTAAAGAAGGGGACGAGATTTTGGTCGTCCCCTTTAAGTTCAGCACTTGTTTATCCGTGTCAATAATCCGATTCCCTTTTACTAACCACTTCCCTGACCTACGGGAAGACAAGCGCTAGAACTCCAACCCAGTTCTAATCAAACAAAATTATTGGAACATGAGCGAAAACACCTGTTTTATGGCATTAAGAAAGGGATCCTGCTGTTTCAGCGACCTTGAGTCCCTCTCTTCATTTTGAAAGTAAATTTTAGACAGTAACTGTTCTCCTTAAATAACATTTTTCTTTGGAAGGGGATTTAAAGAACTCTGTATGAGATAGAGATCTCTGATATGTCAATCGTTTTCATGCTTGTGGAGGGGGATTGTAGCTTCTTGGGTGGATATGTCTGGTCTGTTTCTTACTTAAGGCATTAAAAAAGCACCTACTAAGCAGGTGCTTTCCTTCAAGAGAAAAAGGATTCCCTGTTATATCTATTCTTAACATAGAAAATATTATTAGAGATTATTTATTTATATTTAAAGTGCTAACTTTAAAGTAGATTTAACTATTATTTCAATTTTTACGTTTTAAAAAAAATAATTTACCTTTCAAGATTTATCAGTAAACTTTGTCATTAAAAGTTTAATTGATTAAACTTTTATGTATATTAGATATTCCATTGGAAATTTTAAGGGTTGAAGGAGATGCCCCATATGTAGTTATTATTTCATTTAGGCCTTGTTGCATTAAACAAATAGATTCTCTATCTTCATTACTTGCTATTTGACTTTGTATCCAACCTACGCAAACGATTCTTTCACCCTCTGTAACTTCTTTTACTTCATGTAGATATTTAGTCGGATAAACTATCATTTCACCTGCTCCAAGCTTTATTGATTTTTTTTCAGGAGTTATATTGAGTATTAATTCTCCTCCTTTATATTCGTTAGGCTGATTTAAAAAAATAGTGAATGAAAGATCTCTTCTACCGTATCCGATAATATATGGAGAATCAATATGAGGACCGTAATACATTCCTTTTCCTGTTCTTGTAAACATAAGACCAAATATTTTTGCTGGCATCGCAAATAATTGAAGGCCTTTGTCTTTTTTTAGAATTTCTACTAGAGATCCTGATAAATTGTCATAATCATCAGAACAAGAAAGTTCTAGGTTCCTCTTTATATCTTTCATATTGCCAATTGTTGAATTAATACCATCAATCCAATGATCTGAAATTAACAAATTCCTTCTGAAATCTTTATATATCTCTTCAGTGAGTAATTTGTGAGCAAAATAAAGCATTCTATGTTTATTTGATATAAATCAACTAATATTATTCGTATATTAAATCATATCTTTAACAGAAATTCAATACGTTGTTTTTCTCCCTGATATAAGTGATTATTTGGTTCATGTATTAAGCATTGATTAATTGTGGAAAGTGCCTCGTTGTATTTCTTTGATTTAGATAGTATGAGGCTTAGAGAGTAATAAGCTTTTGCAAAACCAGGATTAAGTTCAATTGCTTTGCGTAGTGATAATTCTGCGTCTTGTTATTTGCCAAGATCTTTCAATATGCTTCCAAGATTTGCGTGAGCTTCTGCGAAATTAGGTTTAAGTTCAATCGCTTTGCGAGTCGATAATTTTGCTTCTTTTAATTTACCAAGATCTCTCAATATATTTCCCAGATTAGAATGTGCTTCTGCGAAATTAGGATTGATTTCAATCGCTTTGCGAGTCGATAATTCTGCTTCTTTTAATTTACCAAGATTTTTTAATATGTCTCCATAATTAGAAAAAACTCTGTAATCATTGAACCCTTTATTAATAAACAGTTGATAAAATTTTGCTGCTTCTAAAATGTTTCCTTGTGAATGAAACTTAAATGCTTGATTTATTATTTGTTCTTTAGAAGATTTAGAGGGAGTATTTGTAGAAATAGTAATATTTTCTTTGATTTCTGCTAAAGGCAATGGAACAGAGAATGTTTTCACTTCAGTAATTTTCTTTTTTGCTTGATCTTTATTACTAGATTCCAACATCTCCTACGAACTTCCATCTCAGTAATTCTACTATTCACTATATTGCCATTTGAAACTCTTACTGAGATTGTTTTGATTTAATTCATAGATTTAGATAAAAGATTGCTTGCTTGATAAAAAGAACTGGTTTCCCAATCAACCAATTTATTAAAGTCATCCAATTTGGTTATGTCCTTCAACCCATAGTCAAAGGTTTGTTCAAACTCTTCTATTGGAACTTTCTGAAGTTTGAGTGAGTTTGTGTGCTTACCAATCCACCTTGCTTCTCAAATTCACATTTCCAATAGAAGTCGTTTAAACCTATTCATTCCTGCCTCGCTGATATTTATTGGAATACCTGATTGATCTATTTTGATAAGAGCGTTGAAAGGGCATTAGAAGGCTTTGTGATCGCTTCATTTAGTATTTCACCTATGAACAGATCAGAATAAAGAGAACCTTCTTACGGTTGCTCTCAGAATCCTCATAATCTTCGTATTTATTGATAAGCAAAAAGGTAGGAACATTACCAAAATAACTTTCAATTTTCCTTCTGATAAAACTATGAGTTTTAATAACTTCTTGCTTATTCCACTCATCGTCTGGGAAAGATTTCTTATATAGAGATTTAATTTAATTGACTAATTATTAGAAGAAAATTGAACATTATTTATTTCTGTACTAAATCAAAAGCAAAACATATCCGTTCTTCTGTACTTTCAAAGGGAATAGTATGGTGAAATAAAGAAGAAGGAAATATACAAATATCTCGGGTTTCTATTTTTTTGATAGTTAAATTAAAATTCTTATCTTTGAATGGATATCTTGGACCTTGATAACTAAATGCTATGTTACCTGAATCATTATGATTATCATTATATTTTGGAATCTGCAGGTAAAAACTACCAGTAATCCATCCATATTCATGGTTATGTGGTGAGAGAAAACCTCCACTATTCATACTAATCATCCATGACCTAAGTTCATATTTTTCTGGCCAATTCTTGATGAATCCTTGCCCACTATCTTTAAATTTATTTTTGTAAATTTCGATCTTCTCCTCTAAAGCCTTTTTCATTGCTTTAATAAATGGGTAGTCTAATGCAAATAAATTTCCTGAGGTTTGTATTCCATTTTTGACAAAACCTTCTCTAGTTTCTTTTTTACTTTCTTTATTGTAAGATATTAGTTCATTTAAGTGATTGTCTGAGAACAATTTTTCATTGATTTTCTCAATTAATATGTACTTAATCGCTTTATTACAGAAAGGTGATTCGTATTGCTCTCCGTAAATAATATTGGCATGCTCCAAGATGCCTCCAATATCGGCATTACAAGCCTTATTTTTAGTTAGTTCTTTATACTTCTCATTGAAATCTTTTTCTCTATTAAGAGATAACAAACAGCCTAAATATACAATTTGACAAGAATTAGATTTATTTTTACTTAGATATTTTAATGCTAATTCATATTTTTGTTCATAACATAATTTATGAGCTAAAGTCATAACTAATTTCTCCTCGTTAGGCTTTAATTGAACTGCCTTTTCCCAATGGTTTCTTGCTTCTAGTGCT
>QCIQ01000043.1 GCA_003216595.1 Prochlorococcus sp. AG-402-M18
TGGTACAGGTAAGGATCTACCAGTCGTTCATACATCTCGAGATTCAATAACAGCAAAAGTATTTTTAAAACTTGCTGAAACTTTATGTAATGCATTATCTGTTAAACAGTGATTTAAATTAATGATGGGTTTTGGCCGCAATAAAATATCAACTTTTAAAATAGTTAGAAACAAAAAAAATTGGAAAGATGTAGATTTAATAATTTGGATTGTACCTTTTATTTTAGTACATTTATCTTGTTTCTTAATTGCTAGTACTCAAAGAAATCTTGGAACTACAGATTGGTACCAACATGCAATTATTGCTTATATAGGTTCTTTAATTATTTTTTATTTAGGTAAATTTCCTTTGCAAAATTTACGAAAATATATTATACCGATATATTTTTTAAGTCTATTAACACTTTTATATGTAAGGTTTAGTGGCACTTCTGCCCTTGGTGCGAGAAGATGGCTTAGCTTCGCCGGCTTGTATATTCAGCCATCTGAGTTTGCAAAATTAACATTAATTCTTATCTTAGCGTTTCTTTTAGATCGAAAAAGGTTTTCTGATTTATCTCATTTGATTAAGCCTTTATTAGTTTCTTTTTTTCCATGGATTTTAGTTTTTATACAACCTGATCTTGGAACATCTCTTGTCTTTGGAGCTATACTTCTTGGGATGTTGTATTGGTCAGGAATGCCATATGAGTGGGCATTCATCTTTTTGGCTACTTTGATTACAGTTTTATTAGCAAACTCATATCAATTCGGTCTTTATATATGGATTCCTATAATAGGTTTTTTGTCTTATACTTCCCTACCAAATCAAAAAAAATTACTAACATCATTCGTTCTCTTTTTTCATTTATTAATAGCAAAAATCTCTCCTTGGTTTTGGGAAACTGTTTTAAGAGATTATCAAAGAGATCGTCTAATTCTTTTTCTTGATCCTAGCCAGGATCCTTTAGGTGGTGGATATCATATGCTTCAAAGCAAAATAGGTATTGGATCTGGAGGATTGTTTGGATCCGGTCTGATGCAAGGCCAATTAACTAAATTAAAATTCATCCCAGAGCAACATACTGATTTCATTTTTAGCGCTCTTGGAGAGGAGACAGGTTTTTTAGGAACTTTATTAGTCTTATTTTTATTCTTTATACTAATTTTTCGATTGATCAAGATAGCTGCTGAGGCGCGTACTGATTTTGAATCTTTGATTGTTATTGGAATAGCTTCAATGTTTATCTTTCAAATTATGGTAAATATATTTATGACTATTGGCCTAGGTCCCGTGACTGGAATCCCATTACCTTTTATGAGCTATGGAAGAACTGCATTATTTGTTAACTTTATTAGCTTGGGCTTGTGTTTATCTGTCTCTAGACGAGGCCAGTCAATCAGAAAAAATCTTTGATTAGATACTTTTGCTTTTTTTGTATTTGTAAACGCATTATTTGAGTTAGAACTGATCTTTGATTTTCGGCATGATTATTAGTTCTCAGATACCATCCTAAGGTTAAGTTTTTTCATCTATGTAAAGGCAGGAATCCTCACTTTTAAATTAAATATTATTTGCATTGAATTAGTTATTCTAGAATTCGGGAATAGATGAGGATTATTTTTCCTTCTTTTGAATCCTGACTCATAGACGAATTAGCTTCAATGATCTTAATTTGTTCTGAGAGACTTTTGTCTATGAAATAGATTGACTTGGATATTATTTTCCATCTATCTATTTGAAAATAGACAACTAAGGCACCTTTAAGAGTTGAAACTCTACTTTTTATGCTTTCTCACCCTTCAAAATCTAATCAATCAAATGGATTTAGAGGTTTGTATGAGGTTTGGAGGTTTTCGTGAGTACGCCTCTAGTAAATATTCAAGATTTACAAAAAAGAATGGCTCTAGGCGTACCACATGCTACATGCAGTGAATCTGCAGTGCGGAGAATGTGGTGGGCGGCTCTAGATACTCTTCAATCAGACATCTTGCTACCAATGAACCTTACAAGAGGGTTATGGTTGTCTTCCCCTTTGCCAGCATTATACGAACCTAAATTACTCAAGAAATTTCAAGGATGGGTCTGGGCACCAAAAGATTTGTTAAATCTTGTAAATCCTTCTATTGGGATGCTTCCTCCCAGTCAATCGGTTTCGATGGATTTCCAGAATGATTCTTCTGGCTATGAGCGTTTGACTCTTCTTGAGGAAGATGGGAATGATCCGTTGTTAATAGTTATTACTCCTGAAATTCAAATTGCTTTAGCTTTGGAAGGTAAATGTCAGGAGAGAAAATTATTAATGCGAAGTGATCCCGAGACTTTGAGTGATCTTTTGACATTACTTGATAATAGATTGAATACAGAAAATGTTGATCAAGCAAATAATCTTCGAAATGCACTTGGAGAGATGGGACAGCTGAAAACAAATGATGATTTATCTAAAGTATTTTGGCCTTTATTATCTCAACGCTTAGCAAATATTGCACCAAGTTTAAATATTCAAACTCTGCCAGATGATTTAAATAAAGATCTAAAGTCAAGCTCAAAAAATAGTGAAATTTCCTTACTAGAGGCTTTAACGCATGAAATTAGAACTCCATTGGCGACGATAAGAACCTTAATAAGATCTTTATTAAGAAAGCAAGATTTACCTAAAGTCGTTGAAACGCGTTTAAAGCAGATAGATATTGAATGTACAGAACAAATTGATCGTTTTGGTTTGATTTTTAATGCAGTGGAGCTAGAGAGAAGCAAGCCTGAACAAACAAATTTAGCTTTAACTGATTTAGGTAAAATGCTTACAGTGCTTTCTCCAGTTTGGGAAAATCAGTTAGAGCGAAAAGGCCTGAAACTTATTCTTGATATCACACCGGATTTACCAAAAGTTTTGAGTGACTCCGAAGGACTTGAATTAATGTTGACAGGTCTTATTGACAGGAACAGTCGTGGATTACAAGCGGGTGGGGAATTAACTTTGAAATTAAGACCAGCTGGACAGAGACTAAAGCTTCAAATCTTGACTCAGCTTTGCAAAACAACTACCCATTCTGGATTTTCAGAAAGTGTTTCTAATGAAGAAATTGGACCAGTCCTTAGTTGGAATCCAGTTACAGGAAATTTGCAGCTTAGCCAGGCCGCTACTCAAAGACTCTTGAAAAGTCTTGGAGGCCGTCTTACTAATAGGCGAGATCGTGGAATGACAATATTTTTTCCTATTTCTGAATTAAAATAATTTGGTCTTCTAGTTTAATGTTGACGCGTGTGAAGTTGACGTGAAATGAGTCAAAAGGCACAAAATAAAGTGCTAATTTAAAAATATAAAGAATAAGTTGATTTAATTGAAAGCATGACTGAAGTATTACCTGGAACACTTCCAAAGCACATTGGTAGCACTGGTGGATTATTAAACTCGGCTGAAACCGAAGAAAAATATGCAATTACATGGACAAGTAAAACGTCTGAGGTTTTTGAACTTCCAACTGGAGGAGCTGCAGTTATGCATGAGGGTGATAATCTCATGTACTTTGCTAGAAAAGAGCAGTGTTTTGCTTTGAATACACAATTGCGGGGATTCAAACCAAGAATTGAAACAAGTAAAATATATAGAATTTATCCTGGAGGGGATAGAGAATTACTTTTCCCTAAAGATGGTGTTTTCTCTGAGAAACCTAATGAAGGTCGCTTGAAAGAGGGCTACAATAATAGACGCATCGGAGAAAATCCTAATCCAGCAAGTTTGAAATTTAGTGGTAAAAAAACCTACGATGCATAATTAAGTCATTTAATTAAAACTTTTGCACCCTTTAAATTCATATATTGTGCTG
>QCIQ01000044.1 GCA_003216595.1 Prochlorococcus sp. AG-402-M18
AATGTATTTACTAATTATGGATCAATCCTAAAATCACTTGGAAGAACTCAAGAAGCAATATTATTACAACGTAAAGCTGTTGAAATTAAGCCTAATTTCGCAATTGGTCATTATAACTTAGGCAATATATTAAGAGATATTGGTGAATTAGGAAATGCAGAATTATCCACTCGTAAAGCTATTGAAATCAAACCTAATCTCGCGGAGGCTCATATGAATCTAGGAACCATATTGATAGATCTTGGTAGGTTAAAAGAAGCTGAGTTATCTACTCGCAAAGCGATTAAAATTAAATCTACTCTAGCAGAAGCTCATTACAATCTCGGAATCATATTGAAAGATCTTGGCAAATTACAAGAAGCTGAATTGTCCACTCGCAAAGCAATTCAAATTAACCCTGATTACGCAATGGCTCATATGAATCTAGGAACCATATTGATAGATCTTGGTAAAAGTGAAGAAGCAATAATCCATCGCATAAAGGCAGTGGAATTAAAGCCAGATGATGAAAAATTAATTAAAAGTTTAGCTGATCATTTATGTTATAAGGGAAAATATGAATTAGCATTAAAGTATCTAAGTAAAAATAAATCTTATTCTTGTCAAAGTGTATATCTAGGTTGTTTATTATCTCTTGATCGAGAAAAAGATTTTAATGCAAAGTATCAAGAGCTATCTGAGAAGAAAGGTTGTAATGCCTATGTTGGCGGTATCATAGAGCATGCAAATATTATTTACGAAAAGCAATACCGATCACCTTTCTGTAATGAAGCAATTAAGTATATATTGATAGATAAAATTAATGAAAAATCGTTCTCAAGGAATCACTTAAATGAACTAATTTCTTACAATAAAACAAGTCAAAAGGAAAGTAAAGCTCAGGGCCATCTTACAAATGGCATACAAACTTCAGGTAATTTGTTTTCATTAGATTTTCCATTTATCAAATCAATAAAAAAAGCTTTGGAAGAGAAAATTGAACTTTACAAAAATAATTTCAAAAATAGCGATCAAGGTTTTATCAACAATTGGCCTAGAGATTATGAACTTCGTGCATGGATGATCAGCATGAAAACTGGAGGTTTTCTTTCACCACACAATCATGAATATGGATGGATTACTGGTAGTTTTTATCTCAAAATTCCAAAATATAGTAATAACAATAATTCAGGTGATATAGCTTTTAGCTATGAAGGACCGAGATATCCTAATAAAGACAAAACTTTTAATTTAACTATTAAAAAAATAGAAACGAGAGATATTTTTATTTTCCCTTCCTCTTTATTCCACCACACTATTCCGTTCGAAAGCAAAGAAGAGCGCATATGTTTTGTCTTTGATTTAATAGAAAGACATCCTAATTGAAACACTAGTCAGAATTTTTGAGAGGCACTCCAATACTTTCAAGAAGACATATGAGTTCTAATTTACAACAGAAAATATGAGATTAACTATCAATTAAAATTAGACTTTTCCATTAATCCAAATAAATATTAATTCTAAAACAAAATTGAGAATCGTTTATCATAACAGAGGAAATAATAGTATTTAACAATAAGTAACTTCTGCATAAAACTAATAAGAGATGATTACAAAATGAAAAACTTTTCAAAAACGAAATTAAATTAGATATATCCTAGGCAATAATTCAAGAAAACTGCTGCTTTATGGCACTAAAAATAAAAAAATTATTGCAGCATTAGTAGTAAAATGAGTGTTATAACAAGATAGAGAAGTATAGATGGAACAATCTGATGAAAAAAATCAACGAAAAAGCAAAAGTAGCGAAGTAAAAACATTCCAAATTGAAAATAATTACTTTCAAATCAAAGAAAATATTAATATTAATACAAAATCTGCTTCAAAACCTTCTAAAGAACAACTAATCAATGCAGCAATTAAATTTCATCTACAAGGTAATATTTTAGAAGCAGCAAAGTATTATCAAGATTTTTTAGACCAAGGTTATACAGATCCAAGAATCCTTTCAAATTATGGTATTATTTGTAGAAGAAGAGGGGAAAAAAGTCTTGCTAAAAAATTATATTTACAATCAATTAGACTATATCCAAATCAATCAGAAGCATACTCTAATTTAGGTTTTCTACTCAAAGAAGATAATGATCTAGAGGGAGCTCTTAAATATATGAATAAGGCAATAAAAATCAACCCTAATAAATCAGAATTACATCTAAATCTTGGATGGATATTTAGTGGTCTAAGCAAATTAAAAGAGGCAGAAATATCCTTTCGAAAAGCAATTGAACTAGATCCTAATTTAGCAAAGGCACATACTAATTTGGGAGGTATTTTGAGAGATCTTGGTAAATTACAAGAAGCAGAAATATTTTGTCGCAAAGCTATTGAACTTAATCCTGATTTAGCTGCTTCTCATTCCAATTTAGGAGATGTATTATTAGATTTAGGGAAATTACAAGAATTAATTGATTTATCGCAATCAACACTTAAGTCAAAATCAATCAATCAAGGATATAAGTTATTTGCTTCGTTAAATATTACAATAGTAAATTTATTAAAAGGAAATTATTCAGAAGTATTATCAAACATTAATAATAGCAATGAATTAATAAATCAAGGAGCAATCAATAGTATTAAAGATGAAAAGAATAAAAAGCATTCATTAACTTTCTCTCGATTTCTTACTTCACTCTATCCTCTCCTTGAGAAAGAGAATAAAAATCCTGACTTAGAAAAAATACCTCATTTCGGGGAAAGTCATTGTCTTTCTTTTGCTCATCAAACTCTATCTATATCCTCACAGTTAAAACAAATTCAACCAGTTTTAATAATTGGTGCGAAAGCATGGCATTTTGCTAATAACAAAAATAACCAATGGAAAGATTCTCTAACTCAACAGATAAAAAATCATACTTATAGTGACAAAGTATTTATTTCTTTTGGGGAGATAGATTGTAGAAAAGATGAAGGAATACTTAATTACGCAATTAAGAATGATAAAGACATGTCAGAAGTATGTGAAAAAACCATTAAATGTTATCTTGATTATATGGAAAAAATGCTATCTCCAAATTACTCAAAAAAATATTACTTTGGTGTTCCAGCACCAACAAGAAAAAAAGAGTTACTAGATGAATTAGATATTAAGAGAATTAAAATTGTCAACCGATACAATGAATATTTAAAGAAGGAAGTTTTATCTAGGGGTTCCTATTTTGTAGATGTTTATGCTTTAACATCAACTAAAAATGGAGAAAATAACAACCTCCATATGTGCGATACAACTCACCTATCTCCCCAATGTCTCTCTATTTTATTTAAGAATCACCTATACGGATCTGATACTGTGATTTTTTAATCTCTCAAAAGTAGATATAATTACTGAGAAAATTCATTTCTTATATAAACACGAACAATTAGATATTCAAAAGTGTCGAGAAATCAATTCTTCTAAGAGTTCTCTGAGAAAAAGTTCTGATTGTCGCAAGGGTAGAAAATATCTTATTTTTTTATACCCCAAGCAGATACTTGCTCAATATTTAAGAGATTATTTCTGTTTTTACCATCTTTGTATCGAAAGGATATACAGAACAACTCCTCACACATAGTTCTGTA
>QCIQ01000045.1 GCA_003216595.1 Prochlorococcus sp. AG-402-M18
CTGTTATAGATCCTAAGTCGACGCTCTCAAATCCTTTCTGAATTGAAGGATTTTCTACACCAGCATATTGAGTGACCTGGTCAGTTGTTGATGATAGATCAACTGCAAAACCACCAAGGACTCCATTTCCTGTAATCGTCAAAGTATCAGTACCAGTTCCCGCATCAATCACGTCATTCTTGTGATCCATAGCGATTGCATCGTCACCAGTGCTACTGGTAATTGTCATCGCTGTATTTGGACGATCAGCTGATGCGATTGTTAAAGCTCCAGTCGCTCCAGAAGCATCAACTGTATCAACATCAGTTGCCAAACTTTTCAATGTTGCACCAACACCAGTGACAATAATCTTGGTCTTAGAATCTGTTGTTGGAGTAACACCCGCCAAATCAAAGTTGTTCGTCGCAGCACTATTACCACCAGTTTTGTTATAGAGAGTGAATGTCTCAACTCCAGCGGCATCGATATTAACCGTAGCTGTAGTACTTGCCATGCCTGCAACTTCAACAGTCGCAGCGGTGGTTGTTGTTGATGCGTCAGCAGCACCAATAACTAAGTTATCAGCAGTAGCATGAGTAGCCGTTAACTTGACGTTCGTACCAGCTGGAAGTTTAACAAGACTAATTTGATCGTCGTTAGTACCAGTAGTGAATTTAGCTGATACTGTCGTTAAGCCTGTGACGTTAGTTAAATCAATAGAAGCTGCCGTATCATTTTCTGTTGAGTTAACAACCAATGTCTCAATGC
This sequence comes from Prochlorococcus sp. AG-402-M18, assembly GCA_003216595.1. Taxonomy (GTDB): domain Bacteria; phylum Cyanobacteriota; class Cyanobacteriia; order PCC-6307; family Cyanobiaceae; genus Prochlorococcus_B. Next base: position 748 of record QCIQ01000045.1, read on the forward strand.
CAGTCATTGAGGCAATCTTGTTATCTGTATCAGCAATGATTGTGGTGACTTGGTCCTTTGTAGAAGCTCCACCCTTAATCGTTAATGATGAGTCAAATGCTTCAGTTGCAAGATTAAGCTCAACAAAACCAACGAAAGTAGAAGCATCAATCGTTTGATCAGTAGATGCATCATCGATCGTCGCTGTTGTCATTTCAAACTCAGACAACGCATTTCCACCAAGAATATTGATGGTTTTTACTGCAGCATCATTCAGACCTGCATCTTTAGTCGCATTGTTAAAGCCTGCAGTTGTTGAATCCTTAATCGTTAAATTGATTGTCTCAAAGCCACTAACGTTCGTGAAGTCAGAAGCAGCATTACTCAATGTAGCGTTCAAGACGTCAGTTCCTGTGCTCGATGCAACTGTGCTACTTGTTGTTCCAAGGTCTCCTGACAAGGTAACCGTGTCATCACCTGTTGAGGTAGTGATGGAGTTAGTAACCTTACCGTTAGCTGAAACGGTCATTGCAATACCAGTTGCACCAGTCAAAGTGGTAATTCCCTTGTAAGCACTAGCATCAACACTTGTTGTTGTCTTATTCAGAGTGCCTAATGCAAGTGTGTCATCCGCATGACCATCAGTAACAACAATGCTTGCCGGAGCGTTTTCACCAAAGGTGAATGTACTGGTTGCAGTAGAAGAAGCTTCCTTTGAGGCCTTGATATTCAGTGTCTCAATACCAGTCGACTTAAAGGTAATCCCTGATGCACCATTAACAGTGTCAGAGAAATCAACAGTTATTGCATCAGAAGTACCAGTCTCATCGGCTAACGCAACATCAAGAGTCGCAGACAGCTCATCAGCACCAATACCTGCACCAATTGTTGCTGTAGCTGGAAGATTTTTAATCTTAACAGTTCCAGAAGTTGAACTAAATGCAAGATTACTAGTATTAACAAGCTTAGAAGCATCGATATAAGTCGCTGCAACTCCCTGTGTTGCTAACTCGAATGTCTCAACATTGCTAAGTTGTAGAACTGAATCATCTACTGATGTTCCGAGGTTGCCAGTAGCCGTAACTTTATCTTTACCAGCTGTTCCATCAGAAAGAGCTGTGTTACCACCTAAATCAACAACATCATTTTCAGTTAAGTTGGCGCCAAAAGCGACTGAATCGTTTCCAGAACCAGTTGTGATTGTTTGATTAACAGATGCGACAGCATCACTGAATGTCAAATCACCTGTATAAGTCGAAGCATTGATCGTCGCTAACTTTGTATTATCAGTTGCTGTGTCTGTAACAGTAAGGTTGTTGGAACCACTGAGATTTAATGTTGTTAGCGTTGCATCTCCAGAAAGAGCTGAAAGTGTTTGTGTGTAATCAGAGCCAAGACCAGTTGCACTAATAGTCAACGTCTCAGTATTGGAAATATCAATATCTCCAATGGTTTGATTAAATCCTTTATCAGCATCCTGAACCGTAAGATTTACAGTTGCAACATCGCTTGTGCCTGAAGCATCTTTTTGGGTGTAAACAACCTTGTTAGCACTAAGAATCGTAAGTGTCTCAGTACCTGCAGCATCGCTGAAGGTTACGTCTGAGTAAGCACCAACTGTTGCTGAGGTGGAACCACCAGTAGGAGCTGATATTTCGATCGCATCAGACTTATCAGAGGTATTAGTAATAGTAACTACAGCTCCAGAATTAGTTGCTGTAAAGCCTTCAACACCGTTGATTATTCCTGCAACAAGAGCCGCGTTTTTAGTAGTCGTAGGACTTCCACTTGTAGCGGCTGTTGTATATGCAACTCCATTCAGAGTGAATGCAATGGCTGTTGAAGCAACAGTGTTGGTAATCGTGTAAGTCCTGACATTAGCAGCAGCTACAAGATCAGTAATTCCTGTCCAAAGCGTATCAAGCTCAAGCTCTGCGTTGTTATCAGTAGAAGCGACATCTACAGTCTCAAATTCTGAAACGTTATAAAGCTCATCATCTTTTTCACCATCGTATGTTGCATTACCAATCGTAAGCTTCAAGGTGTCAGAACCAGATCCACCTTTAATGGTGTCGTCCTTAGTAACAACGGTGCCACCATTGATGACATCATCACCAGATCCACCAGTAACAGTTTGATTCGCAGATCCAAGTGCAATACTTACTCCAGCAGTTGAAGCTGAAGCATCAATTGTTTTAGTAGTTAAGGCAGATGTAATTTGTAAAGCCTGGTCTCCAGAAATCTTGAGAGTCTTTAAACCAGTTGAACTAACATCTGTGAGTTTTGATTTAGCTAGCTCAGTGGTAATCGAAATCGTTTCAGCACCAGCAGCACTAAAATTACCTCCAGTAACTGAAGAAACAGTTAAGTTCTGAACGTCGCTACTACCACTTAATACTGTTTGATCATAAGTAATAGTTAAATCAGCGGCACCATTGCGCATTTCAGCGCCAACTTGCTGAGTTAAACCACTGAATGTGGTATCTCCAGACGCAGAAGAAGAAGAAAGTCCAACAGTTGTTAGAGCTGAATCAAAGAGAGATCCACTAACTGTGGTTGCGTATGTAGTTGTAGTTTCATAGTTAGAAACTAGAACCTTTTCAACATTATCTGTATCAACAGCATCTAAGGTGTAGGCCGCTGAATGCGCTCCAGAGAATGAGATATTTAGCGTATCTGTTCCTGCACCACCATCAATTTGGTCTCCAGGTGCAGTTG
>QCIQ01000046.1 GCA_003216595.1 Prochlorococcus sp. AG-402-M18
GTGAAGCTTTCTCTAGAGCTTGTAAGTTATCTCCATCCCATAAACGAAGTCCATATTTGTAAGGATGATAACTTTTAACTATTTGTTCTCTTAGTCCACAGGATATGTCTGGTTCAATACAATATTTTTCTGATAGTATTCTAGCTTTTGCTAGCGTTTCTAGTCTTATCTCTAAAGAGAAAGAGGATATATTTAATGCTTTTAATAAATCTCTTTGTATAAAACGTCTGCATAGATTAGATAGATTATTAGAACTAGACTCTTGCCAATGATGAATATGATAACCAATTACTATATCATCATTAGAAAGAAAACTTTTTAGGCTCATTTCTTCATGATTCCATAGCCATTCAGACATATTTTTATCTGCCCAGATTTTTTTTGGACCAATATTTCTTGCTGTTTTTATAATTTGCTCTAATAACCAATTGCAAACTTCATTTAATCTATGGTTGTATACGCTTCTATACATTAAATTCCTTATAACTAAATAATGCTCAACTGCCATTAATCCCTTGGGGTGAATGGCTAAATCTCCATCTGGCGCAATTGTCATTGCTGATATTATGCGATCTATATCTAACTGCCCATATCTTGCTCCTGTAGTATAACTATCTCTCATTAGGTAATCAAGTCGATCACAATCGAGTTGACTGCTAATTAATGAAATTATTAATTTTCGTGGAGCTTCTCTTGATTGAATTAAATCTGAAATTGTTTTTGCATTTCCCTCCCCATATCTATTAAGGATTGTGGTAAGTTCTTGACATGAATTTATTAACTTTGCTGTCCATGTTTCATGATTTATTTTGAATATTTCCTCACTTGTATGACTTAGTGGGCCGTGACCTAAATCATGTAAAAGAGCCGCTCCGTACAGAATAAATTTGTGCTCTTTTAATCTAGAATCTAAATGGGATAAATGATTTATTGCTCTTCTTGCCAGGTGAAATACACCTAGAGAATGAGTGAACCTGCTTGATTCTGCACCATGAAATGTCAAATATGCAGGACCTAATTGTTTGATTCTTCTTAATCTTTGAAATGGGGAGGAATCTATTAATTCCATCACCATTTGTTCCTCGGGGATTGAGCTGTTTAATGTAATTGATTTATGCAGAGGGTCGTAATAAGTTCTTGTTGACATGACTTATTCAATGTCTTTGTTAGTCAATTGTTCTTCTTTTACTTGACTTTCTTTTGACAACTTTTCTGAAACTTCCTCTTTGTCCAAAGTCGCTTGCATAATCAGCTCTGCATCTAAAAGCCATCTGTCTTCATCAGAACCTGGATTAAGTGGTTCTGGCATTTCTAAGAGGCGATCAGGATCGATTCCGAGATTTTGGATGTCTCTTCCACTTGGAGTTAAATAGCTAGCGACTGTTACTGCTAACCCACTGCCATCACTTAGATTTGTTAGAGATTGTATGAGACCTTTTCCAAATGTTTTATTACCTATGAGTTCAGATCTTTGATTGTCTTGTAAAGCACCGGCAAGAATTTCACTAGCGCTTGCTGTACCTTCATTGACAAGCGTAACCATAGGCCCATCGTAAAGAGTTTCTATTCCAGAACTGATTGGATCATTTATGGAATCTCTTTTTTTTGTTTCGACAATGGGCAAATTGCTAAGGAAATCGTCGGCAACAGCAAGTCCGGAACTTACTAGTCCACCAGAGTTATTTCTTAGGTCCAAAATTAGACCATCTATATCTTTCCCAGATAATTCTTCTAGCGCTTCCTTGACCTGTTCAGGAACTCCTTCACTAAATTGCGTGATTCTTAAGTAGCCAAATGTATGAGACTCATTTCTTATTCTCTTAGTCCTAACTGGTCTTAAGTCAACACTTCTTCTTTCTAAAGAAATTTCTTTGATTTCATTATCAGGTTGCTCTAATTCAACAATTACTTGCGTTCCTGTTTGCCCTCTCAATTTTGCTGCTGTTGCTTCAAGTCCTAGTTTTTTTGGTGATTGACCATTGACTTTTTTTAAAATTGTTCCGCTTGTAATACCAGCATCTGAGGAAGGAGAGCCTTCAAGAGGAGATATTACAACTATTTCCCCATCTTCTTTTCTTGCTCCCAGCTGAAGGCCAACTCCATTAATTTCACTCCCAATGTTGCTTTTTTTCATAGCTTCATAATCATCTGGTCTCAATAAGCGCGTATAAGGATCTTCAAGAGGAAGAAGCATTGCTTCTATAGCTGAGTAAGCCTGCTGAGAATTATTAATTGGTTTTTCAAGGGCCTTTTGACGAAGTTTTTTCCATTGAATTTCATCAAATTTCTTAGGATCTAGATAACCCTCATTGACTAGATTCCAGGCTTCAATAACCAGCAGTTGTCCATCATTGAGTGCAAAAGCGGGTGAAGTTAAGACTTGAAATAAAATCCCAAAGCTTATTAAAACTGCAAAAAATCTTTGCAGTAGCTTAGTTATAGATTTAACAGATGAAAGCATTGGATTGATCTTTTGCAGCGACCAAGGGGCACATCGAGTAAGATATTTGAAAATACAGTGCATAAGTGGATGGCGAACTCTTCACCGGTTTATGACTGGTTCCAGGAACGTCTTGAGATACAGGACATAGCTGATGATGTCACTTCAAAATACGTTCCTCCTCATGTCAACATTTTTTATTGTTTGGGTGGATAACACTGGATCGCGATGACCTTTTATTACAAACCTACTGTAACCGAAGCATATAGCTCAGTTAGTTATCTGATGACAGACGTGAGTTTTGGTTGGTTGATTAGATCAGTACATAGATGGAGTGCCTCAATGATGGTACTTATGCTTATTTTGCATGTTTTTCGTGTTTATTTAACTGGTGGATTTAA
>QCIQ01000047.1 GCA_003216595.1 Prochlorococcus sp. AG-402-M18
GCTAAAAATAATTTAATAAATTTACTTACTATTTTCGAACCAGAGAACCTTAGTTCAAATCTACTATATAAAATAAATGAAGAATTTAAAACAATAGATCTAAAGTTTAAAAATGATGTCTTTATAACTGATAGAGAAGTTATCAGGCTATACAACAATGGAGTTAAAGTTTTTAAAAAATATGACGTAGAATTAGAAACTTCTTTATCACAAATATTTAAAACAAATGAAATAAATTTGGATTGCAGAAGACATAAGCTAATTTTTAATCAATATAAAATAATTCCTGAGTTTTGCTTTGGTTGTTATAAAGTTCAAGTTGAAGTAGACTCAGTAGTTGAATTAATTAAACTATTTTTAGTATTTAATGCTTTAAAACTTGAAAATAACAATACTCGAAAATGTATAATCGAGGTAAGACCCAATATATCAGGTTTTTATAAAGGGCTAATATATTGCTTAGGTCTAGATGAAGCATTGAAAGTTTCTAAAGAGGTAAATTTTAAAATTCAAAAGAATATTAGAATTGATTTAATATCAACAGTCAAAAGAGGTTGTTCTGAATATCCACTAGAATTCCCAAAATATAAAGAGATAAATATATCTGGAAATCAACCAATGAATTACAACGCAAACTGGAAAAATATCGAAAAAGAAATTGATAAAGGGAAAAAAGAGTGGGGTAAATCAAGAATAAGTATTGAGGGATTTAATTTAAATGACTTTCTTATAATGAGAAACTGGATAGCGTATGCTCAAAGAATAGGAGATCAAACTGTCAGTCAAATTACAAATGAAAAAATCAAAGGACCTAAAGAGTTCAATTATTTAAAAAAAGACCTTCATTCCAAGAAACCCCACTTATAGAAAATTTAATCCTTAGCCAGAAATAATATCGTCAAACAAGATTACAAGAATCAACTCAAAAAATTAAATTATCACTAAAGTATAGACGTATCCGTCAAGCCCACTCAATAATATCTACAAAAATTTTGAAGGCAGGACGCGGAGAAGTGATTTGCTTACTTATTTTTCCCCGCGGAGGTTACATGAAACATTTTTAATAGGGAATATATGGCATTTGAAAGGTGCTGCAAAATCATTTGCTTTCCCCTCAACCCCAATCGACTTTGACTCCAAAACCCTCAGGTATTTCATCATTAATCTCTCTTAAATCCAGCCATTTTTTCTCCTCCTCAACAGTCAGATTTTTAAAGCTTCTCACATAGACATCTCCTCCTACCAAATCTGGATCCTCTACTCCAAAAAAATCACATATTTCTTCTACTCTTGCCCAATGCTCAATTTCATTAGTTGCTCTTTTGAATTCAGATATTTTAAATTTCGCTTGTTCTGCCTGACTTAATTTATTTAGCACCGAAGAAGACAAAGAGACAGTTGCAAAATCCCATTTAGAACTATCTTGTCCTTCCAACACAAGATTTCTGTTATTAAGTTCTTTCAACCAAGTTTCATCCAAAAGCTTCAATTCTCATTCAAGGCACTATAGGAGTGTATTAGATTCAGTTAATTTTTCTAATGATCATCCCATTCGTCTTGAAATTCAGTGATAGATAATGAGTTATAGAAACCTCTCCACTTCTTTTCTGAATTGACATCAGTTGAAATCAATGAAACCATGAGATCTATTACTTCTTCTTGAATGAAAGATTTTCCCTTATTTGATTTAAATATCATTTTTGTCAAGTATTCCTAGCGAACTCATTGTCATTAGATACATTTTTATTTTTGTCTTTTACCCCAATTGACTCACTGAATCCAGATGCAAGTATTCCAGTAGGTATTGCTATTGAAGCAATACCCATAAGTGAAGTTATAGAAGCAATTGTTTTTCCAACTACTGTTACTGGTATTGAATCACCATAACCAACAGCACTTACAGTTGTAATAGACCACCAAAGACATCTTGGAATGGAGCCTAACAATTCTGGTTGAATGGAAGATTCAGCAAGATACATAAAAGTGCTGCTGATTAACACAAGTAAAACCGTATAAAAAATAGAAATTTGCAGTTCTTGACTCTTTGATCGAAGTGCATAATTAAAATGATAGATACTTTGCTTGAATTTTTCACTTCTTCCAATTTTCAATATTCTTAAGAGACGAATAATCCTGAGGATTTTTAATTCAGCACGAACTCCTATAAAAGATGGAACAATGGCAATTACATCAATAATTGCCATTGGTGAGAACGCGTAACGTACAACGCCTTTCCAACCTTTTCCATATTTTTTTTCAAGTGGTGCGACCCATAAGCGACAAAAATATTCAACGCAAAATAAACCACCAATAATCCAATCCAACAGATCTATCTGATCACCAAATTGATAATCGATTGAATTTTCAGTAACGATAACTGCGAAAAAAATCGAAATAAAAATGGTAACTCCACATATTTTATTGAATAAAGAAGTTCTTCCAGTTGGAGAGACATTAATTATCTGCTGATAGATTCTGAAACGTAATTCTTCCATCGGTTTCTACTGACTGAAATAAGAATGCCAATAATTTAGGCAAATCCTGCTTTTTTTTCCTGTAATCAATTATGATAGCAAACATAATAAATAGTAGTCTTTACTAAAATTTTTCTCCGCAAATAGTCCTAATGCATAAATCACCTAGTCTTCACAGTGAGAAAAATGTTAGTTAGCAAAGTTTTAAAAAGAATCAATGAAAGAATCTGATCGAAAAAAAGAAGAATATAAAAATATTACTGAGGTAAAAACATTCACAGTTCCATT
>QCIQ01000048.1 GCA_003216595.1 Prochlorococcus sp. AG-402-M18
TAAACTTAAACCAGATTTTACAGATGCGCATTACAATCTGGGAAATATATTGAAAGATCTAGGCAAAATAAAAGAAGCAGAAATCTCATACCGCAAAGCAATTAAACTTAATCCAGATTACGCAAAAGCGCATTTAAATCTGGGAAATATATTGAGAGATCTTGGACAATTAAAAGACGCAGAATTTTTTACTCGTAAAGCAATTGAAATTAATCCTGATTATGCAGATGGACATTTAAATCTGGGAAATGTATTGAAAGATCTCGGTAAATTACAAAACGCGGAATTGTCATACCGTAAAGCAATTGAAATTAATCCTGATTTCTATGATGCACATTACAATTTGGGAATCATATTGAGTGATCTTGGCAAATTAGAAGAATTAATTCTTCTATCAAAATCAATACTTAAATCAAGATCTATCAACAAAGGATTTAAGATAAACGCATCAATACAAATCACAATCGCAAGTTTACTGAAAGGAGATTATGCAGAAACTATATTGAATTTGAATAAAACAAAGGAATTAAAAAATCAAAATGCAATCAATAGTATTAAAGATAAAAAAAGTAGAAAGTATATATCTACTTTCTTTAACTTTATTGCTTTACTCTATCCTAAACTTGAGAAGAAAAATAATAATCCTGACTTAAAAAAAATCCCTCATATTGGAGAGAGTCATTGTCTTTCTTTTGCCCATCAAACTATATCCTTATTTTCACAAGTAAAAACGATTCAACCAGTTTTGATAACAGGTGGGAAAGCATGGCATTTTGCTAATAACAAAAATAATCAATGGAAAGACTCATTAACTCAACAGATGAAAAACCATAATTATAGTGACATAGTATTTATTACTTTTGGGGAAATAGATTGTAGAAAAGATGAAGGAATACTCAATTACGCAATGAAAAATAATAAAGAAATTTCAGAAGTATGCGAAAAAACAATTAAAGGTTATCTTGATTATATGGAAGAAATGCTATCTCCAAATTACTCAAAAAAATATTACTTTGGTATTCCAGCACCAACAAGAAAAAAAGAAATAATTGATGAATTGGATATAAAGAGAATTGAGATGGTCAAACTATACAATTCAATTTTAAAAACAGAGGTCTTATATAGGGATTCCTCTTTTTTAGATGTTTATGCTTTGACATCAAATAAGGATGGAGAAAATAACAACCTTCATATGTGCGATCAATTTCACCTGTCTCCCCAATGTCTCTCTGTTTTGTTTGAGAATTACCTATACAAAAGGTAAGTTTCATCCAAGAATATCTCTCTATAAGCAATATTTCCCAGAAGATAAAACACAAACAAACTTACAAAACTGGGCACAATTTGAAGAAAAACATCCCAACAGTTTCAAAGCAGGGGTTAAATCCCTGTTATTTCGTCAACTAATATCAGGAGAGGAACTTGTGACAAACTCTGTTTTTTAGACTATATCTACCTTTTAGTAAACGAATCATTCCCACTCAATAGTCCTTCGCAAAAGAGCACCCCTAAACCCTTGTCATATCAACGGATTTCATCTTTATAAATAGCACACAAAACCCGCACAAAACCTGTTTTTGAGTGGTGGACATCGTTTTACTGCCCTGAACTATTCCCACTCAATAGTTCCCACCCCAAATATTCCTTGTAATCCCTGTCTATGACTCAACTAATTTTCTCACAATTCTCGTGTGAAACGTGTGTGAAACTCATAGGAGACATATCTGCCCTCTAATATTCCCGTTTTAGACATTCATATAGAGATTACGTAAATCATATTACATCCTGTTTCCATTCGGTGATTTTGTCCCCTTGTCCTATGTTCTCTACGTAGAGATATACTACAAGACAACTTTTTTACTAATTATATCAACCAAAATTATTTCAGAGAAAGTAACTCAGGATTGGAATTAATAGTACAATTTTAAGAATCAAAATAGAGAGAAAAAAGGCCATGGAGGAGTCTAAAAAACAAGAACAAGAAAACAAAAAAGTCACTAAAGAAAAAACATTTCCAATTCCATTAGCTGTAAAAGAAATCAAAGAAAATATTACTGTTAGTTTTAATAGTTTTTCCAAACCTTCAAAAGAACAAATAATTAGTCAAGCATTTAAATTTCATTCAGAAGGAAATATTCAAAAAGCCGCAAAATATTATCGATATTTTATTAATCAAGGTTTTAATGATTACAGAGTTTTCTCTAATTATGGAATAATTCTAAAGAATATAGGTGAACTAAAAAAAGCAGAATTATCTACTCGTAAAGCTATTGAACTTAATCCTGATTTCGCTGAAGCGCATTCCAATCTGGGGAATATATTGAAAGATCTGAGGAAATTACAAGAAGCAGAATTATCTACTCGTAAAGCTATTGAACTTAATCCTGATTTCGCTGGCGCGCACTCCAATCTGGGAATCATTTTGAAAGAGCAGGGAAACTTACAAGAAGCCGAATTATCACTTCGTAAAGCTATTGAACTTAATCCTGATTTCGCTGACGCGCATTACAATCTAGGAAATGTATATAGAGATCTTGGTAAAGGAAAAGACGCAGAACTATCTACTCGTAAAGCTATTGAACTCAACCCTAACGACGCAATCTC
>QCIQ01000049.1 GCA_003216595.1 Prochlorococcus sp. AG-402-M18
CTTTGATCGCGACTAAAACTGTATCTTCTGGCTCAACAACATTCGCTAACGTCGCCTCCATTGCAGCACTTCCTGTACCACTCATTGGAAGTGTTAGACGATTGCTAGTTTGCCAGGCATATCTGAGCAATTCTTGCACCTCACCCATTAAGTCAACATAAAAAGGATCCAAGTGACCAATAGGAGGCTGAGAAAGGGCTTTTAACACAGCAGGATCTGCGTTAGACGGGCCTGGCCCAAGCAATAACCTTTCAGGAGAAACAGTTGGACCAAAATCTTTACGATGTTGATTATCAACAGAAGGAAGAATTTGAGTGGCCAAGAAAACAGATCGTTTAATATATCTACCGAGCCTAAAAGGCAATAGGCAAAGTCGGGGTGTTTTTTTTAGGGATTGCAATAGGAATTAGCTAGATTTTCCCAATAAGACAGAAAACAATCAAAGTTTTCTGTTAAAAGTCTAAAAAAAGTGCGTGTCGATACAAAAAGTGATGCAATCGCTTATTACCTTCATAATTAAGTATCTCTGTTGTAAATCAAATTCATCATGAGCAAGACCTCTCAAGATGTTCTTCGTCAAATTAAGGATGAGGGCATTGAGCTAATAGATCTAAAATTCGCTGACTTGCATGGAAAGTGGCAACATTTAACTGTATCTTCGGATCTCATTGAAGAAAGCTCTTTCTCAGAAGGACTTGCTTTTGATGGATCTTCCATTCGCGGTTGGAAAGCCATAAACGAATCAGACATGGCAATGGTTCCAGATCCATCAACAAGCTGGATAGACCCTTTTTACCATCACAAAACTCTTAGCTTGATTTGTTCAATTCAAGAACCAAGAAGCGGAGAGCCATATGCCAGATGTCCAAGAGCACTTGCACAAAAAGCACTGGATTATTTAGGAAGCACAAGTGTTGCAGACGCAGCATTCTTCGGTCCTGAACCAGAATTCTTTATTTTTGATGATGTCCGATATAACTCAGGGGAAGGTGGAAGTTTTTATAGCGTTGACACCATAGAAGCCCCCTGGAATACAGGGAGAGTAGAAGAAGGTGGAAACCTTGGATACAAAATCCAACTAAAAGAAGGATATTTCCCAGTCTCACCAAATGACACAGCTCAAGACATGAGATCTGAGATGCTTCTTTTAATGGGTGAATTGGGCATACCCATTGAGAAGCATCACCATGAAGTAGCTGGAGCTGGCCAACATGAATTAGGTATGAAATTTGCTCCCCTAATTAACGCAGCCGATAATGTAATGATTTACAAATACATCGTCAGAAATGTAGCAAAAAAATATGGTAAGACGGCCACTTTTATGCCCAAGCCTGTCTTCAATGACAATGGAACTGGAATGCATGTTCATCAAAGTTTATGGAAAGGAGGGCAACCTTTATTCTATGGAGAAGGAACTTATGCAAATTTATCGCAAACTGCTAAATGGTATATAGGTGGAATACTAAAACATGCACCATCATTCCTTGCATTTACAAACCCAACTACCAACAGTTACAAAAGATTGGTGCCAGGGTTCGAGGCTCCCGTTAATTTAGTTTATTCACAGGGTAATAGATCAGCTGCCGTAAGAATTCCTTTAACTGGACCAAGTCCAAAAGCAAAGAGGCTAGAATTTAGATCGGGTGATGCATTAGCCAACCCTTACATTGCTTTTTCAGCAATGATGATGGCAGGTATTGATGGAATCAAAAATCAGATTGATCCTGGAGATGGTGTAGACGTAGATCTTTTTGAACTCCCTGCAGAGGAATTATCTAAAATAGACACTGTTCCCTCATCATTGAACGATGCATTAGAGGCATTAAAAAGTGACAATAAATATTTAACTGAAGGGGGCGTATTTTCCGAAGATTTCATCAATAACTGGGTAGAACTTAAATACGAAGAAGTTCAACAACTAAGACAAAGGCCCCATCCTCATGAATTCACTATGTACTACGATGCCTAATCCAAATTCCTTTATTAATTTTTAGAATAGATAATTAAGGTCTATGTACAAATATGCATAGACCTTAATTTTTTTTTTGTTAACTCGTCACTAATCAATCAAATCTGTTAGATAGTACATTAATTAATGAATGGTTCATGGCAGCGCCAAGCCTTAAAAAAATTGCATATCACACTCTGCAACAAGGGAAAACCCTTGCTGGGTTGGCTCATAAAGAGTTGAGTACAAAGTTAATGGAAGTCTTTGAGCCTGAAGCATCTCCAGGAAAATTTCCGATCAATAAAGGTCTAATAAAAGAAGTTAGAAGATCAATGGAAAAGTTAGAAAGTATTGATTGGGAAGAGGCAGAGGCTGGCATTTATCCTAAATCGCAACTATTCGAAGCTCCATGGTTGGAGTGGGCAAAGAAATATCCTTTAGTTTGGTTAGATATGCCACAAACTTGGCAAAGACGAAAAAAAAATAAAACTAGAGAGATCCCCAGAAATGTAAATGAGGAAGATTATCCTGATTACTATTTACAAAATTTTCATCACCAAACAGATGGTTATCTAAGTGATCATTCTGCTGAAATTTATGACTTACAAGTTG
>QCIQ01000050.1 GCA_003216595.1 Prochlorococcus sp. AG-402-M18
GACCATTCCGATCATTGCCCAACGGCCATTTGTCTTTTCTGCTTCTTCTGGATAGCTGGTGTAGTCCTCTACAAGCTGAGGCTGTGTTTCACGAGCAAAGATGTTTTGCTTGCCGTACTCAGTGATTACTTGAGAAGAAGATGAACTTGTCATTACTGGCGTGGTGTTGATGTAAACAAATGTAAAGTATGAATTTTATAAATGGAAGATACGGTTATGTACGGCTTACTCACTTCATGAAGATCTTAAAGTCGAATTTCAACAAAACAATTCCAATGAAGATTACTTAATGGATTAAATATAGAATTGCTAAATCTTGGTTAGATTCTGCGACTTTTCTTCTTAAAAAGGTTAATGCCTCATCATTCATACTTGACTCCGCAATCATTTTTTCTGCTTCGTTGATACCATGCTCAAGATTTTTAATTTTTAATTGAAGAACTTCCCTATCTTTTCTGCACTGCGCCAGTGTGAAGTCATCGATCATTTAAGTAAATACTTTAAGCAGCTAAAAATTTTATTTAGCTTAATAGGTCAAATAAAATGTTTAAAAACTCTAATCTAGAATCTAATGTTTTATGACCAAATTCTCTTTGTTGTTGTTTTAAAATGGATTGACCGTCTGCCCCTAATGCTGAAGAAATAAATTTATGATCTTCTGAAATCCACGTCTTAACCATCTCATCGTCAATCTCAACGTGAAATTGTATCCCATAAGCTAATGGACCAATACTAAATAATTGCTCCTTACATCTACAACTACTAGCGATAAGCTCTGCAGAATTAGGCAATAAAATTCTATCTCGATGCCAATGCAAAACAGGGAAAGGATGTCTTAAAAGTCTTGTCAATTTAAAGTTATCCTCTAGTGATTGAGGATAGATATTGTCCCACCCTATTTCAGCTAATGGTTGATGGGATACCTCCTCCTGAATTATTTCAACATCACCACCAGCTGCATAGGCTAAAAGTTGAGCACCCAAGCATACTCCTATCAACCCAACGCCTTGGTTTAAGGCTTCTTTTATTAGACCAATTTCTTCAACAAGCCATGGATAAGTTGAAGTACCAATGTCTCTTATACCCATAGGTCCACCCAACACCAAAAGTAAATCTCCATTCCTAAGTTCTGGAAGAGAGTCTCCTAGATCCAAACGAAAAGTACAAACACTAAATCCTCTTTCCTCAGCAAGGTTGACAAACAATCCGGGTCGCTCACGTTCTAAATGCTGAAGAACAAGTAAACGACTCATAAATAAATTAAAAGTCTACATTTTCATTTGGCGTAAAAACCGAGCAATACAACTTGATAAACAGCTCTGCCTCACTTTCATCCTTACCGTCATATTTGAGTTTAAGGTCTTTTATTGCGACCAAAGCGGTTTTCTCTTTCAACCTATATCTTGCACAAGTATCTAGAACTTTAAACATACGGGTTGTAACTGCTCCCGAAGGAGTGCTTAGGCCCAAAAAGACAGTAAATAATAGTAGATATTTCATATAGATAATTCAATCATCTTTTTTAGATAAAGCTCTAGAACGTTGGAACCATTTATTGCTTTTATACAAAAGGAGAAGCATTGTAGACAAAAGAAAAAAAGTAAGCGCTTCTAAATAAATAAAAAAATGATCATTCAAATTCAAATTTTTCATAATTTACATTTGATTAAAGTTGCTTGAGTTCTTCATCTGTTATTGAGCAAAAACCACCTGAGCATCTTTCAGATTTATTACAATCTGCAACGGACTCTGATCCACCGATAATTAAATTATGATTTGACATTTTTAAAATTTCTCGTGAACAGAATCACTAAACTTTTTTCCTTCTCATACCCTAATTCTCACGGATGAATGTTGTCATCAAACAACTCATCGTATTGAATATAATTTGGCTTTGCATAATATGTCATAAACCTAGACTAATACGACATAGGAATAAATTCCACCCATTCAAGTCACAGCTAGTTAGGTTGTTTTTCAACAAGTTCCTTAAGATATTTCTTTTTTAGTAGCTTTTTTCTTTCTTTCAAGAACCTTTTTAATTGTTGTAACTTCAAATCGATCGGTGAAGATAATCAGCAGATTCAATGTACATCAAAGTTATTTTGATGGCGTGCATTTTTGAGAACTATCATTTTTATCAAGCGTTTGAATTTTGGAAATATCCAAATCAGATATCTCCAGCCCATAAAGTTCAGCGATCTTAGTCAT
Source organism: Prochlorococcus sp. AG-402-M18 (assembly GCA_003216595.1). Lineage (GTDB taxonomy): Bacteria > Cyanobacteriota > Cyanobacteriia > PCC-6307 > Cyanobiaceae > Prochlorococcus_B. Next base: position 2,212 of record QCIQ01000050.1, read on the forward strand.
CGCCAAACCTTCTGCACCTGTCCATGCTTCTGCTAATACCGACCAGGTTTTTTGACTAAATTCAACTCCCAGATTTTCGTTGTTAGCTCTTTTTTTATCTATCTCCACCACTTTCTTTAGCCCCTCCGTAGACAGGTGACTTTTAATCCTTAGGAAAACAACCTCCAACATTGAGTAATAAAACTTTTCTATTGCTTTGTTATATGCCCATTCGGCTTCCTTTTGCGCCTTTTTTGCAGATTCAGTT
>QCIQ01000051.1 GCA_003216595.1 Prochlorococcus sp. AG-402-M18
GGATATAAATATGATCGGCTTGACTAACCTTTCAGCTAGTGAAAAGCATCATTTAAGGATGCTTGCACATTGCTTGCAATGTTTTAAATCAATGAGTAAGGACAATTCAAGAGGTTTGATCCCTTTGAAGGAAGAATGGCTTGAATGGTGTTTGAAGGATCCCATCATGCTAAAAGATGATGAGTTTGTGCAGATTATGTTTGAGCAATTTTCTGGAGCAGCTATTCAACTCGAGAGATTGTCAAATGATTTAAAAGTTGCTCCATTAGATTTGACATTGAGAAACTTAATCGACGCATATCAGGTTTGAAATTGTTCTAGGTCCTAGATAAGAAAAATTTGTTTGAAGCGGGTGATCCCAAAGAAAAAAGTCTTCGAAATTGTCAAAATTCGAATTTAATTTTTTGATTGTCTTTGAAATTATTTTTTTTGTTGGGAATTTGTGGATTGGTGATGAACTCTTAGTCTTTAGTCATGGCAATGCTTTTTGTAAATAGATACCATTTTTTGATCTCTTCTTGGAGTCAGTAGATGCTGACCACACCAACGAGAAGAGCACTTTTCATCACATACTTATCGCACTGATCCCAAACAAAAAATGGAGGTTTATGGGCGTGACTTTTGATCAAGAATCCCTGTCACGTTTAACACTTCGTCAGCTTCGTATTAAAGCTAGTGAATTAGGCATCCCCCTCTATAGCAGAAAATCAAAGGCTGATTTGGTTAAGGGTGTTTTTCTCTACGAAGAAAAAAAGGAACTCGAAAAACAGTTGATAAATAATAAAGCTGAGGCATCTAGCGAAACTAAATACTCAAGTTCTTCAGAGACCAAAGTCGTTTTTCTTCCTCGCGATCCAGAGTGGGCATATGTATTTTGGGAGATATCAGATGTTGATCGTTCTAATGCTCAAAATGAGGGAGCTATTCGGCTTTGTTTGCGTTTAGCTGATGTCACGAATAAAAATAATGGAGAAGCTAATCCTGGAACTCTTCAAGAAGTTGTTGTTGATAGTCACAGTACAGAGTGGTACTTACCGATTCCTTTAGGCGGAAGAGATTATAAGGTTGAACTCGGTTATCGAATTGGTCATCAATGGATGTCACTTGCCCATTCATCTTCAGCCAAAGTACCTTCACTTCATCCAAGTGAGCAAATTCTTGATCAATTTGTTCCTTTTAGCTTAGAAGCCCCAGTTACTTCCTCTGATCCTAAGATAGAAAGTATTGCATCAGAACAGCCAGATAGTGGTTTGCATGAGCGCTTGTATCAATCAGCGACCACAAAGTTTAGAACTCGAAGAGTTGGTTCAGAAGAATTCCAAGAGGGCTTTCCAGGAGATCTAAATTCAAATAATGATTCTGGTAGTGGGCTTTGGGCTAGTGGTTTGAATGAATCTGGTATTGGAGGGGTTCCTCAAGCACGTTCTTTTTGGTTAGTTGCTGATGCTGAATTAATTGTGTATGGAGCTACTGATCCCTCAGCTAAATTGTTTATCGAAGATGAAGAGGTTCCATTAGCAAATGATGGAACTTTTAGATTGCAAGTCCCATTCAGAGATGGTATTCAGAACTATTCAATTAAAGCCATAGACAAAGATGGGTTTGATTCAAGGAACATAACAATGAAATTCGAGAGAGTTACTCCAGTTGATAATACAAATCCAAATACAAAAGCTGAATCAGAATGGTTTTAAATCTAATCGCACTTAATTAATGGTTCGTTTAATTGTTGCTTTTACTCCATTAGTAGGGGCTATTGCTTTCCCTTTATTAATTCCTACTACGATTGAGCGTTTAGGACTTGGTCCTGGTGTTTTAAGTGCGTTGATATTAAGTACTCTTTGGTTTGTCGCAATGCTTCGTACTTCTGAAATGCCTCACTGAATTAAAAGTGTTCCATTTCATTTTCGATTCATTTTTTATATCATTCACTAATTTTTTTCAAAGTGTTTTCTACAGAATTTAGCCAACTTACAGTTAAATTAAACTCACCTTTTACTGATCAGAAACCAGGTACTTCAGGATTAAGAAAAAGTACTTTGCAATTCGAGGAGGCTCATTACCTTGAAAGTTTTATTGAATCAATCTTGTGTTCTCTTCCTGGAGTGCAAGGAGGTGTTTTGGTTGTGGGAGGTGATGGTAGATATGGCAACAAAAGAGCGATTGACATTATTATTCGGATGGCAGCTGCACATGGAATTCAAAAAGTCATAACAACTGTTGATGGAATTTTGTCGACTCCTGCGGCTTCTAATTTGATTCGAATTAATAAAGCAATAGGTGGAATTATATTATCTGCTAGTCACAATCCAGGTGGACTTGAAGGTGATTTTGGAGTTAAGCTAAATGGCTCAAATGGCGGACCTGC
>QCIQ01000052.1 GCA_003216595.1 Prochlorococcus sp. AG-402-M18
TCTTTTGTGTTAAGTCCTCTGAGAAATGAGCTTTTATTTCTTCCCAAGCTTCCTTCTCTTCCGCATTACCAACTGTACCTTTGATTTGATCGATGATGATTTCCTTTACGAATTTTCTTAGTTCATTTTCAGTCATAGCGTTAACTCGACTTGAAATATACATATCTTTAATACTGTCTAATTCGGATTCGCTTAGATCCTTATAAGTAAGTTCTTCAATTTTATCCATGATTAGAAAATATTTATTGACACATTTTGCTTCTAAGACCTTGGAAATAGGATTGAATGTCTTCATATTCATTTTTTTCTTCTTTTTCATTATTGGGAATAGTCATCTCTTCGTGTCAATTAGCTAGATCGTTAATCATGGAAGAATTGAATTGCCTCTTTAATAATTATATTTTTATGTTATTACAATTAAAGGAATAATCAATTTATTGTTATTATATGTTGAAAGCATAAACATATAAGATTTTACTTTTTATTTTGATTTTCAAGTTTATTAACTATAGCTTCGACTAATATCGCTGTAAAGAATAGACTTAATGAGGGGATAAATAGTGGATACCAGAGTTTTTGGAATATTTTATATAAATCGGAGTTACCATTAACACTTAACGTAAAACTAATTCCAAGAAATATGGATCCTACTATTAAGATATAAAGATTATAAATTAATAGATTATCAATTACTTTTTTCCAATTGCTTTCAGTTTTGTTTTTCATTTATTTTACTATTAAAATTTACGTTTGTTTTATCAAATATTTAGTTAATTTTAAATCATGAGGAGCCTTTGAATGCGTAAAGGTCGATTCCAATTGACTTAAGGTAAAGAGCTCCTCCAATTGCGATTAAGTTTAGGCACAAGACAAAAAACCATACTTTCCAAGATTGATTTTGTGACACCATATGTTTAGTAATTGCTTATTTATACATCTCTTCGAGAGATCTATAAATAAATTATATCTTTAGTTACATATTAATAGTCTCAACTCAAAGCATCAAGATCTCTTCTGTAATGTTTTGAGCATTTAAAATCAATATCATTGGATTTCCAATCAGTGTCTTCTAGTAGATCGGAGTAATTGTTAGTGTTAGATGGAAGTTTTTTTTCTAACCTCCAACCAGCTTCGCTCAGAAAATCTACGTAATCTTGTGAAAATACGTTCTCAACTAGCTTTCCCTTTGTTTGTAATGGCATTTATTAAGTATCAACTTGTTTTGTTCTAGTCACTATTTTTTTAATGCGTTATATGTTGCTTGTAGAGTTTACCCTCGCTTTAGATGTTTCAAATATTAACTATGTAGTTTTTACAAGCACGTCTTTCAATTGAACTCTAATTCTGTTTAATTGCTCTTGACTTCCAAGGAATATCAATATCATACCAGGAGAAATAGATACTTTTTCTTTAGGATTACCCAATAACTTACCAGAGACTTTACTTGCTAAAAGCAATGCTTCACCTCTTTTGAAAAAGTCAAAAACACTTTCTGTTTGATTCTTGAAGATTTCAATTTTTTCTAAATCTTTGGTGAGTTTGAATTCTTCTATCTCGCAATCTGATCCCGCTAGTAAATCAATAAAATCTACTGCTATAGGCCTTAAAGCAGAAGCGGCCATAGTCCTTCCAGCTGCAACATATGGACTTACTACCGCATCAGCTCCTGCAAGTTTTAATTTATAAGCAGCTTCCTCGTTTGCTGCCCTAGCGATCAATCTGCAATTAGCATTTAGTGCTTTTGCACTAAGAACAACATACAAATTTGCTGCGTCACTTGGAAGCGTAACAACTAAGCTGCGACAATTTTTTATACCTGCAATTAATAATGTTTCATCCATAGTGGCATCTGCCAATAGCGCGTTAAAGTCTTTCTCCTCCGCCTCGGCCCTTCTTGAAGAGTCTATTTCAATGATTAGTGTAGATATTTTTTCCGATTTTAATTGGTCTGCAATTTCTTTTCCCGTACGACCATACCCACATATGATTACATGATTTTTCATTCTCCTAATTAATCTCCTTAATCTTAACTCCTCTAATCTTATGAAATATCCTAGTTCGGACAATTGTATAAACCTTTGGAGAGTTAATTGAACCACAAATAACCCTCCTCCTATGATTAAAAAAGTTATTATTCGACCTGCTGAACTTAAAACCTCAACTTCACCAAAACCAATTGTTGTAATAGTTATCAGTACCATCCATAAACAATCTCCCCAATCCCAACCTTCAGTAATACGGTAACCTAT
>QCIQ01000053.1 GCA_003216595.1 Prochlorococcus sp. AG-402-M18
TTTTGATGAACGAATTACCTCTTCTAATTTGCCAAGATCCATTAATATTTCGCTTAGATTAGAATACGCTGTGGTGGAATCAGGATTGAGCTCAATTGCTTTGCGAGTTGAGATTTCTGCTTCTTCTAATTTGCCAAGATCTTTTAATATATTTCCTAGATTGATAAACGCCTTAGTGGATTGAGGATTCAGTGCAATTGCTCTGCGAGTTGAGATTTCTGCTTCTTGTAAGTTACCAAGTTCAATTTGGATTGTACCCAAATTGTAATGAGCAGAAGCTAGTTTGGGATTGAGTTTAATTGCTTTGCGAGTTGAGATTTCTGCTTCTTGTAAGTTACCAAGTTTTTTCAAGATGCCTCCTAGATTTAAATGAGCATCCGTAAATTTAGGATTAACTTTAATTGCTTTGCGGAAAGATAACTCAGCTTCTTGTAAGTTGCCAAGTTTCATCATTATTAGTCCATAATTAGAAAAAACTCTTTCATCCTTGATGTTTTTATTTATAAAATATTGATAATATTTTGATGCTTGTGAAATGTTGCCTTGTGAGTGATATTGGAATGCTTGATTAATGATTTGTCCTTTAGAAGGTTTAGAAGGATTATTAGTACAAACAGTAATATTTTCTTTGATTTCTTGTAGAGTTAATGGAATAGTGACTGTTGTGACTTCAGCGATTATTTTATTAATCTTCTTGTCTGGATTAGAATTCTTCATCTACGTTGTTTCTATTTTCTCACTTCTTCCATTTTACTATTAACTCCAATTCTATTTGAGACTCTTTCTTAAAAGAATATTTTTGAACGCATTGAGTGATAAGACTAAGTAGCTTTTGATATTAGTTGTCTACGTTTAGATGTAGCTCTATGGGTGAAAATCTCAATTCAAAAGTGTAGAAATTTTCTAAGCCTTTCCTAAAGTTGTTCGATGAGAATAGAGAGGAAATTATTTATTATGGGGATGGGATTCAATGGAATATTTGGCTAAGCAACCAATTAGAGTAGCTAACCGATAGATCTACTTCTTGGTCAGAATTTAATTTTTGGTGTTTCTTAACTATAAAAATTCATACCATATTCTATCGTTCAGAAGAGTAGCTTTGACTGCTATTACCTGACCTTTTGTAATTTTTAATGGCTGATTAAATTTATAAATTGGGTTGACCCATCCAGATGTACAACTCTCACTAGGGTTGTTTTCGAAGTCAATATTTTCATAAAGCTTAAGTTTTAGCCATGATATTAAACCCAGACATATTCCACTTTTATTAGCCTGTATTTCTAATATTACTTCTTGTCGATTAATTATCTCTTTGCTATATAAGTCAAAAGTAAAAGGGACTTTGATTTCGCTTAAAAAAGAAGTTTTTGTTTTTCTGCCAAGATAATGGACATTCAATTTTTTTCCAATAATATTATTGAATTCTGAAAGATCATACCCATTTACTTTTTGAACAAACATCTCTTTTTCTATTTCTGGACTGCTTTCAAGTAATGCAACTTTAATTTCTCCAGCTTCAGGTATCATTCGCCCATTTTTTTTGATCAATCTTTGGTTCGCGTCTGATAATGATCTTTGAACTCCTTCTCCTACAAATTCAGAAGATAAAATTTCGGAAATAATTAGATCTGCTTTCTGTTCTAAATCTTTATCAATATTTAACTCAGTTGATTTTTTGTTTATAACTACAATTTTATTTGAATAACCATTTTTTTTGATTATTTTTCTTGCTGTTTCAGCAATTGGTTCTGAGACTTCACAAGTAATGACTTTTTCTGCTCCTGCATCAATGGCCATCATCGAAAGTAATCCTGATCCAGTACCAATTTCTAATACATATTCATTATCTTTAATGGCGCTATTTATAGCTGTTAAATAAGCATTATTTCTTAGATCGTCGTTCATCATAGGAATATGCCATAGAGGAACTTTTTGCTTAGTGATAAAATCTAAATTTATTTTGGCTGCAACAAAATTTGGGTCTAGTTCAATTACTGTCCGATACGATATTTCAGCTTCTTGTAATTTGCCAAGATCTCTCAATACATTTCCTAGATTGGAATGAGCTTCAGTGAAATTAGGATTGAGTTGAATTGCTTTGCGGTATGAGATTTCAGCTTCTTGTAATTTGCCAAGATCTCTCAATATGATTCCTAGATTGGAATGAGCTTCAGTGAAATTAGGATTGAGTTGAA
>QCIQ01000054.1 GCA_003216595.1 Prochlorococcus sp. AG-402-M18
GCCATAATCAATCGCGGCAAAATGATCAGCTTTAAAACCTGCCATGGCCGCTGGATCAAATGCAGCAAATTGATCTTTACCTAAGCCTGCAATAGCTGTTGCATCTAAAGCAGCAACATGGTCAGCTTTAAATCCTGCCATCGCTGCAGTATCAAAAGCAGCTATATGTTTGTCGTCAAAGCCAGCAACAGCCATTGGGTCAAACGCTGCTACATGCGTGTGATCAAAACCAGCCATTGCGGTTGGATCAAATGCTGCGAAATGCTCTTTACTAAACCCCCCTATCGCCGTTGGATCAAAATTGGCTACTTGGTCTTTCCCAAATCCAGCCATCGCAGTTGGATCAAAAGACGAAATATGATATTTCCCTAAATTTTTAATTTGATCAGATTGAAGGTCAGATATATCTGATGAATCAAACGTATCTGCACTGACTCCATCAACAATTGCAGAGGGTGGAGAATAAACATATCCCCCGTTACCATCAACAGCCCAATCTGGGGGAGGCATAATACTTCCATCATCTCCTCTTTCCCAACCAAGTATTTGAGCGTCAGTCGCTTCACTACCTCTTCTCTGAATTTCAGTTTCTGGAATATATCCTCTAGGACCTTCGTTAGCGATACGTCGAGCTTCATCACCTAGATCTATATATTCTCCGTTTTCATTTATTTCCCAACCAGGAGGATCATAAAGAAATTCGCCACCTTCATATCTCCAATCAGAGGGAATTTCTATATTGCCATTTTCATCTCTAAGAAAACTTGAAACCACATGTTCAGGAGCTTTAGCTCCAATAGCTGGTCTAGCCATGCCATCTGAGCCAAGAGTGTTATAGCCATCTACATCTCCATAATCAATTCCATATCCATTTTCCGTATTCCAAGCCTTCTCGTTTAAAGCTCTTAATTGTTCTTGTCTATCAAATTTTTCTTGCGCAATCCTTATTCTTTCATCAGAGAAAGCTGGAGCATCACCATATCCACCAGTTTCAGGATTATAGTCGGCTTGCGTAACTCCAAATTCAGCGAGGAGGAACTCATCAGTAAAATCCGATTGGTCTAGAGGAGCTGGAGTATTTGGAGGGATAACTCCGCCGTTGGATGCGGCCATTTGATCGAGGGCTAGAGCCTCTTGTTCTTCTGCGAAAGCTCTACCTTCTGCTGTTAAAGCCCAATCAGCAACAGTCATCCCTGCTGCTGCCGCTTCTGCTTCACTTGTAGACGCTCCTGGTGGAGGAGAAGGAGGAGAGTAGACATATCCACCTTCACCATCAACAGCCCAATTGGCTGGGGGCATTAAGGATCCGTCCTCACCTCTATCCCATCCGTCAATTTCATCTTGGCCAGCTTTAGTCCCATTGGGAGGCGCCTCTTCAGCCCCATTAGTCGGATCAAGGAGCGAAGGATCAAGGTATTCAGGTGGTAATTCACCTCTCTCAACAGCACGCGCATAATCTCTACCCATTTCAGTCTCTGTCCAATCATCACCAACTAACCCAGCGGCAGCGGCAGCTTCTTCAGGAAGGAATACTGTTGGTATCGTGCTGTTGTAATCATGATTCCTTCGCCCAATTTCATCTCCTAGGGCTCTAGCAGCGTCAGTTTGCGCAAATTCTTCAGGAGTAAGTCCTGCTTCTGCAGCTGCATTATCCCATTCCTCTTTTTCAGCTGCGTCTCGAGCGCTAATTTCGCCATCTGGTCCGGGCTGCGGGTCAAAAGGTGGTATATATCCAGGCGGATTAGCCCCAGGTGGGGGTCCATCTAGAGCAGCAAGAGCCTCATCTTCAGGGGAAGTCCAACCTGGCGTGTTATCGATAGGATTGTATCCAGCATCTCCAGGTCCAAATCCTGGCGGCGCTGGAGGTGGGGTGAAATCTGCTGGCGGCGCTGGAGGTGGTGAGAAATCTGCTGGCGGCGCTGGAGGTGGTGCGTTATCAGACATTGTATTAACTTATTTATTTTAGTTGGGGTAAAAGATAGCAGAAGTAGCTTTTATAGAAAAGTACATTCAGGTAATTATTAAGAAAAAATAAAGACAACTAAGCATGGTGAAATGGTTGATTAATGAATCAACCATTTATCTAAGTCAAGAGAACTTATAAGATAAGAAAAAGTTATTTACGCTAGTAGATTTACTAATTTCCATTTAACAGATATTGGTGT
>QCIQ01000055.1 GCA_003216595.1 Prochlorococcus sp. AG-402-M18
AGTCTTTTTTACCTAGCCTCTATTCTTAATGTATTTTCAATCTTAATATTTCAAGCAAAGAAGAGGCCTTATTTCATATATAAAATAATATTATAGACCACCCAGAAAAAACCAGAGCCTTTTGAAAAGGAATTAAATATTATTTTTCCGACTTAAAAAAATAAATAATTCATACTTATGAAGATATATTGCTAATTAGCTTCAAATATCTATATGCTTTTTAATAGTAATTTATTTTATGATTAATAGCTCATATGGTGAAAATTATAGATTATTGACTTAGACTGTGCTAATTATTATTGAATTAGTTTATTAAATTGTTTGCTATTTTTAAATATTTTTATTGCCGGCTTCAAAAGTTCATGATAATTCTTCCAGCTGTATAATTCATCTTTATTTATAATTTTTGAATTCAATGCCCTTGATGTCTTTATTGTTGTTGGATCTAGATTAGGTTCTAAGTATTTACTATCATTGCTCCACTCAAGCCAACGAAGAAGCTCTTTTATTTCTTCTTTGCTATTTGTGACTAGCTTATCGTAATTTAGAAAATATATTTTAGAATCAAACATTTTTTTATATTTTCTCATTAAATAATATACTTCTATATAAAGATTTGCTGATTCCACTATAGAGCAGGAGTAAGTGTTTTTATTTTCCATATGCTTTTTATAGATTTCTTTTATGCTGTCCAAAGGATTTCTATAGCAATAAATAATTTTTGCTTTCGGGATTTGACTGAGAATTAATTTAGTGTAGATTAAATTCATTGGTGTTGTTGTACAAATAAATGATTTATAAATATTATTGAGTTTTAATTGATCAAAATAAAGATCATTTAGACTTAGATTAAGTGTATTATTTTTTGCCTCTAGATATATTTCTATAGATTTTTCAAGGGCTAAGTTCTCTCCACATTTTATCAATTTATCATTACAAGAAAGTATTGATTCGGTCATTGTTTTACCAGATCTTGGTAACCCAACTATAAAAATAGGAATATTACTTGTTTGATTTAAATTGTTTTTAGTTTCTTGTCGAAATTGATCAAAACTTTCCATTTTTTTTCTGATGTATGAATAATCTGAACCATATAGATCACGATTCAAGTTATTGCCTTTCTCCAGAAAATAAGAAGCTTTAGAAAAATTAGAATTTGCGTCTAATATATTTGCTCTAGCGAAGTAAATGTCAATCAGATCTTTTTTTCTTTGATTCTTTAGGATGCTTTCAGAAAAAAGTTGTTCCTGCCATCTTTTTTTATATGAGGATGGATTAAGAATTGATAGAGCAAAATTTGCTTTGGCTAGTCTTGGATTAATTTCAATAGCTTTTCTTAGATAGACTTCCGCTTCTTTAAGATTACCAAGATCATTCAATATGGTTCCAAGATTTGAATGGGCTTCTGCTAAATCAGGTTTAAGTTTAATGGCTTTACGCGTGTAAAGCTCTGCTTCTTTAAGGTTGCCAAGATCGTTCATTATGCTTCCTAGACTTAAATGAGCATTTACGAAATCAGGTTTAAGTTGAATTGCTTTGCGAGTAGATAATTCTGCTTCAGTTAACCTTTTAAGATCTTTCAATATGTTACCTAAATTTGAATGGGCTTCTGCTAAATCAGGTTTAAGTTTAATGGCTTTACGCGTGTAAAGCTCTGCTTCTTTAAGGTTGCCAAGATCATTTAATATGATTCCTAGATTTAAATAAGAATTCACGAAGTCGGGCTTAATCTGAATTGATTTACGTGTTAAAAATTCTGCTTTTTTAAGGTTCCCATGATCTTTTAATATAACTCCATAATTAGATAAAACTCTGTGATCAATTAAATTATTTTCAAGACAATACTCATAATAGTTTGACGCTTCTTTAATATTACCCTGAAGATGAAAAATAATTGCTTGGTTAATTACTTGTTCTTTCGAAGGTTCATTGATTGTATTAATATTTATAGCAATATTTTCTTTTATATCTTTGAAAGGAATCTGAACTGGGAATGTTTTTATTTTAGTGAGATCTGTTACACTTTGGCTTTTATCAATAGATTCCTCCATCTTCTACTAAATTCTGATTTCATTAATTCTACTACTTACTATATTACCATTTCCTACGCTTTCTT
>QCIQ01000056.1 GCA_003216595.1 Prochlorococcus sp. AG-402-M18
TAACCAACAAGCCTTTTCCATCCGTACTGGGATCCATCCAGTTGGCGATGAATCACTTTCTCCAGCTACTACTAACGTTTTTATTGAATTAACTAATAAATGTAATTTCCACTGTACATTTTGCCCATCTGACTCTCAACAACGTCTTCTTGGCTCTATGGATTTAGAGCTTGTTAAACAACTATATGAAGAGAATGCTAATAAAAACTTTGCTGACCATGTACATCTCCATTTAATGGGTGAGCCAACCTTACACCCTGAATTGATTGAAATTTTAAAATTTGGGTCTATAAAAAAAATAAAAACCAATCTAACAACGAATATCAGCACCCTTGGGCCTAAAAATGTTTCGAAAATATTGGATGCCTTATATGGCACATTAACTGCCAGCCATATGAGTCCCACGGAAGATACATATCATGTTCGAGGTTCAGTTGGTATTTCATGGGAGCGCTATATCGGTAATCTTCGCTTGTTAGTTCGTGAATACATTAAACGTCTCGCAAAAGGGAATCCAACCAAAAACAATATAGATATACGAGTGATGGTTACCCAGAATACGGCCTCAAATGTGAGTATTATTGGATCTTCAAAAGAGGCTGGGGACATCCTAAAAGAATGGAATGATTTTGTTGCTGAAGTTGAAAATGAATTAGGCATGGCTCCCTTTGCGCGCAAAGATCACAATGACAATGATCTAGTGCGAGAGAATAAGTATTCATCTATCTCTTACTCTTTACAAAAAGGAATTAAGCTAACCTTCTGGAGGGCATTTACATTTGCCAACACAAGGGTCAATGATGACTTTGACTTAAAAAAGACACGCCAAGATTCGTATTGTCCTCATCCCTTCACTGACGTTGGGGTCCTGTGGAACGGAGACGTAACACTATGCTGTCTTGACCATGATGGCCAACTAAAAGTAGGCAATGTTCGTGACTCTTCTATTGAAACCGTGATCCAGAATGAGGAAGCACAAAAATTACGTGCCAGCATGCTTGGGAAATATCCCCTTCCATCTATTTGTCAAACATGCCAAGAACGACCTATTAAGCGTGAGAATATCTAATTCAATAAGAAAGCTACAACTCTTAGGCATATAAAAACAATGGCTTTAAATGAACTCCTTTTATTCCTTAAGGATGAAAGAATCCAAATAGTCATTGCTTTTGACCTAATGCAAAATTGATTACTAGATTTTTCCCACTCTATTGTTATACGAGGAGTCAGCTGCCAAACCAGCTAGTGAAATTATTTGTATAGCGCAGGCAGCAACACCACTTGATTGATTATTAATAAGTCCTTTCTGCATACCTTGCTCAAGATTCACGGGTAGTTTTACCTCCATTTGCGGCCGCTCAAGATTGATCTCTTCAAAGTCTTGAACGATCAAATCCATTGCCTTCGCTGTTATTCGCCTCGCTTGTCGCCTACTTAAGCCGTATTTCGATGATTTCGTGCCTAATAGCATAGGTTGATTTTCTTTTTAAAAATTAAACACTAATGAAAGATATATAATCACAATTAAAATATCCTTTAAGAAATCAAAAGATGTGACCGAGAAAAAAATAAATAAAAAGGAGGAAGGCACTGAGTTGAAAACATTCCCAGTTTCATTTGCCTTAGGAGAAATTAAAGAAAACATTGCCTTTACTACTAATACTCCCTCTAAGCCTTCTAAAGAACAAATAATAAATCAAGCATTCAAGTTTCATACACAAGGAAACATTTCAGAAGCAGTAAAACTGTATCAATATTTCATCAATGAAGGATTTTCAGATCCAATAGTTTTTTCTAATTATGGAGCAGTTTTAAAAGATCTTGGGAAGTTAGAAGAAGCAGAATTATTAATTCGTAAAGCGATTAAACTTAAGCCTGATCTATCTATTGCCTATTCCAATCTAGGGATTATTTTACATGATCTTAAAGAATTAAAGGAGGCAGAAAGTTGCTTAAATAAAGCAATTGAAATCAATCCTAATTACGCAATTGCATATTTCAATTTAGGGAATACTTTGAAAGAGCTTGGCAAATTTAAAGAAGCAGAATTATCACTAATCAAAGCAATTGAACTCAAGCCTGACTTC
>QCIQ01000057.1 GCA_003216595.1 Prochlorococcus sp. AG-402-M18
TCTTTGGGAGGACATAGTGGAGATAGCTACGGAGCAAGTTTAGTCATAACAGAAACAATTAATTTATTACTATTAAGTATCATTTTGGTTCCAAATTAAAAACGAAAGCATTTCCTGATTTCGGTAAAGAACTTTTAAATCTGTTCGGATTGGCAACTAGCTTTAAATCTCCACCTAATTGTCTAGCCAAATCTCTAGCTAAAGCAAGACCAATTCCACTCCCAGACATTTTCTCACCACTTTCACCCCTAAAACCTTTCTCAAAAATCTTTTCTCTTTCTTCCTCTTTTATAGGAATACCCTCATCCCAAACACATATACCCTCTTCAACTAATTCTATTCCGATAGATGATTGAGGAGGACTATAACGAAATGCGTTTTCCAGTAGATTTGCAACAATTTCAGCAATAACGCCCTCTGAAATAGAACTTGATTCCATCCATAATGGCCACTCTGAAGGACTAAACCATTTTCTGCCTTGCAAATTAGCTCTAGCTTTAGCCCTTTCAAGCAATGGTTCTATTAAGCTTTTTACACTAATATTAGTCTCAGTTGGCAAAAGTGGAGGCAAGAGCAATCTGTTTGATCCATCATCAGTTTGGGGTAGTTTCACTTGACTAAGTTGATCTAGCGCTGAAAGATATTTATTAACTTGTGCTTGTTCTGAGATTAGACCTTTTACAAGGTTTTCATGTTCACTTTCAGGACCTATTTTCCTCAAAAGAAGTTTTGCATATGTTCCAAGCGCAGCTAGTGGATTTCTTAATTGATGAACCATTAATGATATCTGCTCCTTTTGATCATCTAATTGATCTGACAACCTCTTTCTATCAAGTTCAGAGGCAAGAGAATTAGCCAGTAAAATTGACATTGATTGCAACCTTTGATCTAGGAATTCAGGCCATTCTTCATCAGAAGCAATTCGCTCCGCACGAATAACGCCCAACAATATTGATCCCTCTTGTAACGGGTACCATCTTCTGTTTGATGAAGGAGTACGAAGAGCAATATCAGTTTCTACTGGCTGCAAGATTTTTTCTGACTTAGGCCACTGACCAACTACTTCCAAAGTAGGCGACCCACTGTCTCCAGATCGAGCTACCTAAACAACAACATGTTCTAATTCTTGATCAGCTTGAAAGCTCATCAACTGTTGTTGGACAAAATTCAAAAACCGTTCTGAATACTGCATTGAGCTCATTATGCAATCGTAGACAAGGGAAAAGAAGTATTCAAAAACTTGAAAAATTTGAAAAAAGTATTAAGATGTGAATAAAGATTTTAGATCCCTAACAGGAGGTTATCTCAAATTTAATTAAAAAGTGATCACTTTGAGTGACTTTAAGTCTACGGAAGAGATTGATGGGTAACCTCCGTAGTCCACTTTGAATTATTTGAGAAAAACTTTCCATCTCAATTTCAAATCTATTTTTCTAAAAAACTTTAGCTTCAGCCAGAGCTAATACAAAAGAAAAGTCTCTAACCCACTCACCACCCAATAAAGGTAGTTTTTTCATGTCTAAGAAGCGTAAAAGAATTAGCAGACGCAGACTTGCAGGCCAGCGAGTTATGTCCCATGTTCCTATTTTTCATTTAGCAACAGGCCAACATAAACCAGTAACTGCAGCAAGACGCTTTATTGCTGAAGAGGGTTTATATGCACCAGCGATACTAAATGTTCGTCGTAATGAACATACTACTGATCGCTTCTTCTGGGGAGAGAAAGGTTTGTTTAGTGCTCAGTATGCTGAGGAGAATCACTTTCTTTTCCCCTCACTGAGAGTTATTGTTGAATTTCTTGGTGAAGACAAAATTTTTGCTGGTTTAGAGCTCACAGCAGATGATTGGGAAGAAATTGAAGAGTATGAATACGCTTTTGTTTAACTTAGAAATTCTTGCCTGATTTTTTCTCGGCAATGTTCAATTAGATCGTTTGTTATTTCATGGCCTCCATCAAAAAAATATAATTCTGATTTAACTTCATTTTTTAATAAAATATCAAAGCTTTTCTGAGAAGCTGCTTTAGGAACTACTTGGTCAATATTTCCATGGCAA